>NZ_BNET01000004.1:0-118025 GCF_024341885.1 Nocardioides sp. OK12 | reverse complement strand
CCGCCGACCTCGCCGCACGCCGCTCCGTTGGTCGAGCAGCAAGGAGCGCCAGCGACGCGCGTCGCCGAGACCCCGCAAGAACCACGCCGACCTCGCCGCACGCCGCGTCGTTGGTCGAGCAGCAAGGAGCGCCAGCGACGCGCGTCGCCGAGACCCCGCAAGAACCCCGCCGACCTCGCCGCACGCCGCTCCGTTGGTCGAGCAGCAAGGAGCGCCAGCGACGCGCGTCGCCGAGACCCCGCAAGCACCGCGCCGACCTCGCCGCACGACGCTCCGTTGGTCGAGCAGCAAGGAGCGCCAGCGACGCGCGTCGCCGAGACCCCGCAAGAACCGCGCGGACCTCGCCGTACGCCGTGGGGTCACCGGGTTTCGACGGTCGCTCGGCCCAGGGCGGTACGCCGAGTCGGCCGGTTCGAACCGGCCGGCTCGCGGCGTACGCCGTCCTGGCGCTCACCTAAGGAACAGTTGGGTTTAGGTGCGGTGGTGGAAGGTGACCTGGTTGTCCCCACCGATGTCGATCTCGTAGTCGGGGTCGTGGATACGCCGGTGGTGATACGGGCAGAGCAGGCGACCGCGGGCCAGGTCGGTCAGGCCGTGGTGGGCCCAGGGGTCGTCGTGGTGGGCATGACACATCGCGGGTGGTGCGTCGCAGCCCTTGGCGGTGCAGCCGCCGTCGCGGATGCCCATCGCGATGCGTTGGGTCTTGGTGAAGAACCGCTTCGCCCGGCCCACATCGAGCGGTTTGCTCTCCCCGTCGAGTACGACGGGGACGATGCCGGCCTCGCACGCCAACCGGCGCGCGGCCCCGGCGCTGATCCGGCCGCCGGTGTCGAGCGCAGCCGCCGCCAGCCCACCCTGCAACGAGGCGAGGGTCATCGTGACGACCACGGTCGCGTTGACCCCGCCGGCGCGGGGCAGTCGCTTGGGGTCGAGTCGTTCGATGAGCTCGACGAACGCATCGCCCAGCCGCCGCGCGGTCGGCCGACGTACCGGCTCTGGTGCCTTATCCGTGCTTGCCCGGTTGGCGATCTGGTGCCTGGGGGCGGCGAACGCCATCAGGGCTTTCTCGAGCATCTGCCCGACCAGGGTCGGGACCGTGAACGATCCCTTGATCCGGCCGTGGCCGTCCTCGCGCATCCGGAACACCGACGACTTCTCGGCCTCGCGTTCCTCACGATCGAGCAGCTCGGCCTCCCACGCCTCCCCCACCTCCGGGGCGACGACATCAAGGATGCGACGCCCCAGCACCCGCAGCGCCTTCGCGTCGTGCACCCCAGCGAACGCCACCAACGCCGCAGTGGCCTGCTCGAGGACCGCCGGGTCGAGGTCGTCGGGCAGCGCATCCAACGACGTACAGATCACCGACGCCTGCTCCGCGACCAGATCCCCACGACCCAGCGCCTCGCGCACCAGCACGTGACGCGCCAGTCCCTCGGCCAGGCGTACCTGCCGGAACGACTCCCGCTTGGTGGTCCTAGTGACGTTGGAGTGCCACACCGCCAACGACGGGGAGGCGTTGCGCTCCTGCACCGCCACCGCATCGGCGTGCTCCAGCAGCCGCGAGCGCACCTCGCCCCACCGAGCCTCGAGCCGAGCGACCTCCACCAACGCCTGCGCGGTCTCGGCCTGGCTCATCGACCAGGTAGACATCTCCGCGACCTCGTCCAGCACCGCGTGGGCCCGCGCGACAGCACTCCCGATGGGGTGCGCGGCGGTGGTCGACATGAGTGAAGTATCTCAGGGCCCACCGTCAAAGCACCAGGTCAAACCCCGTTTTCCACAAGCGGATCGAAAACTTTTTCGACGGTGCGGAAGTGACCGGTCGAGGGTTCAAACCTGACCGCTCGGTGGTTCAAAAGTGACTGCTCGGCCGTCAACCGGCGACGTCGAGCACCCGGAGGGCCACGGCGACGTCGAGGCGCAGGTGGGGGTCGCTGGAGAGCGGGCCGAGGAGGCGCTCGAGCTTGGAGACGCGGTAGCGCATCGTGTTGTAGTGGAAGAACTGGGTGCGCGCGGCCTCGGCGACGTTGAAGTTGGTGTCGAGCAGCACCTGGAGGGTCTCGCGCAGGTCGACCGCCTCGGTGGTGTCGGCGGCCAGCGGGCCCAGCACGTCGTCGGCGAAGGCCCGCAGCTCGGCGACGTCGGGCACCATCGCGATCAGCCGGTGCAGCCCGAGCTGGTCGAAGAACGTCGTCGAGCCGCCGCCGCGTACCCGACGCCCCACGTCGACGGCCCGGCGGGCCTGCGCGTACGCCGCCGGCAGGTCGGCGAGGCCCGGGGCGGGGCGGCTGACCCCCACCGAGAACGGCCGGCGCCCGCCGCCCTTGTCGCCGGCGACCGCCGCCACCACCCGTCGTACGACGTCCTCGCCGGGCAGCGGCTCGGTGCCGGTCGCCTGCTCGTCCAGCGGCACCAGCACCACCACCTCGTGGGAGAGGTCGACGACGGGCACGCTCGCGTCGAGGCCGCGCAGCACCTGGCGCCAGGCGGCCGCGAAGCGCTCCTGCCAGCGTCGCCACTGCACCCGGTCGGCCACCCCGGCCTCGGGTGCGGGGTCGATCTCGGCGACCAGCACCACCGTGGGTCCCTCGAGGCGCCAGCCGAGCGAGGCGGCGTGCTCGGAGACGAAGACGTCGTCGCCGGCGCGGCCGAGGAAGACGTCGCGCAGGAAGTCGCCGGCGTACTTGTGCTCGACCTCGGCCACGGCGTCCTGGCGGGTCACCAGCAGCGCCGTCAGGTCGGCGGCGCGCTCGAGCAGCGCGACCTCCTCGACCCCGATCGGGCCGTCGGCGCGCACCGCGACCAGCCGGGCCAGCTCGTGCTCGCCCGTCCCGACGCCGACACCGCGGGCCTCGCCGTCGCCGACGCGGGCGCCGCGGCCCTCCATCCGCTCGACCCGCACCCGGCCACCGGAGGTGACCAGGTCGAGGGCGGCCAGCCGGTCGCGCAGCTCGCCGGGCAGCGCGGCCGCGCGCTCGCGCCCGTCGGTCGAGGTCACCAGCACGCCGACGTCGAGCACCCGGGCGACCTCGCCGGCGACGGCGTCGAGGCCGCCTCCGTCGAGCACCACGCGGGTCAGGCCGCGGTGCAGCGCGTCGATGCGCGCCAGCGCTGTGGTCGAGACGTCCGGCTCCATGCAGCCCCCCGCTGGTCCGTGGCAGCCGGTCGCAGCTCCCACTTGGCAACTCCTGAGGCCCGCCCACCCGATCGTTGGCACAACCTCACATGGGAGGCACCGTAGCCCGAGGACTAGCGTCGAGCAGCGTGAGCCCCCGCCGCCCGGTCCCGGTGAGCGCCCCGCCGCGCGTGCTCGCGCTGTTGCGCGCGACCCCCGACACCCCGGCCGGCCCCGGTCTCACGGTGCTCCACCGCGGCTCCCTGGCGGCGTACGTCGACCTGGGCGGCTGGGCGCTCGGCCTCGTCGACCCGGCGGCGTCGCGGCCGCCGACCGCCCTGGTGCTCGGCCCCGGCGTCCTGGCCGGGCTCGCCCTCGACGACGTGCGGGTCCAGGGCGGCCGGCTGCTCCTCGACGGAGGCCCGGTCGTCCCCGGCCGCCTCCACGACACCACCGTGCCGCGCATCGCCGCGCGGGCCGGTGGCCCGGCCCCCGACGTCCCCGGGCTGGTGGGCCGGGGTGGCGGACTGACCCCCGAGGGCGACGACCTGCTGTGCGGCTGGCTGGCCGCCCACCGCGCCACCGCGACCCCCACCCCGCGCACCGACGCGTCCGTGCGCGCCCACCTGCACCGCACCAGCCTGCTCTCCGCGACGCTGCTCGAGGCGGCCCTGCTCGGCGAGGTCCTGCCCGAGCTGGCGGACTGGCTGCGGGCCCGCGGCGGCCCCGACGAGGCCCGCCGGGCCGCAGCGCTGACCGCGGTCGGCCACACCTCCGGCGTCGCCCTGCTGCGCGGCGCCGCCTGCGCGCTCGAGCGGCTCCCCCCGACCCTGCCCCCGACCCTGCGCCCCGAAGGAGCAGCCGCATGACCCGGCCCCCGCACCAGCACGTCGAGGTGCGCAGCGCCTACGCCGACTCCGTCGCCCTGCTCCAGGTCAGCCGCACGGTCGCGGCACTGCCCGGCGTCGCGGCCGCCCAGGTCGCGATGGCCACCCCGCTCAACCTCGACGTGCTCGCCGGGATGAGCTTCGAGGTGCCGGACGACGCCGGGCCCAACGACATGGTGGTCGCGCTGCGCCTGGTCGACGGCGACCCGACGACCCTCGAGGCCGCTGTGGCCGGGGTCGACGCCGCGCTGCGGGCGCTGCGCAGCGCCCGCCCGGCCGCCGCCGGCGCCCAGGCCCCGCCGCGCACCACCGCCTCGGCGCTGCGCGGCGCCGACCCCGGCGACCCGGTGCTGGTCTCGGTGCCCGGCGCCTCGGCCGCCGTCGAGGCCGCCGACGCGCTCGCCGCGGGCCACGACGTGATGATCTTCAGCGACAACGTGCCGCTCGAGCACGAGGTCGCGCTGAAGCGGGCCGCCGCCGAGCGGGGGCTGCTGGTGATGGGCCCCGACTGCGGCACGGCCGTGCTCGACGGGGTCGGCCTCGGCTTCGCCAACGTCACCCGCCCCGGGCCGGTGGGCGTCGTGGCGGCCTCCGGCACCGGGTGCCAGCAGCTGCTGGCGCTGCTCGACCACGCCGGCGTGGGCGTCTCGTGGGCGCTCGGCGTCGGCGGGCGCGACCTGGGCCGCGCCGTGGGCGGCCTGGCCACCCGCGAGGCCCTGCGCCGCCTCGACGCCGACCCCGGGGTCGAGCGGATCGTGCTGGTCTCCAAGCCGCCCGACGACGAGGTCGCCGCCGCCCTCGCGTCGTACGCCGCCACGCTGGGCACGCCGGTGCAGCTGGCCCTGCTGGGGCCCGGGCTCCCCGACCTCACCGCGGTCGCCGAGCAGGTGCTGGCCGACCTCGGGGTGCCGGTGCCGCAGTGGCCGGTCGCCGGCGAGGTCCACCGCGAGGTGCGCGGCGAGCTGCTCGTCGGGCTCTTCGCCGGCGGCACCCTGGCCCAGGAGACCGAGCTGCTGTGCCGGCAGGCGGGGGTGCCCCACGAGGTCGTCGACCTCGGCGACGACGAGCTGACCCACGGCCGGGCGCACCCGATGATCGACCCGACCCTGCGCCTCGAGCGGCTCGTCCGGGCCCTGGAGCACCCGCACACCGGGGTGGTGCAGGTCGACGTGGTGCTCGGCCACGGCGCCGACCCCGACCCGGCCGCCACGCTGGTGCCGGCGCTCGCCGGGGCCGCCCGTCCCGTGGTGGTGAGCCTCGTGGGCACCGCGGCCGACCCGCAGGACCTCCTGGCCCAGCGCACCGCCCTGGCCCGGGTCGCCGAGGTGCACCTGTCCAACGCCGGCGCGACGCGACGCGCGATCGGCCTGCTCACCGGAGGAGCGCGATGAGAGCCGTCACCGTCGGCGCCGACCTGCTCGGCGACGCCCTCGAGGCCCAGGCGGTGGGGGTGCAGCGGGTCGACTGGCGCCCGCCGATGCCCGGCACCGAGGACGACCTGGCCACCGTCGTCCTCGACCCGTTGCGCGCCGACGCCGACGCTCGCGCGGTGCAGGCCGTGCTCGACACCACCGCCGTCCTCGTCGACGTGCTGCCGGCCGCCGAGGCGATCGGCCTGGAGCGCGGGCAGTTCCTGCACGCCGGGCCCCCGCTGACCTGGGAGCGGGCCTCCGGTCCGATGCGCGGCGCCCTGATGGGGGCGGCGGCCCTGGAGGGCCTGGTCGACGACCCCGACGACGCCCCGGCCCTCTTCGAGTCCGGGGCCGCGACGCTCGAGCCCTGCCACCACCACGCCGCGGTCGGCCCGATGGCCGGCGTCGTGGCGCCGAGCATGTGGATGTTCGTGCTCGAGGACCCCGCGACCGGTCGCCGCACCCACTGCACCCTCAACGAGGGGCTGGGCAAGGTGCTGCGCTACGGCGCCTACTCCCCCGAGGTGCTCGCCCGGCTGCGCTGGATGGGCGACGTGCTCGGCCCGCTGCTGCAGGGCGCGGTGCGGGCGGTGCGCGACGGGCAGGGGCCGGTCGACGTCAGCGGCGTGCTGACCCAGATGCTGCAGATGGGCGACGAGGCCCACAACCGCAACCGCGCCGGCACCCTGATGCTCCTGCGCGACCTGGCCCCCGCCCTGGTGGCCGGCACCGAGCACGGCAGCAGCGCCGCGGACGTCGCCGAGGTGCTGCGCTTCGTCGGCGGCAACGACCACTTCTTCCTCAACCTCGCCATGCCCGCCTGCAAGCTCGCCCTCGACGCCGCCCGCGGCACCGAGGGCTCGGCGATGGTGGTCGCGATGGCGCGCAACGGCACCGACTTCGGCATCCAGGTCGCCGGCACCGGCGACGAGTGGTTCACCGGGCCCGCGCAGGTCGCCGACGGGCTGTTCCTCGGCGACTACGGCCCCGACGACGCCAACCCCGACATCGGCGACTCCGCCATCACCGAGACCGCCGGCATCGGCGGCTTCGCGATGGCCACCGCGCCCGCCATCGTGCGCCTGGTCGGCGGCACCGTGCCCGACGCCCTGGCCACCACCCGCCGGATGCACGAGATCACCCTGGCCGAGCACCCGCGCTGGGCGGTGCCGGTGCTCGACTTCCAGGGCACCCCGACCGGCATCGACGTGACCCGGGTGTGCCGCACCGGCGTGCTCCCCCAGATCAACACCGGCATGGCGGGCCGGGTCGCCGGCACCGGCCAGGTCGGCGCCGGGCTGGTCACCCCGCCCGCCGAGGTGTTCCCCGCCGCGCTGGCCCGGCTGGCCCGGCTCAGCCGCGAGCGGGCGAGCGGGGCATGAAGAAGGCCGTCGGCAGGTCGACCCGACCGGAGGCACGCAGCGCGGTGCCCTCGGCCAGGTAGGCCTGGCGGGCCTCGTCGTCGTGGCTCGGCGGCAACGAGCCGTCGGCGCGCACAACCCGCCACCACGCCACCGCGGCGCCGTGCCCCGCCATCACGTTGCCGACCCGGCGCGGGCCGTAGCGGCCCACGGCCTCGGCGATCGCGCCGTACGTCGTCACCCGGCCCGGCGGCACCTGCTCGACGCACGAGAGCACGTCCTCGACGTACCGGTCGGGGTCCTCGGGGTGCCGCACGCCGGCGAGCCTACCGGCGGCTCAGCCCAGCGGGAGCGCCGAGAAGGGCTCGGTGCCCGCGGCCAGGCGCAGGCCCTTGATGCCCGAGTGCCGGCGGGCGAAGTCGAGCTCGGAGGCCAGGTCGCCGACGCCGTTGCTCAGCGGCAGCGGGGCGATGGCCACCGTCGAGAGCGTGCCGAACGCGGCCCCGTCGGCGTCGAGCAGGCCCGACCCGGAGTCACCGGGCACGCCCGGGGTGAGGGTGTAGACGTCCCAGCTCCACTCGCCGAAGGCGCCGAGCGAGACGCCGAGCTTGGGCGAGAGCAGGGTGGTGGGGCGCAGGCTGGACTGGCCGTAGCTGTAGACCTGCGAGCCGGCGGGGGCGCCCTCGCTCGACAGCCCGGTCGGGCCGCCGAAGAACGGGACGCTGGGGTTCACCGCCCCGAGGAAGCGCTTCTGCACCCGCACCAGCGCGAAGTCGTTGTAGTCACAGGTGTCGGCGTCGGTGGTGCCCAGGCGCTGCATGGTCTCCCACGAGGAGTAGGCCAGCCGACCGCGGCCCACCGTGGTGCCGCCGGAGACCAGGTTGCCGCCCTGCGCGAAGCGGACCTTGGTGCCGGTGGGCAGGCTCGGGGTGTCGCAGCCGCTGGTGTCGGTGGCCTCCCCCAGCCCGGCGCAGTGCGCGGCGTAGCCGACGTAGACCCGCCCGCGCCTGTCGGTGTAGACGAAGTTGGCGGTGCACTGCGCACCGTCGGTGTACATCTGCACGCCCGGGGTGATGGTGGCCTCCGAGGCCGGGGCCCAGTCCTGGAACCGGCGGGCGGGCGCCGCCCCGGCGCTGGCGGGCAGCAGCAGCGGGGCGACCAGGAGCGCCAGCAGGGCGAGGACGACGGAGGTGCGAGCGGTCGCGGGTCGGGTGCGCATGCCCCTCCAACGAGCGATGCCCCCGCTCGGCTACGCGAGCGGGGGCATCGGTGAGAGGTCGGTGCCGGATCAGAGCAGCGGCGAGAAGGGCTCGGTGCCCAGGGCCAGCTCGAGACCGGCGATGCCGGAGTGCTGCCGGGCGAACTCGAGCTCGCGCTGCAGGTCGCCGATGTTGTTCGACAGCGGCAGCGGCGCCAGGCCGAGGGTCGACAGGGTGCCGATCGCCTCGCCGCTCTCGCTCACGAACGCCGAGCCCGAGTCGCCGGGGACACCCGGGGTCACGGTGTAGAGCGGGTGGCTCCAGCCCTCGTCGCCGGCGCTGTCACCGAGGCTGGTGCCGGTCTTGGGCGAGAGCGCCTCGAGGCCGAAGCGCAGGCTGGAGTTGCCGTAGCTGTAGACCCGGTCGCCGGCGGCGGTGCCGTCGGTGTCGATGCCGGTCGGGCCGCCCCAGAACGGGATGCTCGGGTTGACCTTGGACACGTCGGCCGCGTCCACCTTGACCAGCGCGAAGTCGTTGTAGGCGCAGGCGTTCTCGTCGGTGGTGCCGATGTCGCGCATCGTGCGCCACGAGGAGTAGGCCAGCTCGCCGCTGCCGAGCTGGGTGCCGGAGCTGATCAGGCTGCCGCCCTTGCGGAAGGTGACCTCGGTGCCCAGCGGGACCGAGTCGTTGAGGCAGCCGTTGGTGTCGGTCGCCGCCCCCATGCCGGCGCAGTGCGCGGCGTAGCCGAGGTAGACGTTGGCGGAGGCGTCGGTGAAGACGAAGTTCGAGGTGCACTGCGAGCCGTCGGTGTACATCTGCGTGCCGGGCGTGATGGTCGCCTGGTCGGCAGGTGCCCAGGTCGGCGCGGCGACGGCGGGGGCCGAGGTCGCGGCAGCGGCGCCGAGTCCGGTCGCGGCGAGCACGGCGAGGGCGCCGGTGGCGCGGCGCACGGTCGAGGCAGTGGTGCTGGCGGTCTTCATCGAGAAAGGTCCTCCCAGTAGTGGACGGTGGCCGACCCCGAGACGGGGACCACCTGGAACGCACAACGACGCACCTCCACAAGAGTTACGCCCGGGTAGTCGGAGATGACTACCCGGGCGTGACCCGATGTGACTACCTGAGCGTGGCTCTCAGTACGACGGCTGGCTGGGGTCGACCTGGTTCACCCAGGCCACCACGCCGCCGCCGACGTGCACGCTGTCGTCGAAGCCGGCGCCCTTGAGCACCGCGAGCGCCTCGGCCGAGCGCACGCCCGACTTGCAGTGCAGCACCACCTGCTTGTCCGAGGGCAGCTCGCCCAGGGCGTTGCCGTTGAGGAACTCGCCCTTGGGGATCAGCACCGAGCCGGGGATCCGGTTGATCTCGTACTCGTTGGGCTCGCGCACGTCGACCAGCACGAAGTCGCGCTCGCCCTTCTCGCGCTCGGCCAGCATCGTCTCGAGCTGGGTGACCGAGATCGTCGAGCCGGCCGCGGCGTCGGCGGCGTCCTCGGAGATCGCGCCGCAGAAGGCGTCGTAGTCGATGAGCCCGGTGACGTCGGCGTCCGGGCCGCACAGGCGGCAGGCCGGGTCCTTGCGCACCTTGAGCTTGCGCCACTCCAGCTCGAGGGCGTCGTAGATCACGAGCTTGCCGATCGCCGGGTCGCCGGCGCCGGTGAGCAGCTTGATGGCCTCGTTGACCTGGATCGAGCCGATCGAGGCGCACAGCACGCCCAGCACGCCACCCTCGGCGCAGCTGGGCACCATGCCCGGCGGCGGCGGCTCGGGGTAGAGGCAGCGGTAGCAGGGGGCGTCCTCGGCCAGCGACGGCGCGAAGACCGAGGCCTGGCCGTCGAAGCGGTAGATCGAGCCCCACACGTAGGGGATCCCGAGGAAGTACGCCGCGTCGTTGACCATGTAGCGGGTCGCGAAGTTGTCGGTGCCGTCGACGATGAGGTCGTAGCCGCGGAAGACGTCCATCACGTTGTCGTTGTCGAGGCGCTCCTCGTGCAGCACCACGTCGACGTACGGGTTGGCCTCGGCGATGGACTCCTTGGCCGAGACGGCCTTGGACTTCCCGATGTCGGACTGGGTGTGGATGATCTGGCGCTGCAGGTTCGACTCGTCGACCTCGTCGAACTCGGCGATGCCGAGGGTGCCGACGCCGGCGGCGGCCAGGTAGAGCAGGGCGGGGCTGCCGAGGCCGCCCGCCCCGATGACGAGCACCTTGGCGTTCTTCAGCCGCTTCTGACCGGTCATCCCGACGTCGGGGATGATCAGGTGCCGGCTGTAGCGGCGGACCTCGTCGACGGTCAGCTCGGCTGCCGGCTCCACGAGTGCTGGGTAGGTCACTGCTGGGCTCCTCGATCGGTTCGCGGGGTGCTGCGATGGTCTCGCTGGACGCAACAGCCTGTCATCGCGTCCTGTTCCCTCGGCGCTGTCCATCGTGCTCCCGACCCGTCCGGCACCCCGCGCCGTCCCGTCATCCGGACCGTCGCTACCGCGGGGTAGGCTCGCGCCGCACGTGCAGGACACCACCACCGCACCCCTCGAGGAGGGCAGTCGTGCCAGCTGGTCAGTACGACGTCGACGCCGGCGCCGAGGCGCCTTCCCGGCAGCGCGGGGCCCGCATGCCGCGCCGCGAGCGACGCGCCCAGCTGCTCGACTCCGCGCTCGGGGTCTTCGTGGCCTCGGGCTACCACGCCGCCGCGATGGACGACATCGCCGAGCGGGCCGGGGTCTCCAAGCCGGTGCTCTACCAGCACTTCCCCGGCAAGATGGACCTCTACCTAGCGCTGCTCGACATCGCGTGCGACCAGGTCATCGAGAACTGCCGCGCCGCGCTGGCCTCGACCCCCGACAACAAGCAGCGCGTGGCCGCGACCATCGACGCCTTCTACGACTACGTCGCCGACGACAACGGCGCCTTCCGGCTGGTCTTCGAGTCCGACCTGACCAACGAGGCGGCCGTGCGCCAGCTCGTCGACCGGGTCACCACCGAGTGCGCGGCGATGATCGCCGAGGTGATCCGCGACGACACCGGCCTGCCCGACGAGGCCTCGCGGCTGCTGGCCGTCTCCCTGGTGGGAATGGCTCAGGTCAGCGCACGGTTCTGGCTCAACGACACCGCGGGCATCGACCGCGCCGACGCCACCGCGCTCATCACGGGCCTGGCCTGGCGGGGCATCCGCGGCTACCCCAAGACCGACGAGCACTGAGATCCAGCAGCACCCAACAGGAGGAGGACCCGTGGAGGTCAAGATCGGCATCCAGCAGGCCCAGCGCGAGCTGAGCGTCGAGACCGACGAGACGGCCGAGCAGGTGCAGCAGCAGGTCGCCGCCGCCGTCGAGTCCGGTGGCGTCGTGACCCTGACCGACACCAAGGGCCGCACCGTGCTGGTGCCCGCCGCCAAGCTCGCCTACGTCGAGATCGGCACCGCGACCGTCGGGACGGTCGGCTTCCGCAGCTGAGCAGGAGGCGGACCGGGCGGGTCCGGGCTCAGGCGTCGAGCCCGAGCTCGGACATCCGCTCGGTGTGCCGCTCGGTGAGCCGGGCGAACATCCGCCCCAGCGCTGCCAGGTCCAGGCCCGGGCGGTCCACCCCGCCGGCGAGCAGCGCCGAGAGCGCCTCGCGCTCGGCGGCCACGCTCTGCGCCTGGATCAGCGCCTCCCCCATCAGCCGGCGCCCCCACAGGGCCAGCCGGCCGCCCAGGCGGTGGTCGCGCGCGATCGCCGCCCGCACCCGGTCGACCACGAAGGCGGCGTGCGGGCCCTCCTCCAGCGAGGAGAGCACCAGCTCGCGGGTGCCCGCGTCGAGGTACGCCGCGATCTCGCGGTAGAAGTCGTCGGCCAGCCCGTCGCCGACGAAGGCCTTGACCAGGCCCTCGTACCAGTCCGAGGGCGCGGTGTGCTCGTGGAACTGGTCGATGGCCGCACCGAAGGGCGCCATCGCCACGAACGGGTCGGCACCCAGCTCGCGCAGGCGCCCGTGCAGGCGCTCGACGCGCCCCAGCTCGCCGGCCGCCATCTGCGCGATGGCCACCTTGTCCTCCAGCGTGGGCGCGAGCTTGGCGTCCTCGGCCAGCCGCTCGAAGGCCGAGATCTCGCCGTACGAGAGCACGCCCAGCAGGTCGACGACCGCCTCGCGGTAGGCGGGGTCGGCGAGCGCCAGCTCGGCCTCGCGCGCCCGGGAGACGGGCGTGTCGCCGGCCTGGGATTCAGTCATGCGCGCACCCTACCGATACCCTGGGCCCATCGAGCGCTGCGCCGGTGCCGCCACGAGCGGGCACCCGGGCACGGCGCCGAGGCGGGAAACCACCCGCCAGCATGTGCGCGGCAGACGCGCCAGCGAGCTTTCCGAGTCCGCCGGGTCCGCCGCTCCGAGCCACCCGGCCCACCGCGGCTGACGACGAAAGCAGACATACCGACGTGACCACCTTCCGTGACCTGGGGGTCCTCCCCAAGATCTGTGACGCGCTCGAGCGCGCCGGCATCACCACCCCCTTCGCCATCCAGGAGATGACGCTCTCGGTCGCCCTCAGCGGCACCGACCTGATCGGCCAGGCCCGCACGGGCACCGGCAAGACCCTCGCCTTCGGCATCCCGGTCCTGCAGCGCAGCACCCCCGTCGACGACCCGGCGTACGCCGACCTGCCGCAGGGCAAGCCGCAGGCGCTGATCGTGGCCCCGACCCGCGAGCTGGCGCTGCAGGTCTCGAGCGACCTGGCCCTGGCCAGCAAGGACCTCGGGCTGCGCGTGCTGACCGTCTACGGCGGCGTGGGCTACGAGCCCCAGCTCGAGGCGCTCGAGGCCGGCGTCGACGTCGTCGTCGGCACCCCGGGACGCCTCATCGACCTGGCACACCGCAAGGTGCTCGACCTGGGCCACGTGCACGCGCTGGTGCTCGACGAGGCCGACGAGATGCTCGACCTGGGCTTCCTGCCCGACGTGGAGCGCCTGCTGAAGATGACCCCCGAGAGCCGCCAGACGATGCTGTTCTCGGCCACCATGCCCTCGGCGATCGTCGCCCTGGCGCGCACCCACATGCGCCACCCGATGAACATCCGCGCGGAGTCGTCGTACGAGAACGCGACCGTGCCGGCCACCGCGCAGTTCATCTACCAGGCCCACGACCTCGACAAGCCCGAGATCATCGGGCGCATCCTGCAGGCCCCCGACGCCGAGAAGATCATCGTCTTCACCCGCACCAAGCGGCAGAGCCAGCGCGTCGCCGACGACCTCACCGAGCGCGGCTTCGCGGCCAGCCCGCTGCACGGCGACATGGCCCAGGTGGCGCGCGAGAAGGCGCTGACCAAGTTCCGCGAGGACAAGATCCGGGTGCTGGTGGCCACCGACGTCGCCGCCCGCGGCATCGACGTGCGCGGCGTCTCGCACGTCATCAACTACACCTGCCCCGAGGACGACAAGACCTACGTGCACCGCATCGGGCGCACCGGTCGCGCCGGCGCCTCGGGCATCGCGATCACCTTCGTGGACTGGGCCGACCTGCACCGCTGGAAGATGATCAACAAGACCCTCGACCTGCCCTTCGACGAGCCGCAGGAGACCTACTCGACCTCGCCGCACCTGGCCACCGACCAGGGCATCCCCGAGGGCACCAAGGGCCGCGTCGTGCCGGAGGCACCCCGCGAGCCCCGCGCCCCGCGCGAGGGTGGCCGTGATCGTGGCCGAGAGGGCGGGGGACGCGAGGGCGGGCAGCGCGCCCCGCGCAACCGCGACCGCACCCGCAGCCGCAGCCGCGGCGGCGAGGTCGTCGCCGAGGTCTCGACCAACGCCTCCGGCGAGAAGGTCGAGAAGCCCGTGGAGGGCTCGGGCTCCGGCAGCCGCAACCGTCGCCGTCGCCGCTCGCGCGGCGGCCAGGGTGGGGGTCAGGGCAGCCAGGGCGGCCAGAGCACCGAGGCCGCACCCCAGGCCTGAGCCGACCCGGCCCATATCTCTCACTGACCCGGCCCGAACCTCCCCTCACGGGGAAGTTCGGGCCGGGTCAGTGAGATATTCGGGCCGGGTCAGCGCTGCGAGCGGGTGACCAGGTTGGCGGCCGCCTCGCGGTAGGCCTTGGCGCCCTTGCTGGTGCGGCTGGTGGCCAGGATCGAGCGGCCGGCGGCGGGCGCCTCGGCGAACTTGATCGTCTTGGGGATCGGCGGCTCGACGACCTCGAGGTCGTAGGTCTCCGAGATCGTGTCGAGCACGGTGCGCGCGTGGTTGGTGCGCCCGTCGTACAGCGTCGGCAGCACGCCCCAGACCTCCAGGCCGCGGTTGGTGAAGCGGCGCACGTCGTGGACGGTGTCGAGCAGCTGGCCCACGCCGCGGTGCGAGAGCGTCTCGCACTGCAGCGGCACCAGCACGCCGTCGGCGGCGGTGAGCGCGGCGACGGTGAGCACGCCCAGCGAGGGCGGGCAGTCCAGGAGCACCCAGTCGTAGGCGCCGTCGAGGTCCTCGATGACGCCGCGGACGACGTGCTCGCGCCCGGTGCGGGTCAGCAGGTCGGCCTCGGCGCGGGCCAGCTCGATGGTCGCCGGCAGCAGGGCGACGCCGTCGTCGGTCTCGATGATCACCTCGCTCGCGTCGACGCCGCGGGTCAGCACGTGGTGCACCGACGTCTCGAGGTCCTCGGGGTCGATGCCCAGCGAGAAGGTCAGGCAGGCCTGGGGGTCGAGGTCGACCAGCAGGACCCGGTGGCCCAGCTCGGCGAGCGCGGCGCCCAGGGAGGCCACGGACGTCGTCTTGGCGACGCCGCCCTTCTGGTTGGCGACGGCGAGTGTGGTGGTCATCGGGCCACATCATGCCCGATCCGGGCCTGCCACCGCGGGGACACACCTGTTCTACTGCTCCCATGCCCCGCGCCCTGGTCACCGGCCCCACCGCCGGCATCGGTCACAGCTTCGCCGTGCAGCTCGCCGGGCGCGGGCACGACCTGGTGCTGGTCGCCCGCGACCAGCAGCGCCTCGAGGCGGTCGCCGGCGACCTGCGCGAGCGCTGCGGGGTCGCGGTGGAGGTGCTGGTCGCCGACCTCGCCGACCGCGACCAGCTCGTGCGGGTGGAGCAGCGCCTGGCCGACCGCTCCTCCCCCGTCGACGTGCTCGTCAACAACGCGGGCTTCGGCCTCAAGGGCCGCTTCCTCGACAACGACGTGGCCGCCGAGACCGCCATGCTCGACGTGCTGGTCACCGCGGTGATGCGGCTGATGCACGCGGCGCTCGGCCCGATGGTCGAGCGCGGGCACGGGCAGGTGCTCAACGTCTCGAGCGTGGCCTCGTTCCTGCCGCGCGGCTCCTACTCCGCGGCCAAGGCCTACGTCAACAAGCTCGGCGAGTGGGCGGCCGCGGAGTACGCCCCGCACGGCGTCACCGTGACCACGCTGTGCCCCGGCTTCGTGCGCACCGAGTTCCACGAGCGGATGGACGTCGGCCAGGACTCCGCACCCGACTTCCTGTGGCTCGACGCCGACGACCTGGTGCGCACCGCACTCGCCGACTTGGAGAAGGGCAAGGTCTACTCGATCCCGAGCGCGCGCTACAAGGCGATCGCCGGCGCCGCCCGCGTGGTCCCGCGCGGGGTGCTCCAGCGCTTCCAGTCGCTGGGTCGCAAGTAGCTCAGACGACCTCGGGGACAGCCCGGCCCGAGGCCGCGGCGGCCGCGGCGGCCAGGTCGAGCAGCCGCTCGAGCTCCTCGGGTGCGGTGGTGTGGCAGCCCAGGTCGTGGTCGACCTTGCCCTCGCCGTGGTGGTCGCTGGACCCGGTGACGACCAGGTCGAGCTCGCGCGCGATCGCGCGCAGCCGCTCCCGGGCCGCGGGCGCGTGGTCCTGGTGGTCGACCTCGATGCCGGCCAGGCCGAGCCCGGCCAGCTCGGCGAAGGCCTGCGCGTCGGGGCGCTCGTCGCGGCGCCGGCCCCACGCGTGGGCCACCACCGAGACCCCGCCGGCCTCACCGACCAGCCGGATCGTCTCGCGCAGCGGGGCGGCGTAGCGGTCGACGTACCCGGGGCGCCCGGGGCTGAGGTAGCGGTCGAAGGCCTCGGTGCGGTCGCCCACCACGCCGGCGGCGACCAGGGCGTCGGCCACGTGGGGCCGGCCGCTGGCGGCGCTGTGGCCCGAGACCCGGGCCACGTCGGCCTCGCTCAGGTCGACGCCCGCACCGCGCAGCGCCTCGAGCATGCCGGGCACCCGCGAGCGTCGCCCCTCGAGGATCCGCTCGAGCTCGGCCGCGAGCGGTGGGTACGTCGCGTCGGGCAGGTAGGCCAGCAGGTGCACGCCCTGCCCCTCGTGGCGGGTGCTGATCTCCATGCCCCGCACCAGCCGCAGGCCGGTCGCGTCGGCCGCGGCCGCGGCCTCGGCCCACCCCTCGGCGCTGTCGTGGTCGGTCAGCGCCAGCACGTCGAGCCCGGCCCGCACCGCGGCGTGCACGAGCTCGGTCGGCGACTGGGTGCCGTCGCTGGCCCGCGAGTGGGTGTGGAGGTCGATGCGCACCCCTGGAGCCTAGGTCCAGCCGGGCGCCGGTCCGCTGAAGGGCAGCTCGAGCACGGCCGGTCCCACGCCCGAGACGTCGCGCAGGATCCACTCGTCGCGCAGCAGCAGCACGGCCGAGGCCGGGCGCACCACCATCCACAACCACCGTCCCTGGGCCTCGCCGACCAGCACGGACCGGTCCCACTCCCCCGGGCTGGCGCTGGTCGAGACCGTCCACAGCGACACCGGCTGGCGCTCCAGGCGCACCCGCACGTCGGCGGGGCCGTGCCCGACCTCGGGGCCGGGGTCGGTCCGGTCGCTCCCGGCGACCCGGGCCGCGAACCCGGTGCCGGGCTCCTCGGCGACCACGTGCACGTCGACGGGGCCGTCGAGGCTGCTGGTGCCGCTGACGCAGGTCATCGTGGCCACCGTGTCCTCGCCCTCCCCGACCGCCGCGAAGTCGGTGACGCCCCACCCGGGGCTCATCGGCCAGGGCAGCAGGGTGGGGAAGAGCGCCGCACGCCGCAGGTGCTCGGCGAACCCGTCGTACGATGCCTCCTCGGCGCGCCACAGCGGCGGCACCGGGCCGTGCTCGGGGCACGACCACAGCGACGACCCGTCGCCCAGCCGGGCGACCGGCGCGGGGCAGCGGGGGCAGGCGGCGCTGGGCACGGGTCCACGGTGCTCAGTCGGTGGCGCCACGTCAAGCAAGACGCTGTCGGCGACGGGGCCGATGTGCGATTCTGCAAGGCACGGCGCATCGTCCTCGATCCGCCCAGAAAATCGGGGGGCACCGTGACGAGCGACGTGGTGGGCGACCTGCTGGACGCGCTGGACGGCCCGCACAGCCTGGAGTCGGCGTGCGACGGGCTGCTCGGGAGGTCCCGGTCGATGCTGGGCGCCGACGTGGCCGGCCTGGTCGCCTGGGACGCGCGCGGGCGCGTCGAGCAGCTGGCCAGCACCGACCCGGAGGCCACGGCGGCGCTGTGCGAGCTGCGCGGCGGGCCGCTGTGCCCCCCGGCGGCCGCGCTGCCGGACGACGCGGTGCTGGCCGTCGGGGACACCTGGGCGGAGGACCGGTGGCCCGGCTGGGCCTCGCGGGTCGCCGCCCTGGGGCACCGGTCGGTGCTGCTGGTGAACCTGCCGAGCCTGTCGCACCGGCCGCTGGCCCTGCACGCGTGGGCGGCCCGCCCGCACGCCTTCGGGGACGCCGTCCCGCCGCACACCGTCGACTTCGTGCGGCTGGCCGGCCTGATGGTCGCGCAGGCCGAGCGCGTCGAGAACCTGGTCGAGGCGCTGCACTCGCGCAGCCTCATCGCCCAGGCCCAGGGGATCGTCATGGAGCGCTTCTCCGTGGGCGCGGACGAGGCGATGGCCTACCTGCGCCGGGTCTCGCAGGACCAGCAGCTGCGGGTGCGCGACCTCGCCGCGACCCTCGTCGAGGGACGCAACGTGCCCAGGCCCGCCCCACGCACCTGAGGCGGGATTTGACGCTCGTGTGACGGATTGTTGGCCGACTCGTACCAGATTGGGGTCACGGGACGGGGGAACCGATGACGAGTGCACCACAGCCACACGGGGCTGAGCAGCCACCGGCACGCGGTCGGGCCGAGGGACAGTCGGCGGCGACCGGGCCGGGGAGGACGGACGGGACGCAGGAGATGCTGCGCCCGTGCGCCGTGCTGGTCGCCGTCGGGGTCCTCGCGGTCGTGAGCGCCACCGTCGCCCTGCACGGCCTCTCCGCCGATCCCGCCACCGCGTCCGCCTGGGTGGCGGCCGCGGCGCTGCTGGCGCTGCTGGGGGCCTGGGAGCGCGCCCGCGTCTCCTGCCGCCGGGCGCAGCGCGAGCTCGAGGAGGTCAGCGTGCGCGTCGGGGAGACCGAGCGGCTGCTGGGCGAGGACGAGGACACGCTCCACGAGGCCCGCACGGCCCTGGCCGGGCTGGTGCTCAGCGACCGGCTGCTGGCCGAGCACGACGAGCTCCTCGACGAGGAGACCCGGGCCCGGCTGCTCCACCTGCGCGGGCGCGACCTCGACCGGATCCAGCACCTGCTCTCCGGCGGGCTGCGCCACGTGCCACCGCCGACCGAGGCCGACGGGGCCGACGAGCCCGACGAGACCGGCTCGGCGACGTACGAGGACGTCCCGATCGGGCCACTCGTGGCCGACGCGCTCGCCGCCGCCCAGCTGCGCGGCGAGCCCGTGCACCGCACGACGCCCGAGGGGCCGGGCGAGACGGTGCGCGCCGACCCCCACGACGTGGCCGAGGTCCTCGACATCCTGCTGCGCAACGCCGCCCGGCACGCCCCGGGGGCCCGCGTGGACGTCGAGGTGCACCGCGCCGGTGCCCGTGTGGTCGTCCGGGTCGCCGACCAGGGCCCCGGGGTGCCGCCCGGCCTGCGCGCCACCCTCTTCACCCGCGGCGCCCGCGGACCGTCCTCCCCCGGCTCGGGCCTCGGCCTGGCCATGGCCCGCCGCCTCACCGACCGCAACGACGGGGACCTGGTGCTCGAGGAGAGCACCCCCCGCGGGACCGTCTTCGCCCTCGTCCTGCCAGCCGCCGGCCCTGCCGGCACCACGCACACCACCACTGGGGAGACCACCATGACCACCACCACCGAACGGCTCGTCGCCGTCCCGTCATGCCACGCGCACTCGGCCTGACCCGCGTCGCGGTGGTCGAGGACCACCTGCTGTTCGCCGAGTCGCTGGAGGTCGCACTGACCCTCGAGGGCCACGACGTGCACCGCATCGAGGTGCCCGAGGGCACCCCGCCCGCCGGGTGGCTGCTCACCGCGCTGCTGCGGGTCCGACCGCGCGTCGTCCTGCTCGACCTCGACCTGGGCCCCGGTGGCCCGGGCACCCGCCTGATCGAGCCGCTGGTGCGCACCCGGGCGGCCGTCGTGGTGATCACCGGCGAGTCGCGCGAGGCGGTGTGGGGCGAGTGCCTGCGCCGCGGCGCCCGCGCGGTGCTCGAGAAGACCGCCTCGCTCAACACCATCTTGGCCACGATCCGCCTCATCGGCGACGGACGTCCGGTGATGAGCCGCGAGGAGCGCGAGCGCCTCATGCTCGTCTACCACCAGGAGAAGCAGGAGCTCGCCGCCGTGCGGGCCCGGCTCGACCGGCTCACCCCGCGCGAGCGCGAGGTGCTCGGCTGCCTGATGCAGGGCACGACCGTGCGCGAGATCGCCAAGTCGTCCTTCGTCTCCGAGGCGACCGTGCGCACGCAGGTCAAGTCGATCCTCGCCAAGCTCGAGGTCTGCTCGCAGCTCGCCGCCGTGGGCATGGCCCACCGGGCGCAGAGCCGCCTCGTCGCGCACTGACGCGCGCCCAACCCCGCTCCACCGGCACGACCCCCCTCACCGGGCGATACCGCATTCGCGGCATGCCAGCACCGTGAGCGGCTCCTAGATTGACAGCACGGGGCCGACAGACGGTGCGAGGTGAGGGGGGTCCATGAGCGCCTACGCCGACCAGGGCCCGCGCGTCGCCCACCGCAGCGTGGAGGGCCTCGCGCGGCCCGGCCAGCGCCGCACGCGGTGGTACTGGATGGCGGCCACCGACGGTCTCGCGGCCGTCGTGGTGGCCATCGTGCTGCTGCCGCCCGACCTGGTGCCCGGGCCTGCGCTCGCGGTCGCCTTCGGGCTCGCCTGGGTGGTGCTGCTGGGCCTGGCCCGCACCTACGACCCGGGCCCGGTGCCGCGTCGCTCCGACCTGCTGCGCATCGGGCTCTCGGGCCTGCACCTGGTCGCCCTCGGCGCCCTGCTCAGCGCACTGACCGGCATCCTGGTGCCGGTCGAGGAGCTGGTCGCCGCGGCCGGCGCGGCCAGCGCGACGAGCGGCGGGATGCGCCTGCTCTCCTCCCTGCGCCGGCCCCCACGCACCCGGGTGGTGCTGGTGGGCCACCGCCGCCAGGTCCGCCGCCTGGCCGAGGAGCTGCGCGAGAGCACCGACGTCGAGGTGGTGGGGGTCTGCGTGGCGGGCCCCAAGGGCTGCGCGGGCATCGACCTGCCGACCGCCTCGGGCTTCGCGTCGGTGCCCGACCTGGTGCGCGAGCAGCGCGGCGAGTGCGTGGTCGCGCTCCCCTGCCGCCACCTCGACGCCACCTCGCTGCGTCGCCTGGGCTGGCTGCTCGAGCGTGACCACGTCGACCTGCTCATCGGCCCCGGCCTGCACGACGTGGACTCCGGTCGCGCCGTGCTGCGCCGCACCGGCGGCCTCTCGCTGCTGCACGTGCGCCACGCCGACCTGACCGGCCCCAGGCGGGCCCTGAAGACCGCCTGGGAGCGTGGCGCCTGCGCCGTGGCGCTGGTGGTCCTCACCCCCCTGATGCTGGCCCTGATGGCGCTCGTGCGCCTCGACTCCCCCGGCCCGGCGCTCTTCCGGCAGCAGCGCGTGGGCCGCGACGGCGAGGTCTTCTCGATCCTCAAGCTGCGCACCATGCACGTCGACGCCGAGGCACGCCTCGAGGACCTGCGCGAGCACAACGAGAGCGACGGGGCGCTGTTCAAGATGCGCCAGGACCCCCGGGTCACCCGTGCCGGGCGCTGGCTGCGCCGGCTGTCGCTCGACGAGCTGCCCCAGCTGGTCAACGTGGTGCGGGGAGACATGGCCCTGGTCGGCCCGCGGCCGCCGCTGCCCGGCGAGGTGACGGCGTACGACGAGGACGCGCTGCGGCGCCTGGCCGTGCGGCCCGGCATCACCGGGCTCTGGCAGGTCTCGGGCCGCTCGGACCTGCCCTGGGCGATGACGGTGCGGCTCGACTCGCGCTACGTCGACAACTGGAGCCTGCGCCTCGACGCCTGGATCCTGGCCCGCACCGTGCGCGCCGTGCTCGGCCACCACGGCGCCTACTGACCGCGAGCCGGCGCTACTTCCTCGCCGAGTCGGCGCCAGTTCCGGGAAGTGGCGCCGACTCGGCGAGGAACTGGCGCCGGGTCGCGGTCAGGGCCGGTCGGCGGGCGGGGCCCAGCGGTCGTACAGCGCGACCGCGGCGAGCTGGGAGCTCACGCCGAGCTTGCGCAGCACCGCCTTGACCTGGCTGCGCACGGTGCCCTCGCGCACGCCGGTCAGCTCGGCGACCTCGCGCACCGACAGCCCGTCGTGCAGCAGCGCCAGCACCGAGCGCTCGCGGGGGCTCAGGGAGCTCATCCGCTGCTGCTCCTGCTCCTGCTCCTCGCGGCGGCGTCGCCACTCCTCCTCCAGCTCCTCGCGCCCCGGCCAGGCCAGGGGGCGCCCGAGGGCGAGGTCGTCGAGGATGCGCACCAGCTCGTCGAGACCGATCGAGCTCGGCACCACGGTGCTGGCGCCGGAGGCCACCAGGTCGGTCCACCGGGGGTCGGCCGGCTCCTCGACGAGCAGCAGCCACGGCAGCGCCAGGCGCGGCAGGCCGCGCACCGCCTCGCGCTGGGCATCGGTGAGGAAGTCGCCCACGACCAGCGCGGCGCCCACCCGCCAGCCGGCGAGCCGGTGGCGGGAGAAGGGTTCGACGCTGTCCTCGCCGTCGGCGTCGGTGGCGGGCGGCGAGACCATCTCGAGCCCGCGGCTCTCCAGGGCGACGCGGATGGCGTCGCCGACCAGGTGCCTGCCGGACACGAACAGGACGCGGGAACCGGTGGCCGAGCGGGCCGACGACGAGGTCGGCTCGTTGCTCTCCGGGCGGGCGGCCAGGTCCACGCAGCCCACCCCCTCCCCGCCGTCGAGCGGGTCCTCCCGACCCGTGGCCGCAGCCTAGGAAGGCGGCTGGGCCGCGCACGCGGCTCGCGCCGAAGATGCCCAATACTGGTGAGCGTCCACCGGGGCCTGCTCGCGGGCGAGCAGCCCGGCCGACTCCAGGTCGCGTGCCGCGGTGTGCAGCACCGCCACCGGCACCCCTGCGAGCGCCGCCACCTCCACCAGCGAGGTGGCCCCGTCGGAGGCCGCCAGCAGCCACAGCATCGCCATCACGGCGTCGGTGGCGTTCTTCCCCCCGGTGGTCGGGTAGAGGCCGCGGCGCCCCAGCTGCGGCTCGCCGTACGGGCTCAGGTTGCGGTAGGTGACGTCGGCCTGCAGGGCCTCGACCACCTCCAGCACCGCGTCGTACGACGCCGCCAGCTGGTCGTCGGTGACGAAGGCCAGGTCGTCGGCCGAGGTGTGGTACTCGGGGTACTCGCCGTGCGGGGTGCGCGAGATCCGTCCGACCGGCAGGTCGAAGCCCAGGGCGTTGAACTGGCGCTCGTCGTAGCCGTAGGGCGAGTAGTCGCGCACCTGCCCGCCGTGGGCGCGCACCACGAGCTCGGCCGCGCGGTCGACGGGACGGTCGGCGCGCCGGGTGCGCTTGTAGACCAGCGGCCCCGGGCCGCCCAGGCCGGTGAGCACCAGCCCGTGCCGCACCTGCGGGAGGTGCTCGCCGTTGCGGGCCAGCCAGGTGATCGAGCCGATCGTGCCCGGCGCCAGCAGCAGCCGGACCCCCAGCCTGCGCGGACGCCCGGCCAGCTCGCGCACCAGCTCGGAGGCCACGCTGAGGCCCGAGAGGTTGTCGTTGGCCAGCGAGGGGTGGCACAGGTGCGCGGTCAGCAGGATCTCGCCGGGCTCGTCGCCGGGCAGCACCACCTCGGCGTACGTCAGCGACCCGGGCCCGACCGTGGTGTCGACGACGACCTCGAAGGGGCCGAGGCGGGCCGCCTCCTCGAGGACGGCGAGGTCGCGGTGGGCCAGGCAGAAGCCCCAGGTGCGCTCGTAGTAGGTCGTGCGGTAGGGGATCCAGTCCGGCCGGTCGGGCATCGTGTGCAGGTGCGGGCGCAGCTCCTCGAGGCTCATCGAGGCGCGCACGGGCACGCTGTAGCCGACCAGGTGCAGGGTGTGGCGGGCCAGGTCGACCAGGCGCCGGCCGGTCGCGTCGGCGATCCAGGCGGCACGGGCGTTCCACTCGTCGTTGACGACCCAGTCGTGCACCCGGGTGCCGGAGGGCACCTCGTGGCGCTGCATCGCGACCCCGGGGGGCAGGTCCTCCTCGAGCACGTCGAGGGTGGCCCGCACCCCGTCGCCGGTGATGCTGCGGCACAGGGGGTAGAGGCGCTGCATGCGCGCGCGGACCCGCTGCCTGCGGCCCGCTGCCTCGTCGTCGCCCACCGCGCCACCCTCCCCGGTCACCGGCCGGGACGGGGCGCGAGCGGCCGGGGCTCCCCACAACTGGGTACGCCCGGCCCGCAGCGGCCCGGACGACCCGGTCGCGCCACTAGCCTCACCGGCCATGGACCCAGCCCACTGGAGGGACCGGGACGTGCTCGTCACCGGCCACACCGGCTTCAAGGGCGCCTGGCTCAGCCGCCTGCTGCACCGCATGGGTGCGCGGGTGCACGGCTACGCGCTGGCGACGCCCGAGCACTTCCTGCACACCCGCGCGCGCTGCGCCGAGGACCTCGCCTCCGAGCACGTCGGCGACATCCGCGACACCGCCGCCCTCACCGCCGCCCTGGAGGCCTCCGGAGCCGGGACCGTGCTGCACCTGGCCGCCCAGTCGGTGGTGCGCGAGTCCTACCGCGACCCGCGCGAGACGTTCTCCAGCAACGTCGAGGGAACCCTGTCGGTCCTGGAGGCCGTGCTGGCGGTGCCCCGGGTGCGCAGCTGCGTCGTGGTCACCACCGACAAGGTCTACCGCAACAACGAGTGGCACTGGGGCTACCGCGAGGTCGAGCCGCTCGGCGGCGACGACCCCTACAGCGCCAGCAAGGCCTGCGCCGAGCTGCTGACCCACTCCATGGTCGCCTCCTTCCCCCGCGACGGGCTGGGCGTGGCCACCGCGCGCGCCGGCAACGTGGTGGGCGGGGGTGACGCCACCCCCGACGCCCTGGTGCCCGAGCTGGTCGCACGGTTCGCGGCCGGCGAGCCGGCCCGGCTGCGGCGGCCGGACGCCGTACGGCCGTGGCAGCACGTGCTCGAGCCGCTCAGCGGCTACCTCACCGTCGCCGAGCACCTCCCCGGCCGCGCGCACGACCGCGGCTGGAACTTCGGACCGTCGTCGGCCGACACGCTCAGCGTCGCCGACGTCGCCGACCTGATGGCACGCCAGTGGGGCGGCGGGGCGAGCTGGAGCGCGACCGGCGACCCGGGCCCGCACGAGGCCGGCCTGCTCGCCCTCGACTCCACGCTGGCACGCACCGAGCTGGGCTGGCGCCCGGTGCTGCGCGCCCAGGAGGCCGTCGCCCTCACCGTCGACTGGGAGCAGTCGGTGGCCCGCGGCGAGGCGCCCCGCGAGGCCCTGGACCGCCAGGTCGAGTGCTACCTCGAGCGGCACGCCGAGACCCAGCGGCGCTGAGCCCCGGCGCCGCTCCCGCCGCTCAGCCGAGCCGGCGCGGGGCCGCGAGCGGACGCAGCGCCGGCGCCACCGGCCGTCCGTCGAGCAGGCCGTCGACGCCCCCCTGCTCCAGGGCCCGGGCGTAGACCGGCAGCGCGTGGCGCACCGCCCCGGCCGTGAGGTCGAGGTCGTCGTCGGTGTGCGCCGCCGAGACCACGAACGACTGGGCCAGCACGCCGTGGCGCAGCAGCTCCTGCAGGAACAGGGTGCGCATCGCCTGGCAGGGCCGCCCCTGGGCGTCGAGGGTGGCGAAGACCATCGAGGCGGGCCTGCCGTGCAGCACCAGGTGCTCACCCAGGCCCGCCTCGGCCACCTCCTGGCGCACCGCTGCAGCCAGGCGGCTGCCCCGCTCGACCATCTCGCCCACCACGTCGCGGCGGGCGTACTCGTCGTCGACGGCCAGGTACGCCGCCAGCCCGCCGGTCTCGGCGCCGTGCGTGGTCGAGACCAGGAAGACCCGCTCGGCGTCGGTGCGCAGGCCGCCGAGCTCCATCAGCTCGCGGCGCCCGGCCAGGGCCGCGACCGGGAAGCCGTTGCCCAGCGCCTTGCCCCAGCACGACAGGTCGGGGCGCACGCCGTACACGTCCTGCGCCCCGTGGCGCGACCAGCGCATGCCGCAGATGATCTCGTCGAAGACCAGCACGAACCCGTCGTCGTCGGCCAGGCGTCGTACGCCCTCGAGGAAGCCGGGCTCGGGCTCGGCGGTCGCGGAGCCCGGCTCCATCACCACGCAAGCGACCCGGCCCGGGTGCTCGTCGAGCAGCGCACGCAGCGAGTCGAGGTCGTTGTAGTCGAAGCCGACGGTCTCCTCGCGGTGGGCCGGGAGCACGCCGTGGGGCATCGCGGTCGAGCCGATGAACCAGTCGTCGGTGGAGAAGAAGGGCTGGGTGCGGCAGACCGCCACCAGCGGGCGGCCGGTGGCCGCGCGGGCCAGGCGCACCGCCGCGGTGGTGACGTCGGAGCCGTTCTTGGCGAACTTCACCATGTCGGCGCCGGGCACCTGCTCGAGGAAGCGCTCCGCGGCCCGCAGCTCCCAGATCGAGGGCCGGGTGAAGCTGACCCCGTCGCGCACGGCCCGGCACACCGCGTCGACCACGGGGCGGAAGCCGTGGCCCAGGGTGACCGAGCGCAGGCCCATGCCGAACTCCACGAAGACGTTGCCGTCGAGGTCCTCGACCCGGGCACCGGACCCGCGCGCGATCACCGGCGTCATCCGCTCGGGGTACTGGTCGCTGCCCCGGGCGTAGGTGTGCGCACCACCGGGCACCAGCTCGTGCAGGCGGGCCTGGGCGCGCAACGACCGGCTGAAGTCGCGGGTCACGAGGCGGCCTCCCGGGCGGGTGCCCCGAGACCGACCAGCACCTTCGCCGCGTGGAAGCCCTCGGCGTACCGGGCCCGGCACTCCACGCCGCGCAGCCGCATCAGGCCCAGGAAGGTCTCCTCGTCCCACCAGTCGCGACCGTGCTGGCTGGGGAAGCAGCTGTCCAGCACCTCGAACTTGCGCCGGGCGGTCGCCTCGTCGAGGGGCACGTAGTGGGTGGGCGGTCGCAGGTCGGCGTCCCACTTGGGGATCTCGTAGTGCAGCACCAGCGCGTCGCGCCACACCGTGCTCACCAGCTGCCCCAGCAGCCGGTGGTCCTGGTGGGCGTCGTCGGCCCGGGGCGCCAGCACCACGTGCGGGCTCCGCTCGTCGGCGAGGTCCTCGAGGGCCTGCTTGACCTCGCCCCAGTGCTCGGGGAGCCGCCCGTCGGGCAGGCCCGCGCAGGCCGGCCGGGTGCCCGGGCACAGCTGCTCCAGCGCCTTCTCCGACTCGCGCACCCGGTCGGGCGTGCCGGTGAGCACGAGCGCGTCGACCGTGGTGCCCGGGCGCTGGGCCAGGCGCAGCAGCGTCCCCCCGCACCCGATCTCGATGTCGTCGGGGTGCGCACCGAGGCACACCACCTCCAGCGCTCCTGCGCCGATGTCCAGCTCCAGCACGTCGCTCCCCCTCCCCGTCGGCCCCGCCTCGCGCACGCCGCCGTCCCCGCGATCCTGCGATCCCCGACGGCCCGACGGGACGGTCCGGGGCGTGGGTCCCCGATATGCGGTAGACCGACCGCGACCGCCCCGCCGCGCGGCGGCACCGACCTACCGTGGCCGGGTGCCCCCAGGTCTGCGACTCTCCCGCCCCGGTCTGCCGATGCTGGGCTGGGTCGGGCTCGTCCTCGTGCTGGTCGCCGCGCTGGCGGCGGTGCGCACCGCACCCGCCGGCTCCGGCGCCGACGACACCGGCCCGACCGGAGGGCCCGGAGCGGCGCCGACGGCGCGCGCCGAGGCACCGCTCGAGCCGCCGGCCCCCGTGTGCGGGTCGGACGCCCTCGACGGGCCCGCCGAGCCGCCGGACGGCGCCGTGGTCGTCGAGCCCGACGACGACCTGCCCCTGGTGGTCAGCGAGTCACCGCCGGGCACCACGTTCTGGCTGGCCCCGGGGCGCCACCGCCTCGGCGAGACGGCGTACGACTCGGTGCGCCCGCACGACGGCGACACCTTCATCGGTGCACCCGGCGCGGTCCTCGACGGCGCGGAGACCAACCTCTACGCCTTCACCGGCGCCGCCGCCGACGTCCGCGTCGCGCACCTCACCGTCGAGGGGTTCGGCGGGCGGCTCGACAACCGCAACCAGGGCGTCGTCAACCACGACAGCGCCCCGGGCTGGGTCGTCGAGCACAGCACCCTGCGCCGCAACGGCGGGGCCGGGGTGTTCCTCGGCAGCGGCGCCGTGGTGCGCCACAACTGCCTGACCGAGAACGGTCAGTACGGCTTCAGCGCCTTCTCGCCCGAGGGCCCGCGCGACGTGGTCCTGCACCACAACGAGATCAGCCACAACAACACCGCCGACTGGGAGCGCCGCATCCCGACCTGCGGGTGCACCGGCGGCGGGAAGTTCTGGGCCACCACGCAGGCGGTGATCACCGACAACTGGGTGCACCACAACACCGGCCCCGGGCTGTGGGCCGACAACAACAACACCGGCTTCACCATCGAGGGCAACCTCGTCGAGCACAACGACGCCGAGGGCCTGGTCTACGAGACCAGCTACAACGCCTCGATCGTGGCCAACACCTTCGTCGGCAACGGCACCGTCAAGGGGCCGCGCAACCCCGGCTTCCCGACACCCGCGATCTACGTCTCGGAGTCGGGCGCCGACCCGCGCGCGGGCCGGCTGCACGGCGAGGCCCTGGTGATCAGCGGCAACCGCTTCACCGACAACTGGGGCGGGGTGGCGGTCTGGGAGAACGCCGACCGGTACGCCGGCTCGCCGGCCAACCCGACCCAGGACGGCACCCTGGTCAACCCCGAGGTCGCGACCTTCGAGACCTGCGCCGACCCCGACCTGATCGGCGAGGACCCCTACTACGACGACTGCCGCTGGAAGTCCCAGCACGTCCACGTGCACGACAACCTCTTCGAGCTCGACCCCACGGCCCTGGGGCCGCAGTGCACGCCGGAGAAGATCTGCGGGGTCAACGGCGCCTTCTCCAACTTCGGCACCTATCCCCCGCACTCGCCCTTCCAGGGCACCGTCATCGAGACCGCCGTGACCCTCGAGCAGGACAACCGCTGGTGGGACAACACCTACCGCGGCCCGTGGCTCTTCATGGCCATGGAGGCCGGCACCTTCGTGACCTGGGCGCAGTGGCGCAGCGAGCCCTACCTCCAGGACGCCGGCAGCAGCACCGAGTAGCCGACCCGGCCCGAATCTCGCGCCCACCCGGCCCGAACTTCGCGCTGACCCGGCCCAGATCTCACCCCCGGTGCCGGGCACAGCTCGGTCCTCGACCTCTGCGAGGTCGAGGACCGAGCTGTGCCGGTGACCTGCTCCCGGGTCGGAGCAGGTTTGCGCCGGGTCAGCGCGAGATCTGGGCCGGGTCAGCGCGAGATCTGCGCCGGGTCGGGGGGAGGTTTGCGCCGGGTCAGAGGGCGACGGGGGTGACCGGGTGCCCGGGCTGGACGGGGCGGTCGCGCCACAGCGCCCAGGGGCTGATCCCGTGGCGGTACTTCTCCTCCAGGGCGGTGCGCTCCTTGAGGGTGTCCATGGGCGCCCAGAAGCCGTCGTAGCGCACCGCGCGCACCTTGCCGTCGCGAGCAGCGCGCACGCACCCGTCCATGACCAGGTCGTCGCCCTCCTCGAGGTAGTCGAAGATGCCCTGGCTCAGCACGAAGTAGCCGCCGTTGATGCACAGCGACATGTCGGCGACCGGCACCAGGCCGGAGACCTGGCCGGCGCCGTCGACGTCGACGACGTGGAAGGAGTCCTGGGGCTTGACCGCGAGCATCTGGGCCACGGCGTCGCTGGCCTCGAACTGGGCGACCAGCTCGTCCATCGGGGCGTCGGTCAGCACGTCGCCGTAGTTGGCCAGGAAGACGCCGTCACCCTCGAGGTGCGGGCGCACCCGGCGCAGCCGCTCACCGATGGCGGTGTCCATGCCGGTGTCGATGAAGCGGATCGTCCAGTCGCTGATGTCGGTGCCGAGCATCTCGACGTGCGCCCCGCCCTTGGTGAGCATGAAGTCGTTGGAGGCGGTCTCCTGGTAGTTCAGGAAGTAGTCCTTCACCGCCTGGGCGCCGTGCCCCAGGCACAGCACGAAGTCGGTGTGGCCGAAGTAGGCGTAGTAGCGCATCACGTGCCACAGCACCGGCCTGCTCCCGATGGGCATCATCGGCTTGGGCAGCGACTGGTTGTCGGCGCGCATGCGCATGCCGAGCCCGCCGCAGAACAGGACCACCTTCATGTCGTACTCCTCTCGTCAGGCCGGTCCGGCCTGGAAGACCTCGAGGTGCGGCAGGGCCACGACCAGCTGGCCGCCCCACTCGCGCACGTAGCCGAGCTGGGCCGTGATCTCCTTGCGGAGGTTCCACGGCATGATCACCACGTAGTCGGGGCGGGCCTCGGCCAGCGCCTCGACCGGCAGCACCGGGATGTGGGTGCCCGGCAGGAACCTGCCGTGCTTGTGCGGGTTGCGGTCGACCGCGAAGGACAGCAGGTCGGCCCGGACGCCGCAGTGGTTGAGCAGCGTGTTGCCCTTGCCGGGGGCGCCGTACGCCGCCACGGTGCGCCCGCGTCGGCGGCAGTCGATGAGGAACTCCACGAAGTCGTCGCGCACCTCGGCGACCGAGGCCGCGAAGCCGGCGTGCCCCTCGAGCGTGTGCAGCCCGGCACGGGCCTCCTCGGCCAGCACCCGGGCCACCGCCTCGGACGGGTCCGGCGCGGTCTCGGTGCGCGCCGACCAGGTGCGCAGCGACCCGCCGTGGGTGGGCAGCTCCTCGACGTCGACGACGGTGAGCCCGGCCGCGGCGAGCACCCGCTGCGTCGTCAGCAGCGAGAGGTAGGAGTAGTGCTCGTGGTAGATCGTGTCGAACTCGCGGCCCTCGACCAGGCGCAGCAGGTGCGGGATCTCGATGCTCACCCGGCCGTCGTCGGCCACCAGCTCGCGCATGCCGCGGCTGAAGTCGACGATGTCGGGCACGTGGGCGAAGACGTTGTTGGCCACGACGAGGTCGGCGCGACCGTGCACGTCGGCGATCTTGCGACCGGTCTCCTCGCCCAGGAAGAGCACCTCGGTGGGCACGCCGCGCTCCTCGGCGGCCACGGCCACGTTGGCGGCCGGCTCGATGCCCAGCGAGCGGATGCCGCGCGCGATGCTGTGCTGCAGCAGGTAGCCGTCGTTGCTGGCGACCTCGACCACGAACGAGTCGCCGTCGAGCCCGAGCCGCTCCACCGCGGTCTCCACGAACCGCTCGCAGTGGCGCACCCAGGAGTCGGAGTACGACGAGAAGTAGGCGTAGTCGCTGAAGATGTCCTCGGCCGGGATGTAGGCCGGCAGCTGGACCAGCAGGCACTCGTCGCAGACCCGCACGTGCAGCGGGTGGAAGACCTCCGCCCGGTCCAGGTCCTCCTCGGCCAGGTAGCTCTCGCACGGCGGTGACATCCCGAGGTCCACGAAGGTGGTCCTCAGGTCCGCACCGCAGAGCCGGCAGCTGCGTGGTCCCATGCTCGTCCTCCTCGTCGCTGGAGCCACCAGACTGCGGCCCCTCCGGGGGCTCGGCCGCGGCGAGCGGACCGATTACCTCAATTTCGTGAGGTCGGGCCGCGGCCCGCACGCGAGGCTCGGACCAGGAGGTGGTCGGCGTGCAGGTGACACGGTCCCGGATCGCGGGGGTGCTGGTGATGGAGTCCGAGCCGGTGCTCGACGAGCGCGGCTGGTTCGTGCGCACCTTCGACGCCGACGTGGCGCGCGAGCACGGCGTGCGCGCCGAGGACTTCGTGCAGGACAGCGTCTCGCGCTCGCACCGCGGCGTGGTGCGCGGCCTGCACGTGCGCACCGGTCGCGGCGAGGCCAAGCTGGTGCGCTGCTCGCGCGGTGCGCTGCTCGACGTGGTGGTCGACCTGCGCCCCGGCTCGCCGACGTACGGCGAGTGGGAGGGCTTCGAGCTCACCGAGGAGTCGCAGCGCTCGGTCTACATCCCGGCCGGCTGCGCCCACGGGTTCCAGTCGCTGCGCGAGCCGTCGGACACTTCCTACCGCATCGACCGCCCCCACGACCCGGCCGAGTCGCTGGCGATCGCGCACGACGACCCCGACCTGGCGGTCGCCTGGCCGCTGCCGGTCACCTGCCTGTCGGCGGGCGACCGGGCGGCCCGGCCGCTCAGCGAGGTCCGCCACCTGCTGGGGCCGGCGCTCCCCGCGCGCTGAGCGAGGCCAGGAACCCCAGCAGCCGGGGGCACACCACGTCGGCGCCGAGCACGTCCGCGGCCCGCTGCGACCCCGCCCGACCCATCCGTCGGCGGGCGTCGTCGTCGTCGAGCAGCCCGAGCAGCAGGTCGGTGGCGGTGGCGACGTCGTCGAGCGGCCAGTGCCGCCCCTCCACGCCGTCGCGCACCACCTCGGGGATGCCGCCGACCGCGCCGGCGAGCACGGGCAGGCCGGCGCGCATCGCCTCGGCCAGCACGATGCCGAACGACTCGGTCAGCGCGGTGTGGCAGTAGACGCGGTGCCGACCCAGCCAGGCGGGCACGTCGCTGCGGTGCCCGACGAGCTCCACGTCGTCCTCGACGCCCAGGGCCACGGCGCGGCGCTCGAGCTCGCGCCGCTGCGGCCCGTCGCCGACCACGGTCAGCGAGCAGGGCCGGCCGCGCCGGCGGGCCTCGGCGACGACCTCGAGCAGGTAGCCCTGGTTCTTGCGCGGCTCCAGCGACCCGACCGTGACCAGGTCGCGCAGCGGCCCCGCTGACGGGGACGGCGCCCCGGCGGGCACGGCGTTGGGCACCACCACCGAGGGCACCGCGGCCGCCGCCGGCACCCGCGCCAGGCAGTCGCGACGGGCCGCCTCGGAGACGAAGACGAGCCCGTCGAGCCGCGGCAGCACCCGGGCCTCCAGGTCGCGGATGGCGCGGAAGAGCCGTCCGCCGGGCCGGATCTCGCCCTTCCCGGCCCACTCGTCGGCCTCCGAGACGTTGAAGTGGGCCGCCATCACCACCGGCGCCCGACCGCCCGACGAAGCACCCAGCCGGTCGCGCACCTCGAGCGCCGCCAGCGCCGAGCCCGGGCACTGGGCGTAGACCACCGGCGGGACCGCGGCAGCCTCGCGCGCCGCGGCCAGGGCGGGGCCCAGCGCTGCACGCAGGAAGACGGTGTGCCAGTGCCGGTACCACCACACGCCGGCGGCCCCCGAGACGGGCTGCAGCGCCAGGCGCACCGCGAAGACGGGTCGCACGAGCGGCGACCCGGCCTCGAACGGGCTCACCACGCGCACCGGCGACCCCGCCGCCTCCAGGTGCTCGACCAGGGTGCGCACGTGGGTCTGCACCCCGCTGCCGCCCTCGCGACGCATCACCGTGGCGACCAGCACCTCAGGCGACACGGCCGTCCAGCTCCTCGGCCGGCACGAGCGCGGTGGCCGGCGGCAGCGGCAGCGCCGCGCGCGCGGCCCGGTCGAGCGCCGTCCACCACACCACGGCGCCCAGGCAGGACGCGGCGGCGGTGCCCCACACCATGCCCCCGGCGCCGGCGTACGCCGCGCCGGCGGTGCCGAGCACGGCGTACATCGTGGTCACGAGCGCCTGCATGCGCAGCGTCAGGTCGGCCCGGCCCAGGGCGCGCAGCCCGGCCGACGGGCCGACGTGCAGGCAGCCCGCCGTGGCACCGACGACCACGGCCGGCAAGAGCGCGTGCGCGTCCTGCCAGACCTCCCCGAGCAGCCGGTCGCCCAGCCCGTAGGGCAGCACCACGAAGACCAGGACACCCCACAGCAGCGCGACGGCGGCCAGCCCGCCGCTGAGGGCGCGGCACAGCCGCTCGAGCGCCGTACGACCCCGGGCGCGGGCGCGCACGGCCTCGGGCACCGCCACCTGGGAGATCCCCATCAGCAGGCTCGCCACCGGCCCGATCAGCATCTCCGCCCCGCGGACGGCGCCCAGCGCCCCGAGCCCGGCGACGGCGGCGACGACCAGGACGGTGACCTGCTGGCCCACGCCCAGCGTCATGTTCTCGCCCAGGAAGCGGGAGCCCAGGTCGCGGTGCTCGCGCCACCACCAGACCACCCGCCGGGGGTCGGGCAGGGTCCGGGCCTGCCAGGCTGCGAACAGGGCGGAGAGACCGGCACCGGCGCCGAAGGCCACGACCGCCCAGGCGATGCCGTCGAGGCCCAGGGGCGCACCCAGGGGCAGCAGCAGCACCAGCGAGACGGCCCACACCATGTCGGTGGCACAGGCAGCGCCCCCGCGTCCCGCGGCGAAGAAGGCGTAGCGGTAGCTGTCCTGGAGCGCCAGCACCGGCAGGCAGGGCGCCAGGGCGGTGAACGCCGCTCCGCCCTCGCCGCTGACCCAGCGGGTCAGCACGGCCCCGCCGGCGAGGCAGACCGCGCCGGCCACCACGCCCACGACGGTCGCCATGGCCGTGGCGGCGGCGCTCGAGGAGCGCCAGGTCCGCGGCTCGGTCCCGGTGTAGCGCACCATCAGCGGGTCGGTGGCCAGGCCGCGCGCCGCCTGCAGCACGATCGCGTAGGTCACCAGCACCAGGCCGAGCGCGCCGAGGCTCTGGGCTCCCAGCGTCGTGGCCACGAAGACACCCAGGACGAAGTTCTTGGCGCTGGAGACCCCCTGGTCGGCCACCCCCCACCCCAGGCGCCCCGCGGTGCGCAGCAGCGCGGAGCGGCGTGCGGTCAGCCCGGCCGGCCCGGTCATGCCGGGACCTCCGGGGCGGCGAGCAGGACGCGGCCGGCCACCGCGTCGAGGTGCTCCTCGAGCACCGGGCGGACCTCCTCGAGCCGGCGCACCAGCCCGGCCCGGACCGCCTGGCGCCGCGCGTGCACGTCCTCGACCTGCTCGACCAGGCGCCCCGCCTCGAGGCCACGCAGGTCGTGGCAGAGCTCCCCGACCCCCATCATGTCCATCACTGCGTGGTGCTTGGGGGCGTAGCACAGGGCCACGACCGGGGTCGCGCAGCGCAGCGCGCCCACGACGTTGTGGTAGCGGGTGGCCACCACGACCTCGACCGACCCGACCGCCTCGACCAGCTCGGCCGGGGTGGTCGGCAGCACCAGCGTGACCCGGTCCTCGCCGACCGCGGCGGCCACCTGCCTGGCCACGGGCACGTCGTCGTCGTCACCGACCAGCAGGCTCACCGCGAAGCCGCGCTCGAGCAGCAGGGTCACGACGCGACCCATCTCGACGACGTACGCCGCCGCCAGCTCGGCAGCGCGCCCGCGCTCGCCGTTGGAGCCCGACCACGCCATCACGCCGACGCCCACGCTGCGCGCCGGTGGCGCGGGCCGCTCGGGCACGGCCAGGGCCAGCACCACGTCGGGCACGACCGGGTCGCGGCTGCGCAGGCCCATGCGTCGCATCTCTTCGCGCGACTGCTCGTCGCGGAAGGAGCGGAAGCCCGCCATCCGCGCCGCCGCGACCAGGAGCCGGCGCTGGACGGGCTCGGGCACGGCCCCGGCCCCGACGGCCACGAGGGCGACCCGCGTGCGCCACAGCCGTCCGCTGAGCGTCATCACGAAGAGCGTCCAGGGCATCTGCCAGGCACGCTCGTGCAACGTCGACTCCAGGGTGCCCATGCCGGGCACGATGACGACGTCCTGGCGCCGCACCCAGGCGCTGATGCGCACGGTGTCGACGACGACCCCGACGAGCACCCGCCACGCCGCCGGGCCGTGGCCGGCCGCGTGGTGCAGGGCGACGGCGGGCACGGCGTGGCGCTCGGCGACCACCCGGGGCCCCGAGCACATCACCCCCACCCGGGCGTCGGGCCGTCGGCGGCGCACCAGGTCCAGCACCACCTCGAGGCTCGCGTCGTTGCCCAGGTTGCCCGACCCGAGCCGGCCCAGGAGACCGATCCGGGGGCCGCTCACGGGTGCGCCGCCTGGCCGGCCACCACCCGGGCCGCCAGGTCGCGACGCTGCGGCGCGACGTCGTACTCCTCGGCGGGGACGCCCGGGTCGCCGCCCCCGAGCCGGCGCGCGGCGCGCGAGGCGCCCCACTGCGCCAGGGCGCGCAGGCAGGCGCGCTTCTCGGCGGCGTCCAGCGGCGAGCGCTGCACCGCGCCGACGTAGCCGGTGACCATCTCGCCGACCAGCCGCGCGGTGGGGTGGCGCAGCCGGTCCTCGCGCCGCGGGTCGAGGGAGGCGCACCACGAGCGCACCGTCGCCTCGTCGTGGGAGAGACGGCCGCCGTGGTGGCGTCGGAAGTACAGCCAGTCGGGCACCTGCACGAAGCGGCCGTGCAGCACCAGCTCGCTGACGAACACGTGGTCGGCGCGGTAGAAGCTGTCGTGCGGACGCACCCGCCGCAGCACGTCGGCACGCACCAGGCCGTAGAAGTCGTCCGAGCGCAGGGCGCCGGGCATGTGGTCGCCGTCGAGGAGCATGCTGCGGAAGCGGCGCGAGGCCTGCCGGGAGTTGGTGAGCAGCGGGTACTCGTGGGCCTGGACCACCGTGCCGGCCTCGTCGACCGCCGCCGTCCACGAGTGCGCCAGCACCGCGTCGGGGTGCTCGGCGAGCAGCCGCACGCACTGCTCGACGAGGTCGGCGGCGTAGAGGTCGTCGGCCGAGGCCCACTTGAAGAGCTCGCCGCGCGCGCGGCGCAGCACGACGTCGTGGTTGGCCGCCGCGCCCACGTTGCGCGGCAGCCGCTCGACCCTCACCCGCGGGTCGCGGGCGGCGTACTCGTGCAGCAGCTCGTCGGTGCCGTCGTCCGAGGCGTTGCTGGAGACCACGACCTCGAGGTCCTCGTAGGTCTGCCCGAGCAGGGCGTCGAGGGACTGGGCCAGGTAGTCGGCGCCGTTGTAGACCGGCAGCCCGATGCTCACCCGTGGGGTCCTCACGACTCAGCCCTCCGTTGCGGGTGCCGGGCTGACGGCGCGGTCGGTGTGGGGACGAGGAGCATGGGACGTCCTTCCTGCGGGGTGGGCGATGGCGTAGCGGTAGACCGCGAGCAGCTGGTCGAGGTTGCGCTCGGGCGAGAACCGGCGGCGGCTGGTGGCCCGGGCGCGCGCGCCCAGGGCCAGGTGGTGCTCGGGGTCGCGGTCGGCCTGGCCGAGCACCCGTGCGAGGGCGGCGGCGCTGCCGGGCTCGAAGAGGACCCCGTCCCAGCCGTCGCGCACCAGCTCGGGGAAGGAGCCGCGGGCCGGTGCCACCGGCACCGCCCCGTGGGCCATGGCCTCGACGGCCACCAGGCCGAAGACCTCCTCCCACGCCGAGGGCACGACGGCCAGCAGCGCGCGGTCGAGCAGCTCGCCGACCGCCGCCGGCTCGAGCGTGCCGACGAACCGGACGTGGCTGCGCCGGGACGCCCACTCGCGCACGAGGTCCTCGAGCGGTCCGCCGCCGGCGATCACCAGCCGCAGCCGCGAGCCCGGGGCGCTGCGCTCGTGCTGCTCCCAGGCGGCCATCGTGAGCCGGACGCCCTTGGCCTCGTCGAGGCGGCCCAGGTGGGCCACGAGGTGCTCGCGCGGGGTGCCCGCGGCCTCCGCGCGGTCCACGAAGTTCGGCTTGACGAAGACCCGCTCCTCGGGCAGCGCCAGGCCCCTCAGGAGCTGGCGCTGCGAGTCGCTGATCAGCAGGTACGCCGACACCAGCTGCTGCCAGATCCGCCGGTTCAGCACCAGCCCGGCCGCCACCGGCACGGTCGCGACGTGGGAGGCGCGGTAGCAGCCGTGCCGCAGCGCCGGCCCGACCCGGCCGTCGGCGCACTCGTGGCACGGCGAGCCGTCGCGGTAGAAGTCGCCGCTGGCGCACAGCAGCTTGTAGTTGTGCACCGTGGCGACCGCCGGCACGCGTGCGTCGTGGCAGGCCAGCAGCACCGAGGCGCTGAGCAGCGGGAAGGTGTTGTGCACGTGCACCACGTCGGGCCGCTCGCGCTCCAGGTACGCGGCCAGGTCGCCGCGCACCGGCCCGTTGCGCACGCTGTGCAGCGGCAGCATCGCCCGGCGCCGCGCCGGCCAGTCGCCGATGTCGTCGCTGTGCCGCTCGTAGGTCTGCACGTCGTGACCGGCGTCCAGGAGCATCCGCACCTCCTGGTCCACGACCCGGTTCTCACCGCTCGGCGCGACCGAGCGGTAGCGACCGTGCACCACGACGACCTTCACGGCTGCCTCGCCCGCCAGCCGGGCACCAGCAGCGAGGCGGCGACCGTCAGGTCGAGCAGGTAGACCGACGGGGCGCCCAGCCCGGTCTCGGTGATCGAGGCGACGATGCAGTAGACGACCAGGAACAGCGCCACGGCCCGCTCGGGGCCGGGCCGGTGGACGACCGCCAGCATCAGCAGGAGCAGCAGCACCGCGGTCTGCACGCCGACACCGAGCCAGCCCTGGTCGACGTACGTGGCCACCCAGCTGCTGTCGATCGGCAGGCCGTTGAAGGACTGGTCGGAGAGGCCCCAGCCGAAGAGGTCCTCCACCCAGGGCCGCTCGAGGTCGGCGACCGCGCTCCACACGTCGGTGCGCCCGGTCAGCCTGTTGGCCTCGTCGGCCGACTGCCCGCGCAGCAGCCACACGGTGAGCGGCGAGACGAACAGGGCGGCGAGGACCGCGCCGCCGCCGCCCGCGACCACCAGGGTGCGCCGCACCCGCACGTGGCCCACGACCAGGCTCAGGGAGGCGACCAGCATCGCGACCACCACCCCGATCACGGCGGTGCGGGTGTGCGTCGCGACGAGCGGCAGCAGCGAGAGCAGCACCATCAGCCCGGCCCGCACCCCGGCCACCAGCCGGCACATCCACAGCAGCAGCGACGTGCCGAGCAGGACGGCCGCGTAGTGCGCCACCTGGGTGGGCGGGATCGGCCACAGCACCCCGGCCAGCCGGTCCTGGAAGGCGAAGGCGAGCCCCGGGGCGACCAGCGCCCCGACGTACACGGTGCCCATCACCACCGCCAGGGTGAGGCGGTGCATCCGCAGCAGGAGCATGTCGCGGCGCCCGAAGCAGGTGCTGAGCAGCCACAGGACGACCACGAAGAGCACCATCCGGCCGGCCCGGTAGGTCGCGGAGAGCAGGAACTCGGAGTAGAGGCTGGCCGCTGTGGCGCCGATCGCCAGCACCGTGAGCAGCAGCAGGAAGAGCTGCGGGCGCACCACCGCCCCGGGGTTGGCCAGCAGCGCGAGCAGCAGCGCCACCAGCACCGCGCCCTGGGTCAGCGCCGAGCCGACCAGCTGGGGCAGCGGGACGATCGTGGCGGTCTCGGCGTACGTCAGCACGTTGAGGACCAGCGCCCCCCAGGCGAAGCCGACCAGGGCCCGTTCCCGCCGGCCGCCGAGGAGGTCGGGGTCCGGCGTGCGCGCCAGCGCCGTGCTCACCGGCCCCACCGGCCCGGCAGCAGCGTGCGGCCCGAGCGGGCGCCGGCCCCGTCGGCCTCGTCGGCGTCCACCGGTGCCAGCCCCAGGCTGTCGTCGAGCGGGTCGGCGCCCACCAGCGCGGCCCCGGCGAGCTCGAGCCCCGCCGCGCGCACCAGCTCGGCCGTGGTGCGCAGGCGCTCGGCGGTCGAGCCGCCCGCGCTGGCCACGACCACCAGGCGCTCGGCGCGCACGGCCACGTGGTCGAGCCCCACCGCGGGGTCGATGTCGACCACCACGAGCACCAGGTCGGCGGCCGACTCGGCCTCCGTCACCGTCGAGGGCGCCAGCTCGGTGCCCGGGACCGGACCCACGGTGCGCAGCGGGACCCCCGAGGGCCGCAGCACCACCGGTCGGGTGCCCGGTCCGGTCCACAGTCGCGCGACCGCCCGCCCGACCCGGCCACGCTCGGTCAGGTCGACCACCAGGACCCGCCGCCCCGCCCGGGACCGGTCGACGGCCAGCGCCGCGGCGACCACGGTCGTCTCGGGAGCGTTCTGCACCGACCCGACGGCCCACCGCACCGGCCCGGCGTCGGTGGCCACGTCGGGGGCCACCATGCCGGCCAGGCAGTCGACGACCCGCTCGAGCGCGCGTCGGCGACGACCGGGGCGGATGCCGCCCCGGGGGACGTGGGCCGGGACCCGGCCCACGCTGCACCGCACGGTGGTGCCGAGCGCCAGGGCGATCTCGTCGCGCCGCCGCACGCGTTGGGACAGCAGTGCGCCGAGCAGGACCCAGCCGACCCCCACGGAGCCGCCGACCACGAGCCCCGCGGTCGTGTCGAGGGCCAGGCCGCGGGCCAGCGACCGCCCGTCCAGGGTGGTCGTGGGATCGAGCACGTGGCTCGCCCCGGCGACCGCTCCCTCGACGATGCGGGTGCGCTCGATCTCCTGCTCCAGCTCGCTGATCTGCGCGTCCACCTGGGCCCGCCGGGTCAGGACCTCGGCGGCCTCGGCCCGGCCGCGCCGCCCGCTGTCGCTGAGCACGTCGTACTGCGAGCTGAGCGTGCGGGCCTCGTTCTGCAGCGCCTCGACCCGGATGCGGTAGCGGTCGGTCCGGGCCTCGGTCTGCACCGCCATGGTCTCGTTGCGGAAGTCGAGGAAGGTCCGCGCGACCGCCTCGGTGCGGCGCTGCGCCTCGGCGGGGTCGGGTCCGTCCACCTCGAGCAGCAGCACCGTGGTCGTCTCGACCGTGACCGTGAGCGCGTCCTGGAGCTCGTCGGGCTCCAGGTCGAGCCCCAGCTCCCCCACGACCCGCTCGGCCACGGTGCGGGTGCGCAGCAGGCTGACGTCGGTGTTCATCGCCATGGACGGGTCGGCGCCGTCGGGGTGCGCCAGCAGCAGCGTCACGCTGGCGGCGCTGCGCGGTGGCAGGGCGAGCGCGATCGCCGCGCCCAGCAGCACCCCGGCCAGGGCGCACCCGGCCCACGTGCGCCAGCGGCGGCGCAGCGCGCGACGCAGGAAGTGCAGGCTCACCAGGGCCGGCGCCACCTCCTCGAGCTCGGGGTCCTCGACCGGCTCCGCGTCGCTCGACCAGGCTGACGTCCTCACAGCGCACCTCCGTCGTGTCCGTTCGAGCGGCCGGCTGCCCCGAGACGGCTGCGGCCGCGCCGCTCGGCGGGCAGCGTGCCGGTCAGGCGCACCGGCAGCTGCGGCTCGCGCAGCCGGTCGGGCTGGAGCCGGCGCCCCGTCGTCCGGTCGAGGCGGTCGGGGTCCAGCACGACCACGCCCTGCACGTCGACCCCGGCCTCGTCGACGGCGACGGCCACCCGGGCCAGGTCCGCGGCGGTCGCCGCACCGGCGCCGACGGCCACGACCCCGATGCAGCCGTGGGGCAGCTCGGGCCGCTCCGGGCGCACCCGGTCGAGCACGACCATCAGCACCCGCAGGTCCTCGGGCGAACCCTCGTGGAGCGGACGGTTGACCCACAGGTGCCCGCGCAGCTCGTGCTCGGGGTGCACGCGGGCGCAGGCCGCCCACAGCCCTGCCGCCGAGCCGTGGCCGTGGTGCGGCACCAGGCGGGTGCGCAGCCCCACGGACGCGGCGTACGTCGCGAGCTGGGGGCCCAGCGCCAGTGCGGCGGGGTCGTCGGAGAGGGTCACGACCACCACGTCGGCGCTCGTGCCGCCGGGGCCGCCAGCGCCTCCCGGGCCCCCTGGGCCCTCCGTCCCGGCGCCGTGGATCCGGGCCAGCGTCCCGGCGGGCAGCACCTGGCGCAGGACCTGGCGCAGCGACCACGCGTCGACCGGGCCGGGGACGTAGCGCCCGAGCATGGTGCGCCAGCCGGCCACGTTGCGGGCGGGGCGCGAGGAGAGGGAGGCCACCACGGTGCTGCCCAGCGCGTCGGCGATCTCGTCGCGGAAGCGCAGGCGCCGGTCGCGCCGTGCCGAGACCAGCAGCGCGAGCATCGCCAGCAGGAGCAGGGCGGCGGCTCCGGCGAGGCCGTGCAGGACCCGCTGCAGCACCAGTCCGGGGCGGGTCGCCGGCGAGGCCGCCTCGATCAGCGAGGCGGTGTCGCGGCCCACGTCGGCCGAGGCCGCCTCGGCGACCTGGTCGGCCTGCAGCACCAGCGACGCCTGCTGGGCGGTGAGCTGGGCGAGGGCCGCGGTGAGGGCCTTCTCGGCGACCGAGCCGAAGACCTCGGCGTCGCGGCGCTCGGTGGTGGCGCGGATGTCGCGGTCGACGGTGCGCAGGGTGGCGCGCAGGGTCTGCAGGCGGGTCTCGCGTCCGGAGCGGGCGGCGTCGCGCAGCCGGGCGGCGGCGCTGGAGATGTAGCGCAGCTCGGCCGCGGCAGCGGCGTCGGCCAGCTCGCGCGCCTCCTCGGGGCCGTCGGCGTGCGCGGTGAAGCGGAGCACGTCGGGGGTCGTCGCACTCACCTCGACCGCTTCCTGCACCTCGTGGAGGTCCAGCGGCGGCACGACCCGGCGGCCGGCCTGGCCGAGCACCAGGTCGCTGGTGGCCACGCGCACCTGCGTGCCGGAGTCGCGCTCGGCGGCGCCCACCCCCGACTCCGAGGACGGTGGCAGCAGGACCACGCTGGTGCTCGTCCACTGGGGCGGGCGGTACACCGCCAGCGCGACCCCCGCGACGGCGCCGACCACGAGCACCAGCAGGAGCAGCCGGAGGTGACGGCGCAGCGTGGCCCAGACCGCGCCCAGGTCGAGGTTCTGCTCAGACATGCTGCGGCCCTCCCTCGACGTCGAGGAGCAGCAGGGTGCGCAGCTGCACCCGGTGGTGCAGCTCACCGCGGCCGACCAGCGTGGTGCTGGGCCGGCGACGGCCCAGCCCCTCCGACCACCACCCCAGGGGCGGGTCCTCCTCGCCCCGGTGCCAGGTCCACTCCAGCTCGGGGGGCAGGTGCAGCAGCGCCACGACCTGCTCGTCGAGGCCCGGCCGGGTCCAGCCGAGCCGGGCCAGCGACCCGTGCAGCGCGGCCTCGACCTCGGGACCCAGGTGGTAGGACATACGGATCGCGTGGGTGCGCGAGGCGGTCAGCTCGTCGAGGACCTGCAGCGCGCCCGAGCGCCGGTCCAGGCGCACGGCGCGGTCGTGGCGCAGCGCCGGGTCGAGCCGGGCGTAGCCGGTGTGGTGCGCCGACCAGACCTGCACGTCGAGGTCACCGACCTCGACGTGGTCGACCTGGGACCGGGCGTGCTGGGTCCACAGGAAGGGCCCCCCGGGCGTCGACTGGTCGAGGCCGTCGACCTCGATGGTGTTGTGGGCGGCGGTGGAGCGGAAGTAGCCGCGCCAGCCCGGCTCCCCGTGGTAGCAGTAGGTGCCCGGGTCGGCGAGCACGTCGACCCCGTCGTGGCGCACCTCCAGCGACAGCGCGTCGGCGTGCGCGTGGGCGGCCAGCGACCCAAAGCCGTGCGGGCCGCCGTCGACGCGGCACCAGATCTCGGGCCGGACCCCCGCCGGGGTGCGCAGCAGGGCGAGCCCGGCGCCCTCGAAGACGTCGGGACGCGTCGCCGGGCGCTCCCCCGCACCGGCTGCCGCCGGGCCCAGGAGAGCCGCGACCAGCACCGAGACCACACCGCCGCGACGGCGCGGCCACCAGGGCTGGGGCCCGACGAGCGCCTGGCCGAGCCCGAGCAGCTGCTCCCACGGGTCCTCGGCGGGGTCGGCCAGCAGCAGCGCGCGGCCCTCGTCGCCGTCACCGTGGCGCGGTGGGCGCCCGCTGCGGTCCAGCAGCGCCGCGGCCGCGTCGAGGCCCGCGGTCACGAGGTCGGCGTCGGGGCCGTCCCCGGGGTGCCCGGCGGCGCGGGCCTCGACCAGCGCCAACGCTGCCAGCTCGCACACGAAGCGGTGGTAGTCGCCGGCCTGCTCACGGTTGAGCCCGTCGGCGAAGGTGTTGCTCCGCAGGTCGCGGCGCAGCTGGCGCCCGGCCTCGACCCGCCACCGCTCGCTCTCCTCGAACCACGGGAAGGCGCAGGCGGCGACCAGGCGGCCGCAGCTCTCGGCGACCGCGTGGTTGTTGGCCGAGCTCCCACGGCTGGGGAAGCTGCGCAGGTGCTCCTGGTGCCAGCGCAGCTGGGCCAGGGCGCCGTCGTCGTCCTCGAAGAGGTCGCGCACGCCCGACCACCCGTCGAGCAGCCGACGGGTCCAGGCCCACGAGACCAGCCGCAGCCCGAGCTCGATGCCGCTGGTCCAGTGCACCCCGCGCAGCACCGGGTTGGCCGCCCACCACGAGCGCAGCTGGTGGGCGGCGGCCTCGGCGTACTCGTCCTCGCCGGTGAGCCAGTAGGCGCCGGCGAGCACCGTCACGTGCTGGTGGCGCGAGAGCTCCCAGACCTGCTTGACGTCACCGGTCACCCCCGGGTCGCGGTGGTCGATGCGGAAGGCCAGGACGTCCTGGGGCGCCCGGGTGCCCGAGAAGGGGTCGAGGAACCAGTCGGGGTCGCGCAGGTCGGTGCGCTCGCGGCCCAGCACGCTCCAGCGCCCGGCCAGCAGCCGGTCGGCCGCCGAGGTGAGCGCCGCGACGTCGTGCGGGAGCACCAGCTCGACCGACGCGTCGGGCACCGGTGAGGCGAAGCGGCGCGGCTCCAGCAGCCCGGGCACGGGTGCGCCGGCCCGCTGCGGCAGCGTGTGCACCACCACGGCGCGGCGTGCCTCGTCGCCCACGCGCAGCGCGACCTCGCGGGTCGACATCCGCGTCAGCCGGCGCGCGTACCAGGACAGGGGTGTGCTCATCGTGCCGCCTCCAGCGTCGTCCGGGTGGTGGTCACCAGCGAGGCCGGGTCGATCGGCATCGGGCCGCCGGTGCGCACCGCGGTCACGAAGGCCGCGACCGCGGCGCGGTGCCCCTTGTCGGGGCCGGTGCGGGAGCGGCGCACGTCGCGGCCGCGCTCGCTCCACACCGTGGTGCGCGCGAAGTTGTCGAGCAGCGCGCTGCGCCCGCCCCCGAGCACGTCGAGGCTCTCCTTGCCGCAGCGCCGGGAGCCGCCGGTCGCGTAGGTGATCGTGCCCAGCGAGCCCCCCGCGAAGCGCAGCAGGACGCTCACGTCCTCCCCGTCGCCCGGGCGCTGGGCGCAGACGTCGACCGGGTCCTCCCCCGTCCAGGCGCTCAGCAGGTCGATGAAGTGCCCGCCCTCGCCCACGAAGCGGGAGCCCTCCGCCCGGTCGAGGTACCAGCTGCTCGCGCCCAGGCGTCCGGCGTTGACCAGGTAGCGCAGCGACACCGGCTCGCCCTCGCCGCCGAAGCGCCGCCGCAGGTCGAGGAAGGAGGGCGCGAAGCGGCGGTTGAAGCCGACCATGAGCCGCTCGTTGCCGGTGCGCGCCATCGTCTCCTCGACGCGGCCCAGCTCCTCCTCGGAGAGCGCCAGGGGCTTCTCCACGTAGACCGCCTTGCCGCTCTCGAGCGCGGCGCAGACCAGGTCGGCGTGGGTGCGGTGCCGGGTTGCGACCAGCACGGCGTCGAGGGTGTCGTCCTCGACGACGGCCTGCGCGTCGGTGCCCGCGGAGGCGAAGCCGAAGGCCCGCTGGGCGTTGATGCTCGACAGCGAGGTCGCGGTGGCCACCCGCACGAGGTCGACGTCCCCGGCGGCCGCCAGGCCCGGCAGCAGCATCGACGAGGCGTGGCTGCCGGCGCCGATGACGCCCAGGCGCACGGCCCCGCTGCGCGGGCGGACCGTGGGCCGGGTCGCGCGTCGGACCGGGCGCACCGGCGCCTCGGCGTACGCCGGGCCCTCGCCGTCGCGCGCGGGGTAGGACAGCAGGTGCCCCACGCCGGTGACCCCGCCCGAGCGCAGCTCGTCGTAGACCGCCGGCGCGTCGGTGACCGGGTGGTTGCTGGAGACGAGCCCGCTGATGTCCAGCGAGCCGTCGGCGAGCAGCGCGAGGAAGCAGGCGATGTTGCGCTCCTCGGTCCAGCGCACGTAGCCGAGCGGGTAGTCGATGCCGTCGATCTCGTAGCGGTCGTCGTAGCGCCCGGGCCCGTAGGAGCGCGAGAAGCGGACGTCGAGCTCCTTCTCGTAGTAGGCGTTCCAGGGCAGGTCGAGGCGGGTCTTGCCGATGTCGACGACGCAGGCGCGGTCGCGCGCCAGCCGGGCCGCCAGCTCGACGGGCCCGTTGCTGGTCCCGCCCGCGGCGAGGAAGACGTGGTCGGCGCCGCCGGGGGCGCCGGCGCGCAGGAGCGTCTCGAGGCGGGCCACCCCGGTGGGGTCGGGCCCGGCGCAGCCGATCGCCCCGCCCTCCTCGGCGGTGCGGCAGCGCTCCTCGAGGGTGTCGACGCCCACCACGCGCACGCCGGCGTTGACCAGCAGCCGCACCAGCAGCTGGCCGACCAGCCCCAGGCCGACCACGCACGCGGTCTCGCCGAGCTGCACCTCGGCGCGGCGCAGCGCCTGCATCGCGATCGCGCCCACGGTGGCGAACGCCGCGTGCTCGGCGAGCACCCCCTCGGGCACCCGCACGCACAGGTTGCGCGGCACCCAGTTGACCTCGGCGTGCAGCGCGAACTCGTTGCCGGCCGCGGCGACCAGGTCGCCCACCTCCAGGCCCTGCACCCCGTGGCCGACCTCGACGACCACGCCGCACAGCGAGTAGCCCAGCGGGGTCCAGCTGTCGAGGCGCTGGCGGGTCTTGCGGTAGGTCGCCACCGCCCCGTTGGCCGCCACCGCGTCGAGGACCTGGCGGACCTGGTCGGGGCGGTGGCGGGCCTTGGCCAGCAGCGACATCCGCGCCTCGGAGACCTTCATCAGCTCGGTGCCGGTCGAGATCAGCGAGTACGACGTGCGCACCAGCACGCCGCCGGGCCGGCAGGAGGGCACGGGCGCGTCGAGCACCGCGAGCTCACCGGAGCTGTAGTTCTGGGCCACGTGCCACATGCGCGTCTCCTCGTCGGGTCTTCTCATCGCGCGACACCGACCCCGGCGTCGCGGGCGTTGCGGAACCACAGCTCCAGGCTGAGCAGCTGCCACAGCTGCTGGGAGCGGTCGCGGCGTCCGCTGCGCTGGTCGTGCACCAGCGCGGTCAGGGGCCCGGGGCGCAGGAACCCGGAGCCGACCAGCTCCCCGTGCAGGAGCAGGTCGTCGATCATGGGTCGCAGGTCGTGGGTGGTCCAGGCCCGCAGCGGTGCCCCGAAGGACGCCTTGGGCCGGTCGATGACCTCGTCGGGCAGCCAGGCCCGGGCGATCCGCTTCAGCCCGGCCTTCTGCACCCGTCCGTCGATCTTGGGCACGGCCTGCGGCGCGAAGGCCGCGCGCAGCACCTCGATGTCGACGAACGGCACCCGGACCTCGGTGGAGGCGGCCATCGAGGCGCGGTCGGTGTAGGTCAGGTTCAGCCCCGGCAGGAACATCCGCGCGTCGGCCAGGCACATCCGGTCGAGGTGGTCCTCGAAGGAGGTGTCCTCGTAGGTGGCGCGGTGCTGGTCCACCAGGTCGTCGACGAGCCCGCCCAGGTCGGGGTCGAGCAGCGCCCGCAGCCCCTCCGGGTCGTGCAGGGTGTAGCTGCGGCGGAACGCCTCCTCCTCGGGCAGGCCGGCGAAGGCGACGAAGCGCTGCGCCCAGCGCACCGGTCGCACCCCCCGCCCGGCCAGCGCGACCGGCAGCCGCTCGACCGCGGGCCCCAGCACCCGCGAGCGCAGCGGCGCGGGCAGGCGGCGGTAGCGGGCGGCCAGCAGGTTGGCCAGGTGCTTGCGGTAGCCCCCGAAGAGCTCGTCGGCGCCGGTGCCCGACAGCAGCACCTCCACGCCCGCGCCGCGGGCGGCCTCGCACATCAGGAAGGTGTTGAGCGCGGCCGGGTCCCCGACCGGCTCGTCGAGCACGTCGACCATCCGCGGCAGCATCGAGACCACGTCGGGCCCGATCTCGATCTCGTGCAGCCGCACCCCCAGCTGCCGGGCGAGCCGGCGCGCGTACGCCGCGTCGTCGGGCATCGCCTCCATCCGCCGGTCCACCGCGCGGAAGCCGATCGTCCAGGCCTCCACGTCGGGGTCGTGGCGGTGCGCCAGCGCGGTGATGATGCTGGAGTCGAGCCCTCCGCTGAGGAAGGTCGCGACCGGGACGTCGGCGACCAGGTGGGCGCGCACCGAGTCCTCGACGGTGGCGGCCAGGTCGACCGGCGGGCCGGCCGCCGCCGCGGCGGCCTCCTCGGCGATGCTGCAGAAGACCCCGGTGCGCGTGCTGCCGTCGGGGCGGTGCTCCGACCAGGTGCCGGGCTCGAGCTTGCGCACGCCGCGCACCGCGTCGCACTCGGTGGGCAGCCAGTAGTAGAGCGTGGAGGCGACCATGCCGGCCGGGTCGACCCCCAGCTCGGGGCCCAGCGCCTCGACGACGGCCTTGAGCTCGGAGGCGAACACGATGCCGGCGCCCCGGCGCAGCACGAAGAGCGGCTTGATGCCGAACGGGTCGCGGGCCAGGGTCAGGCAGCCGGTGCGCTCGTCGTGCAGCGCCAGCGCGAACATCCCGCGCAGCCGGGCCAGGCCGGCGTTGCCCCAGGCCCGCCAGGCCTCCAGGACGACCTCGGTGTCCGAGGCCGTCGCGAAGCGCACCCCGTGCCCCTCGAGCTCGCGGCGCAGCTCGCGGTAGTTGTAGACCTCGCCGTTGTAGACCAGGCGGAGGCCGTCCTTGACCAGCGGCTGGTCGGAGGCCGTGACCGGGTCGATGATGGACAGGCGCCGGTGCCCCAGCACGACCGAGGTCGTGGGGTCGACCAGCTCCACGACCCCCCGCGCGTCGGGCCCGCGGTGCTCGAGCCGGTCGGTCATCGTCGTGACGAGGACCTTGCCGTCGTCCTGCTGGTAGGCGCCCGCGATCCCGCACACCGCTCAGCCCTGCGCTTCCTGCAGGTCCCGGACCCGCCCGGCCAGCTCCTCGACCACGGCGAGGTAGCCCTGCTCCTGGTGCACCCAGGCCAGCTCCTCCTCCACCCGCGCCCGTCCCGTGCGCGACATCTGCTCACGCCGCTCCGGGTCGTCGAGCAGCTCCAGGAGGGCTCGCGCGTAGTCCTCGGCCCCCGCCCCACGGGGGACGAACCGGGCCGCGTCGGCCGCCGAGACCCGCGTCTCGGGCAGGTCGAAGGCCAGCACCGGCAGGCCCAGGGCCATGTACTCCATGGTCTTGTTCATCGTCGAGACGTCGTTGAGCGGGTTGCTGGGGTCGGGCGAGAGCCCCACGTCGGCGGTGGAGAGCACCGCGAGCATGTGCTCGTCGCTGACCCGTCCGGGCATCTCGACCGCGTCCTGCAGGCCCAGCCGGTCGCGCTCGGCGACGAGCTCGGCGTGGCAGTCGCCGCCGCCCATCACCGCGAAGGCGACGTCGTCGCGCCCCCACCGGTTGACCACGACGTCGGCCGCGGCGACGACCAGGTCGACGCCGTCCTGGGGGCCCATCACCCCCAGGTAGGCCACCAGGTGCCGCCGGCCGCGGCGCAGCGCCGGGTCGGGCTCCACCGCCCGCAGCCGCTCGAGGTCGGGGCCGGTGCGCACCACCCGCACGTGCTCGGGTGCCTTGCCGCCCCGCTCGACCGCCACGGCGGCGTACGACGTGTTGGTCGAGACCACCCGGTCGGCCGTGCGGAAGGTGGCGCGCTCGAGGGCCAGCAGCCCGCGGTGGGCCAGGCGCGAGCCCTCGGGGAAGCGCGACTCGTAGAGCTCGGGGCACAGGTCGTGGTGGTCGAAGAGGAAGCGGGTGCCGTCGCGCAGGCGCAGCCAGCGCGCGAGCGGCCAGAAGATGTCGGGCGGGTTGCAGGCCTGCATGACGTCGAAGCGGCCGCCGCGCCGGGCCCGCAGCACCAGCCAGGCGGTGGCCAGGAAGGACCAGACGTACTCGGTCAGGTAGCCCAGCGCACCGCCGCCCGGCGCGTAGGGCCGGTAGGCGTGGATGCTCACGCCGTCGACGACCTGGTGCCGCCCGGTGCCGCTGCCGCGCGGGCACACGACGGTGACGTCGTGCCCGGCCCGCCGCAGCGTGCGGCACTCCAGCCACACCCGCCGGTCGAAGGGGACCGGCAGGTTCTGCACCACGACCAGCACCCGGGCCGCCCCGGGCCGGCCGGTGGCGCCGGGGGTGGTGTGCCGCGTCACCACCCGGTCCCCCGGTAGCCCGCCAGCGCCTCGACCTCGGGGCCCAGCGCCCCGTGCAGGTCGAGCACGACGGACGGGTCGGCGGCCAGCAGCGCCTCGAGCGCGGGAGCCGCGGCGCTGGAGACCAGGGCGACGTCCGCCCCGGCCAGCGCGGCCTCGGGGGTCGGCGCCAGCAGCCGGCTCAGGTGCGGCAGGCGGGAGGCGAGGTGGGCGCGGTTCTCCCCCACCAGGTCCTCGGGCACCAGCACGGGGTCGTAGATGCGCACGTCGTAGCCCTTGCCGACCAGCCGTTCGGCCAGGTCGACGCTGGGGCTCTCGCGGACGTCGTCGGTGTCGGCCTTGAAGCTCAGCCCCAGCATCCCCACCCGGCAGCGGCCGGTGGCCACGACGCGGTCGACGACCTCGCGCACCACCAGCTCGTTGCTGGTCAGGGTGGCGAACATCAGCGGCACGTCGACGTCGCTCTCGCGGGCCATGTGGTGCAGGGAGCGCAGGTCCTTGGGCAGGCAGGAGCCGCCGAAGGCGAACCCCGGGCGCAGGTAGGCCGCGGCGATGTTGAGCTTGTGGTCCTCGCAGAAGATCTCCATCACCCGGCGCGCGTCGACCCCGTAGGAGCGGAAGACCCGCGCCACCTCGTTGGCGAAGACGACCTTGGTCGCGTGGAAGGCGTTGCAGGCGTACTTCAGCGCCTCGGCCGTGCGCACGTCGACGTGGTGCGCGGGCATGTCGAGGAAGGCGAAGAGCTGCTCGAGCTGCGCACGGGTGCCGGGGTGGTCGGTGCCGACCACGAGGAACGGCGGCTCGTAGAAGTCGGCCACGCCGCAGCCCTCGCGCAGGAACTCCGGGCACATGGCGGTGCCGACCTGCCAGCCGTCGGCGGCCGCGTCGTCGAAGACGGGCGTGACGACCTGGTCGCCCGTGCCGGGCGGCACCGTCGAGCGCACGACCACCGAGAGCAGGCCGCCCTCGGGCGGCGTGGCCTCGCGCAGCGCCTCGCGCACCTCGCCGAGGGCCCGCTCGATGTGGCCCAGGTCGGTCTCGCCGTGCGCGCCGGAGGGCGTCCCGACGCAGATCAGGCACACCTCGGTCTGCTCGAGCGCCTCGGCCACCCGGGTCGTCGCCCGCAGCCGGCCCGAGGCCACGCCCGCACCGATCAGCTCGACCAGCCCCGGCTCCACGACGGGGCTGCGCCCGGCCGACAGCTGGGCCACCTTGGACCCGTCGACGTCGACGCCCACCACCTCGTGGCCGCGTGCGGCCAGTCCTGCGGCGGTGACCGCCCCGACGTACCCCAGCCCGATGACTGCTGCTCTCATGGCCCCTCCAGCACTCGCACGACGGCGTCGGGAGGTCACCACGGCGCCGGGCGACCATCGTGCGACCGCTCCGGAGGCGGCCCGCGGGGCCGACGGGCCAATACCCCGATGTTGGGTACCCCCGCCTGAGGGGGGTCCGCAGCGACGGCGACGAGCCGTCCCCTATCTGGGGGATGCGCCCTTTACACCATCAGGGGAAAGGTGAGGAGTCCTCTGAGTTGAAGATCACACCAAGAGGAGAGAGACTCGTGGAGCGGTCATACCGGTGCTGCACTCGGGACCTGCTCACGAGGCGGGTCAGCTGGGGGGAACGCGGATGAGAAGTACGCCACCTGTAGGAATCACCAGGATCCGTCTGCTCGACGACCTCTTCGTCGTCCGGGCCGACGGGACACCGGTGCACCCGTCCGACTGGCGCACGGGCAAGACGATGGACCTGCTGCGCATGCTGGCGCTGCACGTCGAGCGTCCGGTGCGGGTCGAGACCATCATCGAGCGGCTCTGGCCCGACGCCAGCCGGGAGCGCGGGCGCGGCAGCCTGCGCACCGCGGTGAGCGAGGTGCGACGGCTCCTGGGCGACAAGGACTCGGTCGTGCGCATCCACGACAGCCTGGTGCTAACCGGGGTCTGGGTCGACGTGGCCGCCTTCGAGCAGATCGCCGCACGGGTGCGGGTGATGCGCGAGCAGGGCCGGCCCAGCGAGGGGGCGATGGCGGCGCTGGATGCCCGCGACCTCTACCGCGACGACCTGCACGCCTACGACGACGACCACAGCTGGGTCCGCAGCGAGCGCGAGCGGCTGCGCCTGGTGCGCCAGGACCTGCTCACCGACGCGGCGGAGTGCGCCGTGGCCATCGGCTGCCACCGCGAGGCGGCGACGCTGGCCAAGGCGGCGCTGCACTTCGAGCCGACCTCCGAGATCGCCGTGCGCACGCTGATGACGGCGCTCTCGGGCCTCGGCGACGTGGCGCACGCGCTGCGGGTCTACGCCGACTTCCGTGCCTGCCTGGTCGACGACCTCGGTGTCGAGCCCTCCCACCAGACCCGCGGGCTGCACCTGCGGCTGCTGCGCGGGGAGAGCCCGCTCGAACCCCACCTCGAGGAGGCGTAGCGGCTCAGCCCGGGCTCATGCCTCGGCGTCGGGCCCCGGCCAGTTCTTGTCCGGCTGGGGCACCGGCCGTCCGGGCTGCTCGCCACCGCGCTGCTCGAGGTAGTTGTCCTTGGGGACCATCACCTTGCGCCGGAAGATGCACACGATCTTCCCGTCCTGGTTGTAGCCGATGGTCTCGACGTGGACCACGCCACGGTCGTCCTTGGAGGTGCTCTCCCACTTGTCGAGCACCCGCGTCTCGCCGTAGAGCGTGTCGCCGTGGAAGGTCGGGGCGACGTGGCGCAGCGACTCGATCTCGAGGTTGGCGATCGCCTTGCCGGAGATGTCGGGCACCGACATGCCGAGCAGGATCGAGTAGACGTAGTTGCCCACCACGACGTTCTTGGCGAACTGCGTGGTCTCCTCGGCGTAGTTGCTGTCGAGGTGCAGCGGGTGGTGGTTCATGGTGAGCAGGCAGAACATGTGGTCGTCGAACTCGGTGACCGTCTTGCCGGGCCAGTGCTTGTAGGTCGCGCCGACCTCGAACTCCTCGTAGCTGCGACCGAACTGCACGGCTGGCTCCTCCTGATCGGGTGGGGCCGCGGCGGTGGCCGCGGCCGGACGGGCCCATCGTGTCGGACCCGTGCCGGGACGTCAGCCCCCGGCGGGGTGGCCTTCGTCACGGCGGCGGGGTGGCGCAGGATGGGCCCGTGCAACCGCGACCGCCCCGCAGCCGTCCAACGGCCATGACCCCCGCCCGTGCCGCCCGTGCCGCCCTGCCCGTGCTCGCCCTGCTGCTCGCCGGCTGCGGCGACAGCGACCCCGGTCTCGCCGAGGACCCCGCCGCGAGCGGCTCGCCCAGCCAGGAGCCCACCTCGGAGCCCACCTCGGAGCCCACCGAGGACCCGGACGGCTTCGGGCCCACCGACTACTCCTACACACTGACCCTGACCTGCTACTGCCCCGACGCCGGGGTGCCGATCCGGGTCACGGTGGCCGACGACGAGGTCGTCTCGGCGGTGTACGCACGCAGCGGCGGGCGGGGCGGGGCCCAGGCCGGCGAGGACGTCCCGCTGGCCAGGGTCCTGACCATCGACGAGGTCATCGAGGCCGCCGACGACCCCGACGCCCACCGCGTCGAGGTGGACTGGCCCGAGGACCAGGACTACCCGTCCTCGGTCGCGATCGACCGCTCGGAGCAGGTGGTCGACGAGGAGATCGGCTACCGCCTGCGCGACGTCGAGGTGGCCGAGCCCGCCAGCTGAGCCGTCGTGCGAGGATGTCGCCGGCGGAGCGAGGTCGAGGGAGAGGCGGACGATGGCGGAGCGGGTGCTGCTGCACGTCGGACTGATGAAGTCGGGCACGACCTTCATCCAGGGACGGCTCAACGTCAACCGGGAGCGCCTGGCCGAGCAGGGGGTGCTGTTCCCGGGCCCCACCTGGGCCCGGCACGCCCGCGCGGTCTCCGACCTGATCGGCTCCAAGCACGCCGAGGACGGCGCCTGGGCCTCGCTGGCCGAGGAGCTGCGGGCCCACCCCGGCACCGCGATCGTCTCGATGGAGTACCTCGGCCCGATCTCGGCCGAGCGCATCCGCCAGGTCCGCGACGACCTCGCCGGCTCCCCCGTCGACGTGGTGGTGACGGTGCGCGACCTGGGCCGCAGCGTGCCGGCCATGTGGCAGGAGACCCTCAAGAACCGTCAGTCCTGGGGCTGGAGCGAGTACCTCGCCGCCCTGCAGGACGGCGGCGACGCCGGACGCCGCTTCTGGCGTCAGCAGGCGGCTGACCGGGTCGTGGGCCGCTGGGCCGAGGTGCTGGGCCCCGAGCACGTCACGGTGGTGACGGTGCCACCGCCCGGCGCGCCCGGGGAGCTGCTGTGGGAGCGCTTCTGCGAGGTCGCGGGCATCACCGGCTCGCAGTGGGACGAGGCGCCGCGCGCCAACGAGTCCCTGGGCGTGGCCTCCGCGCTGCTGATGGGCCGCATCAACGAGCACGTCGGCGACCTGGCGCTGCCGGAGTACAACAAGAAGATCAAGGCGCTGGGCAAGCACGTCCTGGTGCACCGCCGGCGCGACGAGGAGCCGATCGGCTTCGCGGTGCCGCGCTGGCTGCGCAAGCGCTCGCAGGCCATGGTGGCGGCCATCGAGGACAGCGGCGTGCGCGTCGTGGGCGATCTCGGCGAGCTCGAGCCGCTCGACGTGCCCGGGGCCGACCCGGCCGCGGTGGGCGTCGAGGACCAGCTCGACGCCGCCGTGGCCGCGCTGGTGCACGTGCTGCGCGACGGCGGCGTCAAGCGTCCCGGCCAGGGCAAGGGCGGCAACAAGGGCGGCAAGAAGAACCGGCGCCGCGGCCAGGGCCGCGACGCCGGTTCCTGAGCCCCAGCGGGCTCGACGACCGGGCTCAGGTGAGCTTGTAGTCCTTGAGCAGGCTGCGGCCGATGATCATCTTCTGGATCTCGGCGGTGCCCTCACCGATGAGCAGGAACGCGGCCTCGCGGTAGAGGCGCTCGATCTCGTACTCCTTGGAGTAGCCGTAGCCGCCGTGGATGCGGAAGGAGGCCTCGACGACCTCGTTGCAGTACTCCGCGGCCAGGTACTTGGCCATGCCGGCCTCGACGTCGTTGCGCTGGCCCTTGTCCTTGAGCCGGGCGGCCTTGACCATCATCGCGTGGGCGGCCTCGACCTTGACGGCCATCTCGGCGAGCTTGAACTGGATGGCCTGGTGCTGGGCGATCGGCTTGCCGAAGGTCTCGCGCTGCTGGGCGTAGGCGATGGCCAGCTCGAAGGCCCGGTTGGACACGCCGCAGGCGCGGGCCGCGACGTTGACGCGGCCGACCTCGACGCCGTCCATCATCTGGTAGAAGCCCTTGCCCGACTCCCCGCCGAGCACCTGGTCGGCCGAGATCCGGTGGCCCTCGAGGACCAGCTCGGTCGTGTCGACGCCCTTGTAGCCCATCTTGTCGATCTTGCCGGGCACGGTGACGCCCTGGGCGGTCTCGCCGAAGCCCGGCTCCTTCTCGACCAGGAACGTCGTCATGCTCTTGTAGACGCTGTCGGAGCCCTCGTCGGTCTTGACCAGCACCGCGACGAGGTTGGAGGAGCCACCGTTGGTCAGCCACATCTTCTGGCCGTCGATCGTGTAGCCGCCGTCGTCGTTCCTGGTCGCCTTGGTCTTGATCGCCGAGACGTCGGAGCCCAGGCCGGGCTCGGACATCGAGAACGAGCCGCGGACCTCGCCGGTGGCCATCCGGGGCAGGTACTTCTGCTTCTGCTCCTCGGTGCCGTGCTGCATCAGCATGTAGGCGACGATGAAGTGGGTGTTGATGACGCCGGAGACGCTCATCCAGCCGCGGGCGATCTCCTCCACGCACAGCGCGTAGGTCAGCAGCGACTCGCCCAGGCCGCCGTACTCCTCGGGGATCATCAGCCCGAAGACACCGAGCTCCTTGAGCCCCTCGACGATCTCGGTGGGGTACTCGTCGGCGTGCTCGAGCTCGGTGGCCACCGGCAGGATCGCCTTCTCGACGAATCCGCGCACGGCCTTGAGGATCTCCTGCTGGTCCTCGCCGAGGCCCTCGGTCTCACACAGTCGCGCCATGGGTCACTGGTCCTTCCACTCGGGACTGTCGGTCCCGAGCCCGTCGTCGTAGATGCGCTGCTCGGAGGTGGCCGCACCGTCGAGGCCGCGCCCGCTGACGCTCTTCTGGTAAGGCACCGCCCGGGTGCGGTTCTTCCACATCCAGTCGAAGTGGGCGAGGTACTGCTTGGTGGCCTTGGTCTGGTCGAACATGCGGAACAGCAGCTCGTCGCCCCGCAGGCCGCTGTCCTGGTAGTTGCTCGACCCGGTGACCACGACCCGCTTGGAGGTGTCGTTGCCGTAGTTGCCCGAGATGACCAGCAGCTTCATGTGGCTGTAGAGGTCGATCTCGCCGTCGGCGTTGGTGTCCATGCCGCTGCTGCGCACGGGCACGTAGCCGCGCGGGGTCCGCACCCCGAGCTCCTTGCGGACCCGGGCGCCGGCGTAGCCGTACTGCAGCCGCACGTCGCAGCCCAGCGCGTAGAGCTTGCGCAGCCGCCGGGCCAGGTAGGTGCCGCGGTCGCCGTCCCAGGCGTGCATGTTGACGCGGATGCGCGTGCGCCCCTGGTTGCCGGTGCCGCCGGTCGCGCCCTTGCACCGCACCGGGTCGAGGATCGTGTCGATCGGGTCGTTGTCGGGCCCGTTGCCGTGGAAGGGCGTGGCGTGCAGCTGGAAGTTCTTGCCGATGTTCTGCACCCAGTAGCTGGGCCGGGCGACCTTGTCGCGCGCCATCTGCTCGTGCAGGGCGTCGAAGGCCTGGTAGACCTTCGGGACGTTGTTGCGGGTCCACAGGTCGTTGAACTGGTTCTTCGCGCCGTTCATCTTCATGTTGACCGAGCCGGTCATCACGACGTTCTTGGCGATCCCGGTGTGGGAGAACAGGAAGTACTTGTCGTGGTTGTTCTCGCCGGAGGAGCGGCACCCGTTGGTGCACTGGTAGATGTAACTGCGCTTGGCGCGGTTCGCGCCGATCACGCTGCGCAGCTTCTTCTGCGCGCCCGGCACCTCGTGGTTGTTCATCAGGACCTGCACGTCGACACCGCGACGGTGGGCCTGGATCAGCGCGTCGGCCACCGGGTAGCGGTCGAAGGAGAAGAGCGAGATCCGGATCATCGAGCCCTTCTTGGCGTGCCGGATCGCTCCCAGCACCTGGGCCTCGAGACGGAACTGGGTGCCCGGCTCGGAGCGCGGCACGTTGAACTTGGCGCCGGCGACCGGCTTCCAGCCGGTCTTCTTCTCGGCCGCCGCCAGGGCGCGCGTGGACGTCTCGGCCGAGGCGCTCACCGCGGGCGCGGCGGCGCTGGGACCGGCCGTGGCGGCGTACGACGACCCCAGGCCGCTCAGGACGACAACGGTCGCGGTGGCCAGCGCGGTCGCCAGTCTCCTGTCGCGTGTCACGTGCTTCCCCTCTCGCTACCCCGTGCGGGGCCCGCGACCGCGAACGCTAACACGCAGCCATGACAGTCTCGGTGGTCGTGACGGGGCCCGGGACAGGGCGTCGCGCTCGCGCGTGAGCGATCTCACGTCGCCGGTGAGCCGGGCCATCGCCTCGGTGGCGCAGCCCAGCAGCTCGGCGTCGGAGACCTCGTCGGGGTGCCGGCGCCCGGCGAGGTCGCCGGGCTCGAGCAGCGCGGGGTCGCCGACCACGTCGAAGCCCTCCTCGGCGAGCATCCGCACCGACCGCTCCCCACGCGCCACCAGGTCGGCGAGCGTGGCCTCGGAGGGCCGGAACTTCTCCCGCGAGGACGGCAGCACCCCGCCCTCGCCGAGGTAGCCGCGGATCCAGGTGCCCCGGTCGACGGCGGAGCGGAAGTCCCCGAGGTGGGCGTTGACCCGCCGCAGCAGCTCGACCTCGACCAGGCCCAGCGAGGCGTTCGCGGCCGACTCCGGCACCTCGAGCCCCTCGTCGTCGAGCCCGAGCACCCCCAGGAAGCGGCGCAGCAGCTCGCCGGGCTCCGAGCGGCCCGGGGCCATCGGCAGCACGTGCACGTGCTGGTGGGGCAGCACGGCGCCCCACCGCTCCAGCACGATGCCGAGGTCGAAGCTGGGCCAGCCCCACTCCCCCGTGTCGGCGCGGGGACCGTCGGGCGGGTAGGCGTCGATCCGGCCGCGGGCCCCGTTCTTGACCCACTCCTGCCAGCGCGAGATGAACAGGTCGGGCATCGAGCGAGCGGTCACCAGCACGTGCACCTCGGCGGGCGCCAGGTCGGCGACCACGCGGCGCACCTGCTCGACCGAGGCGGCGGCGAAGAACTCGTGGGTCACCAGCACGTCGCCCGACCACGACCGCGCCTCCTCGACCAGGTCCTGCCACGGGTGCGCGGTGTCGCCGGGGCGGCGCGCCAGGCCCGGGTCCTCGCGCACGTCGAGCGAGGCCAGCAGGTGGCGGCGCCGCGCGCCGGGCAGCAGCAGGCCCCGCCGGCGCAGGCGCTCCTTGTTGGCCCACAGGGCGTCCTGGAGGTAGGTGGTGCCGGTCTTGGGCAGCCCGACGTGCAGGAACACCCTGCTCATCGCGAGGAGGGCCCCGCGGGGTCGCTGACGCCGGCGCGGTAGCGCTCGAGGATCTCCACGACCCGGGGGTCGTCGCTGCCGGCCAGGGGCACCAGGAGCTCGGCGACCAGGTCGGTGAGCTCGGCGACCCGCAGGTTCAGCGAGCGGCACTCCTGGACCTCGGCCTCGAGCTCGGCGACCCGGCGGGCGAGGCCGGCCTGGTCGCGGTACTGACGGAGGACGTTCTTCACTGAGGCCACTGGACCACCAATCTGCAGAGGTACGGGGTCGCACCGGGGTCGGTCGAGCCGGGGCGCTCCCCGGCCAGGTCGTGCCGGGCCACGACGGTGCCGCCCGAGGCCTCCACCTGGGCGACGAGCGCGTCCACGTCGATCGGGTGCACGCCCACCGGGTTGCCACCGGGGGCCGGGGCGCTGAGCACCTGGAGGTAGAGCCGGCCCTGGCCGCCCAACACCATCCGCGCCAGGCGCAGCAGGTTGGCGCGCCCGTCGGCGTTGGTCGCGTCGGCGACGTGGCGGGCCAGCACCACCTTGGGCCCGGGCTCGCGCGAGAGCAGGGCACCGGTGACCAGGGTCGAGCGGACCTCGGTCAGGTTCGCCCAGCGGAAGGTCGCCGGCAGCTCGCGACGGGCCAGCTTGCGCTGCTTGCGCGCGAACGCGCGGCGGCAGTAGTCGAGCCCGACGGCGTTGACGCCGTGCCGGGCCAGGAAGGCCACGTCGGCGCCGGTGCCGCACCCGACGTCGACGGCGCTCACCGCGCGACGCTCGCGGCGACGGACCCAGCGCACGAAGTCGCTGGGCCGGTCCTGGCCCGAGCCGCGCTGGCGCGCGTAGTAGGGGTCCCAGACCTCCTCGCGCTGCACGCGGGTGCCGCGGAACCAGCCGTTGAGCCGGCGCCGGGTGCCGGCCGGGGTCTCGAACTGGTAGGCCGGGTCGGGCACCCGCCACGACTCGCCGTACATCGCGACCAGGAGGTGCTCGGGCTGCGCCGGCACCGGCAGCTCACGGCCCTCGAGGCTGGCGGTGCCCAGCGGCCAGATCCACTCGCGCTCGAAGGGGTGGCCCACCTCGCCCATCAGGTAGAGCACGCCGTCGCGCAGGAAGCCGCCGAAGACGTCGAGGCCCCGACGGGTGCCGTCGGACTCCTGCACGAAGATCTTGAACGCCAGGCCCGAGTAGCGGGTCACCGGGTAGCCCATCTCGACGAGCGCGCGCTGGAGCCGGAAGGACTCGCGGACCACGTCGGCGGGGTGCTCGTGGGCGCTGACGTAGCCGAGGTCGGCGTCGGAGTCGTGACCGATGAAGCCGCCCTGGCGCACCGCGCCCAGCAGGGTGCCGTAGGCGATGAAGGCCTCGACGCCGCCGCTGCGCAGGGCCGCGAGGACGTCCTCGATGGAGTCGAGCAGCGGGTCGAGGTGCTCGGCGGAGCGGTCGGCGAAGAGCCGCATCAGGCGCATGCTCTTGTCGAGGCCCAGCGGGTTGCCCTGGGCGTCGGCGACCACGATGCGCTGCTGGGTGTCCTCGGGCTCCCCCAGCACGACCTCGGCCGCGTGCAGCTCGGTGGAGCTGGCGTGGTCGACGAGCGCCACCCGGGCGCGACCGACCAGGTGGCTGCGCAGCGGCGCGGGCCAGGCCCAGAAGCGCTGGCCGTCGCGCTCGACGGTGTCGCGCTCGAGCCAGAACGAGCCGACGCGCTGCTCGTCGAAGACGAGGTCGACGGGACGGTCCTGCGAGCCGCGGGGCAGGCGCACGTGCACGCCCTCGTCGTCGACGTGGGCCTCGAGGCCGGGCGCGGCGCTCACCGGCCCTCCTCGCTGGCGCGGCGCAGGTGAGCGACCGCGTCGCGCACCAGCTCGTCGACGTCCTCGTGGTCGCCGGGGTCGCCGGGGTCGGTGCGCGCTCCGCTCGCGCCACCGCTCAGCGCCACGGCGTGCTCGTGCACGACCCGGGCGCAGCGCAGCACCTGGTCGGCCGGCGGCGGCGGTGCCTGGTCGGGGTAGGCGGAGAGGTCGTCGGGCACGGGCAGGTCGTCGAGGTCACCGACCAGCGAGACCCGGCCCGAGGTCGCCAGGGCGCGCAGCTCCTCGTTGCGGGCGCGCGCCCACGCGGCCGCCCGCGCGTCCAGCCGCGGGCGGTCCTGCTCGTCGCGCAGCGGGGCCAGCACCCCGCGGGCCAGCGGGCGCACCAGGCGGCGGTAGCTGCGCGGCGCCAGGTCGTCGAGGTGGGGGTTCGCTCGGCGCAGCCAGTCGCACGAGGCGTAGCCCAGTGACTCGTTGTCCTTGACCTCACCGAGGTCGGCGACGTCCGGGCGGACCCCGGCGGCGCGGGCGAAGCGGCGCCAGAGCTCGTCACGCGGGGCCGAGGACGGCGGCACGGTGACCACGTCGATGCCCTGCACGGCCGGCACCGACCAGCGCTCGACGATGGTCGCGACGTCCTGGGCACGGTGGAAGGTGCGGTGCGCACGTGAGGGGCCGCGCCGCCCGGGCGCCTTCTCGATGGCGCGCAGGTAGGTCGACCAGTCGTCGGTGCCGAGGTTGCGCGTGTAGGTCTGCCACTGGGCCGGCACCACCCGGAACTGGTCGCGCACCGTGAGCAGCACGCGCACGTCGAGCCCCTCCAGCGGCGCGAGGAAGGCCTCGACGTGGCGGGGGGCGGCGAAGCTGAGGAACTCCATCGAGACGATGCCGGTGTGCCCGTCCATCTCGTGGGCGGCCCGCGCGATCCGCTCCCAGCGGCGCCGGTTGCGGCGATCGTCCTTGGGCAGCCGCAGCACGTCGCGCACGGCCTTGGTCTGGCGGGCGAAGCCACCGAGGAACTCGACCCCGGTGCCGGCGATCTCGTCCTTGTTGCCGCCCAGCACCGACTGGACGTAGCTGGTGCCCGTCTTCATGGCACCGATGTGCAGCACGACGCGGCGACCCATCACTCTCCCTGCTCCTCGTGCTGCTCCTCGCGGCTCCCACCGGCCGCGGCCGCACACACGCTACGCCACCTCGAGCGTCCCGAGCACGAGACGAAACACGGTTCGTCACAGTAGCATCACCAGCACCGCTGGCCCCGCAGGCAACGCCGGGCGGGGCCTTCCCGCCAGCGAGCACGTCAGGACGTCGTACCCATGAGGCTCAACCAGATCGCTCCCCCCCGGTCCGGTCACCGGCTCACGACCGCACTCCTCACCACCACGGTGGCGCTCTCCGCGCTCACCGCGCTCGTCCCGGGCGCCTCGGCCGCGCCCGACGCGCGCACGGTGCTCGCCGAGCAGCCCGCGGGGCCGCTGACCTTCCAGGTGGCCTCCTTCAACCTGCTCGGCGCCGGGCACACCGACGGCTCCAACCCGCGCAAGGGCTTCGACAAGAGCGGCCCGCGGCTCAAGCGCGCCATCGAGATCCTCGACCGCGAGAGCATCGACGTCGTCGGCTTCCAGGAGATGCACCAGGCCCAGTACGACAAGTTCACCGAGTGGGAGAGCGAGCGCTTCGGGCTCTACCCGGGCGCCCAGCTCGGGACCGCGCCGATGCACAACTCGATCGCCTGGCGCACCGACCAGTGGCAGGCGCTGCGCACCGAGTCGATCAAGATCCCCTACTTCAAGGGCAACGAGATCAAGATGCCCTACGTGCTGCTCGAGCACCTCGAGACCGGGCAGCAGGCGTGGTTCCTCAACGTGCACAACCCGGCCGACGCCCGCGGCCCCGCCCAGAAGTGGCGCGACGAGGCGGTGCGGCGCGAGGCCAACCTGGTCAACCAGCTGCGCGCGGACCACCCGGGCGTGCCGGTCTTCCTGACCGGTGACATGAACGACCGCGACGAGTTCTTCTGCCCGGTGGTCGCGCGCACCGAGCTCGAGGCCGCCAACGGCGGCGGCTCCGACGAGAGCGGGTGCCAGACGCCGCCCGCGATGAAGGTCGACTGGCTGCTGGGCACCGCACCCACCGTCTTCACCGGGTACGCCGCCCTGACCGACCCGCTGGTCAAGGCGACCACCGACCACCCGGTGATCGTCGCCGACGCCGTCGTGCCCACCCCCGTCGTGCAGGCCTCGCCCATCGACCGGGTCGTGGTGCTCGGCGTCGAGGGCCTGCGCTCCTCGGCGATCGACCTGACCGCCGGCGGCTGGTCCCGGCTGGCGCGCGAGGGGGCCATCACCCTCAACGCCCGCACGACCCTCGAGTCGACCGCCCCCCTGCCCAACGTGCTCTCCATGCTCACCGGTCGGCGCGTCGACGCCGCCGCCCTGGGCCACGGCGTCACCTACAACAACGACCGGGGCGAGGTCGTGCGCTCCACGGCCGGACGCTACGTGTCGAGCATCTTCGACCTGGTGCACAACCGGGGCGGGCGGACCTACCTGGCCGCCAACCGCAACCGCATCGACATGGTCGACCGCTCGTGGGACGGCGCCAACGGCGGGCGCGACCCCTACGGCTTCGACGACGGCACCGACAAGGTCGACCGCTACTTCCGCGGCGGCAACGACTACCGCCTCGTCGAGGACCTGCGCACCAAGCTCGAGAAGCGGCCCGCCGCCTTCACCTACGCCGAGCTGTCCAGCCTCGACAAGGTGGGCCGCAAGGCCGGCTTCGACTCCGAGCGCTACCACAAGTTCGTGGGCAAGATCGGCCGCATGGTCGGGCGCACCCTCGGCAGCATCGAGGCGTCGAGGAAGCTCGCGGGGCGCACCCTGCTCGTGGTCGCCGGCACCAACGGCGGCGTCGACGGCGCCGCGCGCGACAGCGAGCGCACCGGCAACTACACGGTGCCGCTGATGGTGTGGGGCCCCGGGGTGGTGCAGGGGGCCGACCTCTACGACCTCAACCCGGCGTGGTCGGACCCCGGCAACGCGCAGGACGGCTACGAGACCCCCGCCCCGATCCACACCGGCGTGGTCGCCAACCTGGCGCTCTCGGTGCTGGGCCTGCCGGCCCTCCCCGGGAGCCTGATGAACAACGACCAGCGCCTCAACGTGCTGAGCGTCCCGCTGGGCTGAGCACCTACACTCGGCGGCGCCCGTCCGCCACCGTCAGGAGCACTCGCGCATGTCCCGCAGCATCGGCACCCGGCGGCTGGGTGCCGCCGCGGTCGTGGCCGCCCTGGCCCTGGCCGGGTGCACGTCGACGGACCCCTCCGCCGACGAGACGGACCCGGCGCCGCAGACCGGCCAGCCGCCGCGCAACGACGCCGAGCCCGGGCGCACGAGCCTGCGCGACCCCCGCCCCGGCGACCGGGTCCTGCCGGTCGGCGGGGCCGGGCTCGCCGAGCCCGTGCCGGTCGAGTCCCCCGAGCAGCCGAACCTGCTGATGATCACCCTCGACGACGCCGCCTGGGGTGACATGGTGCACATGCCGAGGCTCCAGGAGCTGTTCGTGCAGGAGGGCGTGACCCTGCGCGGCGCGCTGGCCCCCAACCCGATCTGCGTGCCCGCGCGCAGCTCGCTGATGACCGGGCAGCACTCCCACAACCACGGCAGCTGGAACACCACCTCGGACGCCGGGCACGGCCTGGAGGCCCTCGACGAGGAGAACACCCTCGCGGTCTGGCTGCAGGAGGCCGGCTACGACACCTTCTTCCTGGGCAAGTACCCCAACGGCTACACCGACGGCACCGTCGTGCCCCCGGGCTGGACCGGATGGCGCGCGCTCGTGGACCCCACGACCTACAACTTCGTGCGCCCCACGGTGAGCATGGACGGCGTCGAGGAGAAGTTCGAGACCTACTCCACGACGCTGCTCTCCGAGCAGAGCGACGAGCTGCTGCGCGAGCCGGGGCGAGCCGAGGACCCCTGGTACATGTGGCTCAACTACGTCGCGCCCCACCACGGCGGACCGGACGCGCCCGACGACCCGGCCGTGCTCTACCCCGACGACCCCGACCCGGTGAAGACCACCACGCCCGAGGACCGCGACGTCGACACCTTCGCCGACCTCGCGCTGACCGACACCCCCAACATGTTCGAGGACGACGTCACCGACAAGGTGCTGGTGCGCGGCACCCAGCGCACCGTGACCGAGCAGCGCCGGGCCCAGCTGACCGAGGCCCACCAGCAGCGCATCGAGTCGTTGCAGTCGGTCGACCGGGCGCTGGCGAGCACCCTGGAGACCCTCGAGGAGACCGGGCAGCTCGACGACACCTACGTCGTGCTGACCTCCGACAACGGCTACACGCTCGGAGCCCACAACCTCGAGGGCAAGCTCTGGTACTTCCGCGAGATGACCAGCGTGCCCATGTACGTGCGCGGCCCGGGGCTCGAGCCGGGCACCGTCAGCGAGGCCCCCGTCACCAACGTCGACTGGGCACCCACCTTCGCCGCCCTCGCCGGCGCCCGGCCCACGCTCGAGGTCGACGGCGTCGACGTGCTGCCCTGGATCGGCAGCGAGGCCGACCGCCGGGTCGTGCCCATCGAGGCCTACCCGGTCAAGAAGGGCAGCAAGCGCCTCTACCGCGGCGTCGTGGTGGGCCCCTGGACCTACGTGCAGGGCCGCTCGGGCCAGGCGGAGGTCTACTACCGCGACGTCGACCGCTGGGAGCTGCAGAACCTCGCCGGCGACCCGCGCTACAGCGACCAGGTCGACGAGCTCAAGCAGCTGGTGCGCAGCACCAGCACCTGCGCCGGCGACGAGTGCCCCTCGGCGTACTACCGCTGAGAGCCTCCGCTGGGGGCTACTCCTCGGAGCCGCCGATGGTGGCCGTCGCCACGATGACCGGGTGGTCGGTGGTGCGGTTGACCAGCTCGGTCTCCAACGCCGCGAACTGCGAGAACGCGATGTCCGGCGAGCCGAGGATCCAGTCGACGTTCATCCGCGCCGGGGGCGCGCAGGCGCTGCCGGTCGAGCCGCCGTTGGCGGCGCGCAGCGGGGTGGAGCGGGTGATCGGGCAGAAGAACTCGGCGCGGTCGTTGAAGTCGCCGGTCATCACCAGCGGCGTGCCGTCGGCGGTGAGCCGGTTGGCCAGCTGGGCCTCGATGGCCACGGCGGCGTTGCGCCACTTCTGGGCCGGGCCGTGGGCGTCGGCGGGGTTGTGGAAGTTCGCGAACCAGACCTGCTGGCCGGTCTGGTTGTGCTGCAGCAGCACGTAGGGCATCGGCACCCGGCGTCCCCCGAAGTAGGGGATCGGGACGGTGGCGGCCTGCACCCGGGTCCACACGTCGCTGCGCCAGACCACCGAGTTGGCCATCGGGCCCGGGCCCAGGCCGGGGCCCGGGTAGACCTGCCACACCGGTGCCGTCGCGCGCAGGGTGTTGTACTGCGGCGCCTGCAGCTCCTGCAGACCGGCGACCGTGACGCCCTGGCCGGCCAGGATCTGCAGCGCCCAGCGCATCCGGGTCACGCCGTCGGTGAAGCGCGCGTGCCGACCACCGGGCTTGGTGTGGTTGGCGCCCAGCACGTTGAAGGAGCTGACCCGGAAGGTCGTCGCTGCCTGGGTCTCCTTCGCCGCGGCCCGCTCCACGGCCCGGGCGAGCCGACCACCGCCGCGGATCTTCTGCGGCGCGGGGGTGCGGGTCTCACCGGGCTCCCCGAGCCACTCCTCGGGCTGCAGCACCACGCCGGTCACGATGCTGCGCGGACCGGCCTGGTTCGCCTCCGGCAGCGGCTCGCCGTCGGCGCCGAGCGTCACGGTCGCACCGCCGTCGCGGGAGAGCACCAGGAGCACGGCCACGGCACCGATGACGAGGCTCAGCAGGCCGGCCAGCAGGCCCTGGACGAGCGGGCCCCCGGGGCCGGCGGGGGCACCGGCGTGCTTGGTCATGCGAGATCCCCTCGGTGGCTGCGGCGCGCTGCGGTGGTGCGCCCACGAGGGTACCGGACGTCACACGGGGCCCTCACCGTCCCGACGGACCGCCCCGGCCGCGCCACGGGCGCCACGAGCGGCTCGGACCGGACGTGCCGACCAGGTCGCGGGCGACGGCCACGGGGTCCTCCCCCGCCGGCGGTGCCACGTCGGGACCGGGCTCGCCGGGCCCCGCGAGCACGGGGTCGAGGTCGCCCGGGTCCCCGTGGACGCCGTGCCCCTGGGCGACCACCTCCTCGAGCCAGCGCCGCGCCGGTGGGCCCAGCACGTCGGCGAGGCCGGCCGGTGCCCGCGCGGGCCGCCCGGGCCGGGCGGCGAGGACGCCCTCGGCGTACCCGCGCTTGACCAGGCGGTGGCGCTGCGCCGCGTCGAGCCCCCGGCCCCGGGCCCCCAGCCGCTCCACCTCCCGGTTGACCGCCCTGAGCAGCGCCACCTGCTCGGCGCCCAGCGAGGGGTTGGCAGCGACCTCGGCGCCGGGGTCCACCAGGGCGGGGTCGATGCCGCAGGCCTGGGCGAAGCGCTGCCACAGCAGCTCTCGCGCCGCCCCCGGCGGCGGGGCCAGCACGAGGTGGCCGCGGCCCTCGGGCAGCGGGTCGGTCCAGCGCCGCAGCGCGTCGGCGAAGTCCTGGGCGTGCCAGAAGTGCGGTCGCCGGCCGCCCTCGTCGGGCCCCGCGTCGCGCCCGCTGTCGCAGCGCAGCTGGCTGTGCTCCAGCTCGGCGAAGGAGACGCTCGAGCCGAGCTTGACCTCCTCCTGCCAGTGCGCCACCGCCTGCCTGCCCAGGTCGCGCGCGGTGACCACGACGTGCACCTCGAGCCCGGCCAGCGGAGCCAGGGCCCGGCGCACCTGGTCGGGAGTGGCGCCGGCCAGCACCTCGTGGCTCAGCAGCGCGGTCGAGCCGCCCTCCTGCTCGAGGAAGGTGCGCGCCCGGTCGCAGACCGCCTGCCAGGTGCCCTGCACGCGCGCGGGGTCGAGACCGAACTTCGCCGCGCTGCCGCGCACCTCGACGGCTCCCTCGAACATCGCCCCGGGTCGCACGAAGGGGTAGACCACCCCGCCCGAGCGCAGCGACTCGCGCTGGCCCGCGAGCAGGGCCTGGAGGTAGGTGGTGCCCGTCTTGGGCAGACCCACGTGGAGGACGACGCGCACCCGCCCATCGTGCCATCGCAGCGCGGACGGGGTGCGGACGCTAGTTTGGGGCCGTGAGCTCCAGCCCGTCCCGCGTCTACGCCGCACGACTGGTCGGGCTGCCCATCTTCGACCCGCGCGGCGACCAGGTCGGCAAGGTGCGCGACCTCGTGGTCGCCGTGCGCTCCGAGGTCAGCCAGCCCCGCGTGCTCGGGCTCGTGGCCGAGGTCTTCGGCCGGCGCCGGATCTTCGTGCCGATGACCCGGGTGACCAACATCGACAGCGGGCAGGTCTACACCACGGGCCTGCTCAACATGCGCCGCTTCGAGCAGCGCTCGACCGAGACCCTGGTGATCGGCCAGATGCTCGACCGCACCGTCACGATCCGCGGCAACGGCGACCGCGACGCGGTCACCGGCGTCGTCTACGACGTGGCCATGGAGCAGGCGCGCAACCGCGACTGGGTGCTGAGCCGGGTCGCGGTCCAGGAGCCCGCCAAGGGCCTGCGGCGGCGCGGGCAGACCCACGTCGCCGAGTGGCGCGACGTCGAGGGGCTGACCCGCCGCGAGGAGACCCAGGGCGCCACCCACCTGGTGCACGCCCTCAACGAGATGCGCCCGGCCGACGCGGCGACGATGATCCACGACCTCCCGCCCGAGCGGCGCACCGCCGTGGTCGGCGCCCTTGACGACGAGCGGCTCGCCGACGTGCTCGAGGAGCTGCCCGACGAGGACCAGGTCGAGATCCTCAGCCACCTCGCCGACGAGCGCGCCGCCGACGTCCTGGAGGAGATGTCGGCCGACGACGCCGCCGACCTGATCGCCGAGCTGCCGCCCGAGACCGCCGCGACGCTGCTGGCCCTGATGGAGCCCGACGAGGCCGAGGACGTGCGCCGGCTGATGTCCTACGTCGAGGACACCGCGGGCGCGATGATGACGCCCGAGCCGGTGATCCTGGGCCCCGACGCCACCATCGCCGACGCCCTGGCCCACGTGCGCAACCCCGACCTGACGCCCTCGCTGGCCTCGCAGGTCTACATCTGCCGCCAGCCCCTGGAGACCCCCACCGGCAAGTTCCTGGGCGTAGGGCACATCCAGCGGCTGCTGCGCGAGCCGCCCTCGACGCTGGTCGCCGGCGCGCTCGACGACAGCATGGAGACCCTGCGCGCCGAGGCGAGCATGGACGAGGTCGCGGCCCACCTGGCGACCTACAACCTGGTCGCGGCCCCCGTGGTCGACGAGGACGGCCACCTGCTCGGGGCCGTCACCGTCGACGACCTGCTCGACCACATGCTGCCCGAGGGCTGGCGCGACCGCCGCCCCCGCAAGCCGACCCCGGGGGTGCCGCGTGGCTGAGCAGCGTCGTACCCGGCTCGACACCCCGCGCGAGGCCCGCCGCCAGCTGGTGCGGCGCCCCTCCTACGACTCCGAGACCTTCGGGGTCTTCGCCGAGCAGTTCGCCCGCTTCATGGGCACCGCGAGCTTCCTGTTCTACATGACGATGTTCGTGGCCTTCTGGCTCGCCTTCAACGTCCTGGCCCCCGGCGGCATCGCCTTCGACGACTACCCCTTCATCTTCCTCACGCTGATGCTGAGCCTGCAGGCCTCGTACGCCGCGCCGCTGATCCTGCTGGCCCAGAACCGCCAGGAGCAGCGCGACAAGGTGATCGCCGAGCAGGACCGCCAGGCCAACAGCCGCGCCCACGCCGACATGGAGTTCCTGGCCCGCGAGGTCGCCTCGCTGCGGATGTCGGTCGGCGAGGTCGCCACCCGCGACTTCGTGCGCAGCGAGCTGCGCTCGCTGCTGGCCGAGCTCGACGAGCGCGACGGGCGCGTGGACCCCGACGACCGTCCCGAGCCGCCGCGCGGCCGCTGAGACCCCGCCCGAGTCCCCGCCTGAGACCCTGCCTGAGACCCAGCGCACCCCCGCCGACGCCCGGCCCCGGCCAGGCACCACCTAGACTCGGGGATCATGAGCAGTCCCTCCCTCGAGCAGGTCCAGGCAGCGCTGGCGACGGTCAACGACCCGGAGATCAAGCGGCCGATCACCGACCTCGGCATGGTCGACACCGTCGAGATCTCCGAGACCGGCGTGGTGACCCTCACCGTCCTGCTCACCGTGGCCGGCTGCCCCCTCAAGGACACCATCACCCGCGACGTGACGGCCGCCGTCGGCAAGGTCCCCGGCGTCACCGACGTGGCCCTGACCCTGGGCGTGATGAGCGACGAGCAGCGCGCCGGGCTCAAGGAGACCCTCAGCGGCGGGAAGGCCCAGCGCGAGATCCCCTTCGCGCAGCCGGGCTCGCTGACGAAGGTCTTCGCGATCGCCAGCGGCAAGGGCGGGGTCGGCAAGTCGTCGGTCACCGTCAACCTGGCGCTCGCGATGGCCAAGAGCGGGCTCAAGGTCGGCATCGTCGACGCCGACATCTACGGCCACTCCGTGCCGGCCATGCTCGGCGTGGCCGACGCCCGCCCCACCCAGGTCGAGGACCTGATCATGCCGGTGCCGACCTCGTCGGGCGTCTCGGTCATCTCGATCGGCATGCTCAAGCCGCGACGCGACCAGGTGGTCGCGTGGCGCGGCCCGATGCTCGACCGCGCCCTGGTGCAGATGCTCGCCGACGTCTACTGGGGCGACCTCGACGTGCTCCTGCTCGACCTGCCCCCGGGCACCGGCGACGTGGCCATCTCGCTGGGCCAGCACCTGCCCGGCGCCGAGGTCGTGGTCGTGACGACGCCGCAGGAGGCGGCGGCCGAGGTCGCCGAGCGCGCCGGCACGATGGCCTCGATGATGCACCAGCGCGTCGTGGGCGTCGTCGAGAACATGAGCTTCCTGCCCTGCCCGCACTGCGCCGCCGAGGGCACCGAGCACCGCCTCGAGATCTTCGGCAGCGGTGGCGGGGCGCGCGTCGCCTCGACGCTGTCGGGCCGCTTCGGCTACGACGTGCCGGTGCTGGGCGAGATCCCGCTCGACACCTCGCTGCGCGAGGGCGGCGACGTCGGCAAGCCGATCGTCGACGCCGACCCCACCGCGCCGGCCGCGCAGGTGCTCTCGTCGGTCGCCGAGCGGCTCGCCGGGCGTGGGCGCGGGCTGGCCGGCATGCAGCTCGGGTTGACGCCGACCAGCAAGTTCTGAGCCCGGCCCCCTAGGCTGACGACCGTGTTCGGTATCGGGCTGGCGGAGCTGGCGGTCATCGCGTTGGTCGCCATCGTGGTCTTCGGCCCCGACAAGGTCCCCGACCTGGCCCGCCAGGCCGGGCAGTGGCTGAAGATGGCCAAGAAGTTCGCCAACAACGCCCGTGACGAGCTGCGCGAGGAGCTCGGGCCCGAGTACGCCGACCTCGAGCTGCGCGACCTCGACCCGCGCACGATCGTGCGCAAGCACATCATCGAGGCGATGGAGGACGCCGACGACGAGGAGGAGCGCGAGCAGCGCCGCCCCGGCGCCCGCCCCCTCGACGACGGCGAGCTGCCGCCGTACGACCTCGAGGCGACCTGAGCCGAGGCTAGCCCTCGTCGCGGCTCTGCACCGCGGCCAGCGCCTCGAGCGCGACCAGCACGACCCGCTCGCCGGCTGCGCGCACCTCGACGAAGTCGTCGCCCACGCGCGCCGGCACCCCGTCGTGGCGTGAGCCGTCGACCAGGTGCAGCACGCACCGCTCACCGCTGTCGGCGAGGCGGCGCAGCGCGGAGCCGACCCCGAGCCGGGCGGTGGCCGGCCACGCCACCTCGGGCACCGAGCGCTCCGGGAGGTCGTGCGCGGCGCTGAGCGCGTCGGTGCGCACCACCCAGTCCTGCGCGGGCCCCCGCAGCAGCAGCCAGCCCTGGCCCACGCGCTCCAGCGACCCGGCGAGCGCCCCGACCCCGCGCACCTCCAGGCGCACCTGGGACCCGGTCGCCGCCATCAGCCGGCTGGCCAGGCTCACCTCCGCGTACGCCGCCCGCGCACGGTCGGCGAGCTCGAGGCTCCGCTCGGCGCCGTAGAGCGCCTCGGCCTGCTGCTCGAGGTCGTCGAGCACGTCGAAGAGCCGCTCCTCCCAGGTCATGCGCCAGACCCTCTCACGCCACCGGCCTGTGGAGGAACGGTTGACGACGCCACCAAGCGAGCGTTGAATGACGCAAACAGACGCAAACGCAATGATCGGCAAGGATCTCGGGATGATCGACCTCGTGCGCGCCTCGCGGCAGCGCTGCCTGCTCGTGTGGGCCGGAGCCACCGCCGCCGCAGCGCTCGCGCTCGCGGTGCTCGTGCCGGCCGCGGTCGCACCCTCCGCGGGCGCGGCCGGGTTCGACGACCTGCTGGTGCGCGCCTGCACCGCGGCGCTGGCGCTGTGCACCGCGTGGGGGTGGCTGAGCACCACGGTGGTGGTGCGCGAGGCCCGGGCGGGCCGCGTCGACGCTGCGGCGCGCCGGGGCGTCCCCCAGGGGCTGCGCCGCCTGGTCCTGCGGGCCTGCGGGCTGGCCCTGGCCGGCGCCACCGTGGTGTCCACGGCGCCCACCGCCACGGCCACCCCCGACCACCTCCAGCAGGGCACCGCCGCCAATGCGAGCCTGACCGACCCGCTCGTGGGCCTGCCGCTGCCCGAGCGCGCCGTCGGCCCCGCGACCGGCCCCTCCGGGCCGGTGCGGGTCGAGCCCGGCGACACCCTCTGGGGCCTGTGCGCCGAGCGGCTCGTCCGCGACGGCCACGCCCCCACCGACGCCGCGGTCGCGGCGTACTGGCCGCGCGTGCACGCGGCCAACCGCGACCTGCTCGGGGACGACCCCGACCTGCTGCACCCCGGCCAGGCCCTCCGCCTGCCACCGACCTGACACCCGAGCGCGAAGGAGCACCCGATGACCACCACCGTCCCGATCACCCGTCCCCGAGCCCCCGAGACCGTGCCGCTGGCGGCGGTCCAGGGCACCCTGGCCCTCGACCTGCAGCCGCGCACCGCCCCACCGCGGCCCTACGTGCCCGGGCCGGGCACCACCGGCCAGGTGCTGCCGATCGACCAGCGCGCCCGGCGAGAGGGCGAGCAGTGGGCCGGCACGTTCGCCCAGGCGGTCGTCGAGGTGGTCGGCGGGGACCGGCCGGCCTCCCAGCTGGTCCGCTGGACCAGCCGCGGCGTGCACGAGGACCTGACCCGTCGGGCGCTGCTGGTGGCGCGCGCCGGCGCCCACTTCCCCGGGGAGGCCCGGGTCCAGCCGGTGCGGCCCCAGGTGCTCAGCGTGCACACCTGCTTCCCGTGCCGCGACGTCCTCGAGACGAGCGTGCACGTGCGCTACGGCCACCGCTCACGCGCGATCGCAGCCCGGTTCGAGCGGCGGGCGAGCGGCGGCGCGGCGCGCTCGCGGACCGGAGAGCGGTGGCTGTGCACCGCCCTCCAGTTCGCGTGAGCCGCCGGTCGCCCGGCTGGTCGACTAGCCCTGGGCGCGGGCGGTGGTGCCGGTCGGCCCACCCGCAGCGCCGTGGCACTGCTTGAACTTCTTGCCCGAGCCGCAGGGGCACGTGGCGTTGCGGCTGACCCCGGCGTAGGGGTCCTCCGCCGTCGCGACGTCGGCGCGGACCTCGGCCTCACCGTCCTCCGCGGGCGCGGAGTAGGTCAGGTTCTGCGGCGAGCTCGGGGCGTCCAGGCCCTTGGCGTGGATGTGCGGGGCCTCGCCCTGCTGTCCACCCGCCTGGCCCATCACCGGGGCCCGCAGGCCCGGCGCCACGGTCAGGACCTGCTGCTCGTCCTTTTCCTGCTGCTCGTCGACGGTGACCTCGAGGTTGAAGAGGAACCCGACGGTCTCCTCCTTGATGCCGTCCATCATCGCCGCGAACATGTCGAAGCCCTCGCGCTGGTACTCCACGAGCGGGTCGCGCTGGGAGTAGGCACGCAGGTAGATGCCCTCGCGCAGGTAGTCCATCTCGTAGAGGTGCTCGCGCCACTTGCGGTCGAGCACCGAGAGGATCACGCGGCGCTCGAGCTCGCGGGCGACCTCCTGGCCCATCTCCTCCACGCGCGCGTCGTACGCCGACTGCGCGTCGGCGCGCAGGCGCTCGATGACCTTCTCGCGGTCGAGGTTGGCCTTGTCGCCGGCCTCGGCGACCAGCGCGTCGAGGTCGACCCCGACGGGGTAGATCTGCTGCAGGTCCGTCCAGGCCTGCTCGAGGTCCCACTCCTCCGGCAGCCCCTGCGTGGCGCCGGTGACGTAGCCGCGCACGACGTCGTCGATGAAGGTGCGGATCTGCTCCTCGATGTCGGCGCCCTCGAGCACCTCGCGGCGCTCGGCGTAGATCACCTTGCGCTGGCGGTCCATCACGTCGTCGTACTTCAGGACGTTCTTGCGCGACTCGAAGTTCTGCGACTCCACCTGGCCCTGCGCGTTGGCGATGGCGTTGGTGACGCGCTTGTTCTCGATCGGGACGTCGTCGGGGATCTTGAGGACCTGGAGCACCCGGTCGACCCAGTCGGACTTGAACAGGCGCATCAGCTCGTCCTGCAGGGACAGGTAGAAGCGCGACTCGCCCGGGTCGCCCTGGCGGCCGGACCGTCCGCGCAGCTGGTTGTCGATGCGGCGCGACTCGTGGCGCTCGGTGCCCACGACGTAGAGGCCGCCGAGCTCCTTGACCTCGTCGTGGTCGGCCTGGACCTGGGCCTTGACCCGCTCCACGGTCGCGGGCCACGCCGCCTCGTACTCCTCGGCGGTCTCGCCGGCGGGCTCGAGGCCCTTGGCGCGCAGCTCGGCGTCGGCGAGGAACTCCACCGCGCCGCCGAGCATGATGTCGGTGCCTCGACCGGCCATGTTGGTGGCCACGGTGACCGCGCCCTTGTGCCCGGCCATCGCGACGATCTTCGCCTCGTCGGCGTGCATCTTGGCGTTCAGGACGTTGTGCGGGATGCCCTTCTTCTTCAGCAGGGCCCCGAGGTACTCCGACTTCTCGACCGAGACCGTGCCCACCAGCACCGGCTGGCCCTTGGCGTGCCGCTCGGCGATGTCGGCGGCGACGGCCTCGTACTTGGCCTCCTCGGTGCGGTAGACCAGGTCGGGCTGGTCGATGCGCGCCATCGGGCGGTTGGTCGGGATCGGCACGACGCCGAGCTTGTAGATCTTGTCGAACTCCGAGGCCTCGGTCATCGCCGTGCCCGTCATGCCCGAGAGCGTCTCGTAGAGGCGGAAGTAGTTCTGCAGGGTGACGTTGGCCAGCGTCTGGTACTCCTCGCGGACCTGCACCCCCTCCTTGGCCTCGATCGCCTGGTGCAGGCCGTCGTTGTAGCGGCGCCCGGCCAGCATCCGGCCGGTGTGCTCGTCGACGATGAGCACCTCGCCGTCCATGACGACGTACTCCTTGTCGTTGCGGAACAGCTCCTTGGCCTTGATGGAGTTGTTCAGGAACGAGATGAGCGGGGTGTTCGCCGACTCGTAGAGGTTCTCGATGCCCAGGTGGTCCTCGACCTTGGTGATGCCGGGCTCGAGGACGGAGATGGTGCGCTTCTTCTCGTCGACCTCGTAGTCGACGTCCTTCTCCAGGCGGCGCGCGATCTTGGCGAACTCGCCGTACCACTTGACCTCGTCCTGGGTCGGGCCGCTGATGATCAGCGGGGTCCGGGCCTCGTCGATGAGGATCGAGTCGACCTCGTCGACCACGGCGAAGTTGTGGCCGCGCTGCACGCAGTCCTCGATCGAGGAGGCCATGTTGTCGCGCAGGTAGTCGAAGCCCAGCTCGTTGTTGGTGGCGTAGGTGATGTCGCAGGCGTACTGCTCGCGCCGCGCGTCGGGGCGCAGGTCGGGGGTGATGACCCCGACGGTCAGGCCGAGGAAGTGGTGCACGCGGCCCATCTGCTCGGCCTGGTACTTGGCCAGGTAGTCGTTGACCGTGACGACGTGCACGCCCTTGCCCGACAGGGCGTTGAGGTAGGAGGGCAGCACCGCGACCAGCGTCTTGCCCTCACCGGTCTTCATCTCGGCGATGTTGCCCAGGTGCAGCGCCGCGCCGCCCTGGACCTGCACGTCGAAGGGGCGCATGCCCAGCACGCGCTTGGCGGCCTCGCGCACCGTCGCGAACGCCTCGGGCATCAGGTCGTCGAGGCTCTCGCCGGCCTCGTGACGCTGGCGCAGCTCGCCGGTCATCGCCTGCAGCTCCTCGTCGCTCATCGCGACGAAGTCGTCCTCGATGGCGTTGACGGCCTTCGAGATGCCCTCGAGCTGCCGCAGGATCTTGCCCTCGCCGATGCGGAGGAGTTTGTCGAGAATCACGGGCACGGCGTAGCTGCTCCTTGCTGTGGACGACCGACGACGGCTCACGCCTCGGCGCCTTCACTCTACCCAGCGCCGTGGAGAGCCCCTAACTCCGGCACCAGGTCGCCGCGCTGCTCGAACCGGAGCCCGGCCAGCCCCAGCCAGCCGGCCATCCGCCGCAGCTCGGCGAGCAGCTCGGGGCCGGTCTCGTCCGGCGCCCCCGGCTCGGCGAACGCGCCGCGCACGACCAGCTCGCCGCCGGGGACGCGCCGGTCGGCCTTGAGGTCGACCCGCGCCACCAGGCGCTCGCCGAGCAGGAACGGCAGCACGTAGTAGCCGTGCACCCGCTGGGCCGCGGGGGTGTAGATCTCGATGCGGTAGCGGAACCCGAAGATCCGCTCGGTGCGCTCGCGCTCCCACACCACCGGGTCGAAGGGACTCAGCAGCGTGCGGGCCCGCACCCGGCGCGGCAGCCGCGCGTCGCGGTGCAGGTACGCCGGCCGCGACCACCCCTCGACCCCGACCGGCTCGAGCTCACCGGCCTCCACCAGGGTCGCGACGGCCTCGCGGGCGCTGGCCAGGCCGGGGGCCGGCTGGGCCCGCATCCGGTAGTAGTCGGCCAGGCAGCGCTCGGTGGCCACCCCGTGCGAGCGGGCCGCGCGCCGGACCAGCTCGACGGCGGCCTCGGCCACGTCGGGCACCGGCGCCGCCAGCACCTCGGCCGGCAGCACCCGCTCGGGGAGGTCGTAGCGGATCTCGAACTGGGGGTTGCGCGAGGCGATGGCGACGTCGCCGACGGTGAACAGGTAGTCGAGGACCCGCCGGGTCGAGGACCAGTTCCAGCCCCAGTGCTCCTTCGAGGACGACGCCCCCTCCCCCAGGTACGTCGCCACCTCGCGGGCCGTCGCGGCCCCCAGGTCCTCGACGGCGGCGAGCACCCGGGCCTCGAGGGCCGGGTCGGCCTCCAGCACCCGCCACTTGCCGCGCCGGGCCCGGTGGTCAGCCATCCGGTGCTGCATCACCGGCCACAGGTCGACGGGCATGAAGGCCTGCACGTGCGCCCAGTACTCCACCATCCGGCGCGGCGCGCGCTCCGCGGCACGGTGCAGCAGGTCGGTGTCGTAGGGGCCCATCCGGGAGTAGAGCGGCACGTAGTGCGCGCGCTGGAGCACGTTGACCGAGTCCACCTGCAGCACCCCGGTGCGCGAGAGCGCACGCTCGAGGGTGCGCATCGTGGGGCTGGCGTGCGGGGGGTCGCAGAAGCCCTGGGCCGCAAGAGCGGTGCGGCGGGCCTGGGACCTGCTCAGCGTCTGGGTGGACGGGGGCACGGCGGCCTACGGCAGGTCGAGCAGCTTCTCGCGCACGGCGTACATGACCGCCTCCATCCGCGAGTGCAGCTGCAGCTTCTCGAGGATGTTGCGCACGTGGTTCTTCACGGTGTTCTCGGAGATGAACAGCTGCTTGGCGATCTCGCGGTTGTTCATGCCCTTGGCCACCAGGCGCAGGACCTCGAGCTCGCGCTCGGTCAGCCGCAGCCCCGGCACGTGCTCGCGCTCGGGCTTGCTCATCTGCTTGAACTCGTCGATCAGCTTGACCGCCATCGACGGGCTGATCAGCGACTGGCCGTCGGCCACGACGCGCACCGCCTGGGCCACCTCCTCGATCGAGGAGTCCTTGAGGAGGTAGCCGGCCGCGCCGCTCTTGACCGCCTCGTAGAGGTCGGCCTCCTCGTCGGAGACGGTGAGCATGATGATCTTGGCCGAGGGCACGGCCTCCTTGATCGAGCGGCAGGCCTCGATGCCGGTGCGCTTGGGCATCCGGATGTCGAGCAGCACCACGTCGGGTGCCACCCCGGCGGCCAGCGTCGTGCCCTCGATGCCGTCGCCGGCCTCGCCGACGACCTCGATGCCGTCCTCGACGCCCAGGAGCATCGTCAGACCGCGACGGAAGAGCTCCTGGTCGTCCACGACCATCACGCGGATGGGTTCGGTGCCCGTGCCCGAGGGGCCCGTCGTCTCATCTGCCACGGAGCGCATCATGGCACGGACATGGCCCGATCGGATGGTCGCACCACCCGATCGGGCCAGGTCCGTCTGCTCGGTCGGCCTGCTCAGTGCCGGTTGCTCACTGCTGGCCCAGGTCCAGCGACAGCACTCCGTAGTCGTAGCCGCGGCGCCGGTAGACGACCGAGGGCCGCTCGCTCTCCTTGTCGACGAACAGGTAGAAGTCGTGACCCACGAGCTCCATCTCGTAGAGCGCCTGGTCGAGCGTCATCGGGCTCGCCGGGTGGGTCTTCTCGCGCACGATCATCGGGCCGTCGCCGTCCATGGCCACGGGTCCGACCTCGCGCTCGGTCTCGGTCTCGCCGGAGTCGCCGCTGACGAGGTCCTCGACCATCGGGGTGCCCGAGAGCGCCTCGCCCACCGAGACCGGCGTCTTGCGGCCGCGGTGCACGCGGCGGCGGTCGGCGGCGCGCTGCATCTGGCGCGCCATCTTGTCGAGGGCCAGGTCGAGGGCGGCCATCTTGTCGTCGGCCGCCGCCTCGGCCCGGATGACCGGTCCCTTGGAGAAGGCGGTCAGCTCCACGTGCACGGCCCGGTCGTGCTGCCGGGGGTTGGGTTCGCAGTCGACCTCCACGTGGACCCGCATGATCCGGTGGTCGTGCTTCTCGAGCTTCGCCAGCTTCTCCGAGCAGTGGGCGCGGAAGCCCTCCTTGATCTCGCAGTGCCGTCCGGTGACCACAACTTCCATGTGAACCTCCTCGTGCGCACCAGGTGCGCGATGGGTGATCTCTCAGGCTCCTGGCACGCCTCCCGTGCGCGCGGTGCGCGCCGAGGCGGGACAGGCCGACGACCGGGCGCGGTGCGCCCGGTGGTGGGAATGGGATGGAGCCCGCCCGGCCGACCTGGTCTTCGACCCCACAATCGCCTGCTGAGGCTCTCGCAGCTTCTCTGCCACTACCCGCCTTCTCCCGGGGTGGGCCACATCTGGTGACCGGACCGGGGCAGGACTTACGTCTAAGCCGCACCGTGATCGTCGCGCCCACGGGACCTGGGCCCCGTGCACCGACTTACGTGGACCGCTTCGCCTGCGACTGGCATCGGCTTGCCGCGGGGACGTCCGGGCTGGCCGGCGCGTCCCGACGACGCAACCACGGACCCGGACGGACTCCATGACGAGACGATAGGCGAGGCGGGGTCGCGACGAAAGGGAGACCCCCACCTTTCACCCGGCTCCTCACCCCTCACCGGCGGCCGGTGGCCTGCGCCGCCGGGTGGCCGCGACGACGACGGCGCCGAGGACCGGCAGCCCGACGGCCTCCAGGGCGCGCTGCGCCTCGCGCAGGGTGGAGCCCGTGGTGACGACGTCGTCGCAGACGACCGCGCCGGCCAGCGGCCCGGCCGCGGCCAGGCGCCGCAGCGGCGGCGACGGACAGGTCATCGAGCCCGCCAGGTTGGCCGCCCGGCCGGCGGTGTCGAGCCCCGCCTGGTCGAGCACGCCGGGGCGCAGCCGCAGCAGCCGCGCCGCGCCCACCGGGTGGCCGGCGCGGGTCGCCGCGGTCGCCGCCAGGCGCGTCATGGTCCAGGTGGGGTCGTGGCCGCGCGTGCGCACCGTGGCCGCCCGCGAGGGCACCGGCACCAGCACCAGCCCGCCACGCGCGCCGCGCGGGAGGGGCGCCAGCAGGGGGCCGAGCGCCACCCCCAGCAACCAGGCCAGCGGCACCCGCAGGGGGTGCAGACCGCGCTCCTTGTGGCCCAGGACGAGGGCGCGGAGCACGCCCTCGTAGCCGCCCGCCGCGGACACGTCGACCAGTCCCGGCGGGCAGGGGTCGGGCTGCGCCGGGACCGCGGAGGTCGGCAGCCCGGCGCCGCACGCGGCGCACAGCAGCCGGCCCGGCGCGCCGCAGCCCACGCAGGCGCTGCCCAGCAGCAGGTCGAGGGCGGCGTCGCGCAGCAGCACGCCTCGATGCCACCAGGCGCCGGCCCCCGGCTCAAGGGCCGCCGCGGCGCCTGTGGAGGAGGAGCAGCCGCCTCAGCCGACGTAGCCGACGTAGGTGACGCCCGCGTCGAGCACCTGCGGCCCCCGCACCGCCACCGACAGGTCGATCAGCCCGCTGCCGGTGATCGCGTAGACCACCTGCTCCGGCACCGGCGACCCGGCCAGCGACGTCGCCCCGCCGAGGGTGGTGGTGATGCCCTCGAGGCCGGTCGGGGCGCCGTCGACGCCGATCGTGCTGACCTTGCCGCTGGCGGGGCTGAGCCGGTTGAGCACCGCGATGGTGGTGGTGGTGCGCCAGGCGATGTCGACGATGCGGCCCGGCGCCTCCTCCGGGGAGAGCGCCCGGGCCCGCGAGGCCCCGACCACCCGGCCCCGCTGGTCCTGGTGCAGGCGGGCGACGCGCACCTCGTCGGCGCGGCCCAGGCGCACCACGGCGACCACGCGGCTGCCGTCGCGCGAGACCAGGAAGCTCTTGACCTCCTCGCCGGTGATCCCGGGGACCTCGACCACCGAGCCGCGATCCCCCCGCAGCCAGCGGACCTGGGCGCCGTCCGCGGTGCGGTCGAGCAGCCAGAGCCGGTCGCGGTGGTCCCAGGCCGGGGTGGCCAGGTCGGTGGCGTCCTGGAGGGTCGTGGTGACGTCCTGGTCGGCGCCGCGCACCGGCGCCGTCCACAGCGTCGTGCCGTCGGCCGAGACCTCCGCGGCCTGCTCGCCGCGCAGGTCGACCGCGACGCTGCGCGCGCCCAGGTCGGTGCGGCCGAACGGCCCGTCGACCGGGTCGAGCGAGCCGGGGGTGCCGGAGACCAGCAGCCCCTCGCGCAGCCCGTAGAGCAGCGAGCTGGCCTGGTAGCCGCTGGGATCCAGGCGCACACCGGCGTCGACGGGGATGCGGTCCTCGCCGTCGGCGAGGCGGATGCGCTGTCCCCCGATGCTGAGCGTGAAGGCCTCGATGTCGGGGTCCTGGCGCAGCGTCCAGGCGAGCTGGGCCAGCATCTGGGCGTTCTCGGTGGGCGTCAGCGAGGCGGCCTCGCCCGTGAGCTCGATGGCGGCGGTGCCGTCGGGCGTGACCGGCACCGACAGCTCCAGCGCGAGGTCGGGCGGGACCAGGGAGCGCGCGACCCGGTCGTCGCGCGGGCCCTCGATGAGCCCCTCGATGAGGGTGCTGGCCAGCTTGTCGTCGTCGGCGACGAAGACCGGCTCGGGCACCAGCACCTCCCCGCCGGGGGCCAGGAAGTAGAGCGCGAGCTGGTCGTAGCGGGCCTCGAACCAGGTCTGCGGCACCACCAGGTCGCTCGGCGGGTTGGTGATGCGCAGCTGCCCGTCCTCGGTGGTGAGCGAGAGCTGGAGGATCGACTCGTACGCCGACAGGGCCCCCTCGTAGGCACCACGGGCGTCGAAGCGGTCGGCGCCGCCCAGGCGCAGCGAGACCCGCGAGCTCGACGTGCTCTGCGGCTGGGCCTCGACGTAGGTGACGAGCCCGTCGGGGTTCCAGGCCGCGGCGGCGTCGGAGGCGAGGTACTCCTTGGCGGTGGTCAGCTCCCGGGGCCAGGCCTGCATCGCGTCGAGGAAGCCGCGCACCACCTCGGTGGCGCTCTGGCCCTCCTGCGGGGCCCGGGCGTCGATGGCCGGCACCCCGCCCATGTCGGCATCGACCCCGTCGCCCACGCCGGCGCCCACGACCGGCCCGGACTCGGGCATGCTCACGCAGCCGCCGGCCAGCAGCAGCAGCGGCAGCAGCAGGGCGACCAGCCCCCGGCGGCTCACACCGCCTCCACGGCGTCGTCGGGGATCAGCGTGATCGGGCTGCGCCGCAGCGGCTCGCCGGCCCGGCGGGGCAGGGTGAGCCGGAACTGGGCACCCTCGCCGGGGCGGCCCCAGGCCTGGAGCCAGCCGCCGTGCAGGTGGGTGTCCTCCAGGGAGATCGCGAGACCGAGCCCGGTGCCGCCGGAGGTGCGGGCGCGGGCCGGGTCGGCGCGCCAGAAGCGGTTGAAGACCATCGCCGACTCCCCCGGCGCCAGGCCCACCCCGTGGTCGCGCACCGCGATCGCGGCCGAGTGCTGGTCCCCGGCCACGTGCACGACCACCTCGGTGCTGCCGCCGGGCTCCGCGGGGCCCGCGTGGTCGATGGCGTTGGTGACCAGGTTGCGCACGATGCGCTCGACGCGCCGCACGTCGGCCTCGGCCAGGCAGGGGTGGTCGTCGGGGGCGCGCACGACCAGCTGCACGCCGCGCTGGGCGGCGAGGGGCAGGGTGCTGTCGACGACCCGGTGGGCGACGTCGGTGAGGTTGACGTCGTCGACCTCGAGGACCGCGGCGCCCGCGTCGAACCGGCTGATCTCCAGCAGGTCCGAGAGCAGCGTCTCGAAGCGGTCGAGCTCGACCTGCAGCAGCTCGGCCGCGCGCGCCGAGACCGGGTCGAAGTCGGCGCGCGCGTCGTGCAGCACGTCACCGGCCATCCGGACCGTCGTCAGCGGGGTGCGCAGCTCGTGGGAGACGTCGGAGACGAAGCGGCGCTGCACCCGGCTGAGCTCCTCGAGCTGGCGGATCTGGCGCTGCAGGTTGGAGGCCATCTGGTTGAACGAGGTGGCCAGGCGCGCCAGGTCGTCCTCCCCCTTGACCTCGAGCCGCTCGCGCAGCCGCCCGGCGGCGAGCCGCTCGGCGACCCGGCGGGCCATCCGCACCGGGGTGACCACCTGGCGCGTGACGAGGAAGGCGACACCGGCCACCAGCACCAGCAGCAGCGACCCCGCCGTCAGCAGCGCCCGGCTGACCAGGTCGAGGGTGCGCTCCTCCCCGGAGAGCGGGAAGAGCAGGTAGAGGGTGTAGGTGCGTCCGTCGGCCGGCAGGGTGACCTGCGAGCCCACGACGACGCCCGGCTCGACGAGCCGGGTGCCGTCGGGCCCCTCCCGGCGGATCCGGGTGTAGGTCCAGGCGGGCTCGGCCACCTCGGCGAAGTGCTCGACGAGGCTCGGGGGCACCGAGGTGCGGTCCAGCCCCCGGGTGTACGTCGCCCCGCCCTCGCTCAGGTCCCCGGCCCCGGTCGGCCCGGCCAGCACGACCGCGAAGTCACGGCTCGCGCCGCGCGCGATGATGGGCTCGACCAGCGCCCGCTGCTGCTGGGCGGCGTCGACGTCGCTGAAGGGCGTGGACTGCAGGCGCGCCCGCGCGTCGTCGGTCTCGTTGCCGGCCTCGGCCACCACCGCCTCGACGCGCTGGTCGAGCAGGCCGTCGCGGGTCTGCTGCAGCAGCAGCCAGCCGACGACCCCGACGACGACCGCCGAGAGCAGCACGGTGCTGGCCACCACGCGCGCCTGGATGGAGCGACGCCAGAACGTCAGCGCCCCGTGAGCCCCCGTGGCCATCGGGCCCTCAGGCGTTCCCGGCCTTGTAGCCGACGCCGCGCACCGTCACCACGACCTCCGGGTTCTCGGGGTCGTGCTCGATCTTCGAGCGCAGCCGCTGCACGTGGACGTTGACCAGGCGGGTGTCGGCGGCGTGGCGGTAGCCCCAGACCTGCTCGAGCAGCACCTCGCGGGTGAAGACCTGCCAGGGCTTGCGGGCCAGGCACACGAGCAGGTCGAACTCGAGCGGGGTCAGGCTGAGCGCCTGCCCGCCGCGGGAGACCTGGTGGCCGGCCACGTCGATCGACAGGTCGGCGATGGTGAGCGTCTCGGCCTGCGAGGTGGTGTCGTTGCGGCGCACGCGGGCGCGGATGCGCGCCACGAGCTCCTTGGGCTTGAAGGGCTTGACGACGTAGTCGTCGGCGCCCGACTCGAGGCCGACCACGACGTCGACGGTGTCGCCCTTGGCGGTGAGCATCACGATCGGCACCCCGGACTCGGCGCGGATCTCCTTGCACACGTCGATGCCGTCCTTGCCGGGCAGCATCAGGTCGAGCAGCACCACGTCGGGCCGGTAGTCGCGGAAGACCTCGAGCGCGAGGTCGCCGCGGGTCACCATGCGGCTGTCGAAGCCCTCCTGGCGCAGCACGATGGTGAGCATCTCGGCGAGCGAGGCGTCGTCGTCGACGACGAGCACGCGCCCCTTGGTGGCGTACTCGTTCTGGCTGGCTGCCTCGCTCATGCTCCCCATCCTGCACCCCGGCACCACGCCGGCGCGGGAGCCGGTCGTGGTGCCAGGGAGAGTCGTGCGTCGGTGTCTGGTGTCCTCAGTAGCGGTACTGGTCGGACTTGTAGGGACCGGCCACGTCCACCCCGAGGTAGGCGGCCTGGTCGCCGGAGAGCTCGGTGAGCTTCACGCCGAGCGCCCCGAGGTGCAGCCGGGCGACCTCCTCGTCGAGGTGCTTGGGCAGCACGTAGACGCCGACCGGGTACTCCTCGGGCTTGGTGAAGATCTCGATCTGGGCCAGCACCTGGTTGGTGAAGGAGTTCGACATCACGAACGAGGGGTGACCGGTCGCGTTGCCCAGGTTCATCAGGCGGCCCTCGGACAGCACGATGATCGAGGACTCGTCGCGCTCGTCGGTGGCCGGGAAGGTCCACACGTCGACCTGCGGCTTGACGTTCTTGCGCTGCACGCCGGGGAACGACTCGAGGCCGGCCATGTCGATCTCGTTGTCGAAGTGGCCGATGTTGCCCAGGATCGCGTTGTGCTTCATCCGGCGCATCTGGTCGACGGAGACGACGTCCTTGTTGCCGGTCGCGGTGATGATGATGTCGGCGACGTCGAGGACGTCGTCGAGCGTCGTGACCTGGTAGCCGTCCATCGCGGCCTGCAGCGCGCAGATGGGGTCGATCTCGGTGACGATGACGCGGGCGCCCTGGCCGCGCAGCGAGTCGGCGCTGCCCTTGCCCACGTCGCCGTAGCCGCACACGACCGCGACCTTGCCGCCGATGAGGACGTCGGTGGCGCGGTTGATGCCGTCGACGAGGCTGTGGCGGCAGCCGTACTTGTTGTCGAACTTGGACTTGGTGACCGAGTCGTTGACGTTGATCGCCGGGAAGAGCAGCGAGCCCTCGCGCATCATGTCGTAGAGGCGCAGCACACCGGTGGTGGTCTCCTCGGTGACGCCGCGGATCTCGTTGCCGATCTTGGTGAAGCGCTCGTCGCTCCTGGCCAGCGAGGACTGCAGGACCTCGAAGACGACCTTCTGCTCGTGGCTCTTGGCGGTGGCCGGGTCGGGCGCCTGGCCCGACTTCTCGGCCTCGGTGCCCAGGTGCACCAGCAGCGTGGCGTCGCCGCCGTCGTCGAGGATCATGTTCGCGTAGGTGTCCGCGGGCCAGTCGAGGATCTGCTGGGTGCACCACCAGTACTCCTCGAGGCTCTCGCCCTTCCAGGCGAAGACCGGGACGCCCTGGGGGTCCTCGGGGGTGCCCTCGGGGCCCACGACGACCGCCGCAGCGGCGTGGTCCTGGGTGGAGAAGATGTTGCACGAGGCCCAGCGGACCTCGGCGCCCAGCGCCACGAGGGTCTCGATGAGCACCGCGGTCTGGATGGTCATATGCAGCGAACCGGCGATCCGGGCACCCGCCAGCGGCTTGTCCGCGCCGTAGCGCTCGCGCATCGCCATCAGGCCGGGCATCTCGTGCTCGGCCAGGGTGATCTCGGTGCGGCCGTAGTCGGCCAGGGACAGGTCGGCGACCTTGAAGTCCATCTTGTTGTCTCCTCGAAGCGTCTGGAGCAGGTCTGCGTCGCGCATCTGCGCATCGTCGGGATCTCCCACGCGGACCCCACCAGCGTAGGTCGGCCCCGGAGGGATCAGGAATTCGTGGGAGCGCCCCGGCGCGGGCGCAGGTGCAGCACCGCGACGACCGCCGCACCGACCACGAGGCCCAGCAGCGCGGAGGCAGCGGTGTTGACCAGCCAGGCCGCGACGGCGCCGGCGGCGCCGAGCGCGTCGTGGACGGCCTCCTCGAGGTGGTGGACCAGGTCGTAGAGCGCGTGCCAGCCCAGCTCGTCGACGCCCACCAGCAGGATGTGCCCGCCGACCCACAGCATGGCGGCGGTGCCGACGGCACCGATCACGGCCAGCAGGCGCGGCATCGCCGCCACCATCGCGTGCCCGACCCGCTGGGCGGTGGCCGAGCTGCGCTGGGCCAGGCCCAGCCCGATGTCGTCGATCTTCACGATGACCGCCACGACGCCGTACACCAGTGCGGTGATGCCGACACCGACCACGGCCAGGATGACGGCGCGCGACCAGAACGGCTCGTCGGCGACCTCGTTGAGGCTGATCACCATGATCTCGGCCGAGAGGATCAGGTCGGTGCGGATCGCCCCCGAGACCATCTTCTTCTCCGCCGCCGCCGGGTCGAGGACCTCGCCGGCGTCCGCGGCCGGCTCCTCGGGGTGGTGCCCGCTCACCTTCTCCCAGATCTTCTCGGCGCCCTCGTAGCACAGGAAGGCGCCGCCGAGCATCAGGATCGGGGTGAGCAGCCAGGGCAGGAACTGCGAGAGCAGCAGCGCCGCCGGCAGGATGATGAGCATCTTGTTGCGCAGCGAGCCGACCGCGATCTTGCGGATCATCGGGAGCTCGCGCTCCGCTGCGACGCCCTGCACGTACTGCGGCGTGACGGCCGTGTCGTCGACCACGACGCCGGCGGCCTTCATGCTGGCCCGGCCCGCGGCCGCCCCCACGTCGTCGACGGACGCGGCGGCCAGCCGGGCCAGCGCGGCGACGTCGTCGAGCAGGGCGAAGAGACCGCCGCTCATCGCGGGGCTCCGGGACGGGCACTCACCTGGGAGGTCTGCACGAGCAGGAGCCTACCCACGCGGGGACGTGACGTGCCCCTGCGCGGCGACCTGCGCGGCCACCTCCTCGGCGTGGTCGTCGACGCGCTGCGAGGCGACCGCGACGTCGGCGGCCTGGCCGACCTTGTGCCCGGCGAAGCCGAGCGGGTCGACGACGTGGGTCAGCACCCTGGCCACCGGGGGGCTGGCCAGCAGCAGGGACAGCCCGACGGCCGCCACGCTGGTCACGACCAGGGCGAGGGCCTGGTGCTGCTCGGCGAAGCCGCCCCAGCCGGCGTACCCGGCGCCCTTCACCGCGAAGCCGTGGAAGAGGTAGACCACGAGGGTGGCGGCGCCCATCCGGGTGAACCAGCCCTGCACGCGCGGCACCAGCGCGAGGAACGCCCATGCGCCCAGGGTGCCCAGCACCAGCAGGCTCGCGCGGGTCAGGAACGCGCGGGAGTCGCTCACGTCGAGCTCGTCGTAGCGGGCGCGGTAGTAGAGCCACTCGGTCGCCGCCCACTGGTCGGTGCGCGCGGTGAGCAGCCAGATGCCGACCAGCACCACCACCGAGACCACCTTCACCCACGGCGCCCGCAGCAGCTCCAGCCGCTCGGGGGTGGCCTTGAGCCCCATCACGAAGAACGGCAGCAGGCCCAGGATGCGGGCCACGTCGAGGGTGTCCCCGGCGTACAGGCCGGCGACCAGGCTGACGACGACCGCCACCGCCAGACCGCCCCACAGGTCGCGGAGGACGGGGGTCAGCAGCCGCCAGAAGAACAGGGCGGAGAGGAACCACATCGGCCAGTGCGGGTCGCGCCAGAGGTCCTCGAGCTGCTCGCCCCCCACGTGGATGCGGAACAGCGCGATGCCGGCCTCGAAGAGCACGTAGGGCACCGCGACGGTGCGCACCAGCCCCCACATCCGGGCCCGGGTGTAGGTGAAGGAGCGGGACAGGTAGCCGGTCACCAGGACGAACGCCGGCACGTGCCAGGCGTAGAGGAAGTCGTAGAGGTGCTCCACCAGCACGGTGTCGGGCAGCAGCACCCAGGAGTGACCCAGGACGACCAGCGTCACCAGGGCCATCTTGGCGTTGTCGAACCACGGGTCTCGTCGGGAGGCCATCCCTGGTTCCTACCCGCTGCTCGTCGGCGGGCAAACCTCAGCGGGGTGTCGCGCTGCTCTCAGTCGTCGACGAGGCCCAGGCGCAGGTACTCGGCCGCGTAGGTGCCGCTGAGCAGCAGGGAGGCGTAGCGGGCGACCTCGTCGCCCTCCTCGCAGGTCAGCGTCTCGACCCGCACCCCCCGCTCCGCGGCCGCGGACTCCAGCTGCTGGCGCTGCTCGTGCACGAGGGGGTCGTCGACCCCGTCGTCGAGCACGACCAGGACCGGACGCAGGTCGCCGCTGGTCTCGGCGAACGGGTCGTCGAAGACGTCGCGCGGCCGGGTGGCCTCGAGCACCGGCAACAGCTGGTCGACCTCGCCGGCGATGGCGGCGCGGCCGCTGGAGCGCCGGACCGACTCCGCCACGCGGCGGGCCGCGCGGGCGGCCAGGACGCTGCCGCCCCACACGAGGGGGTTGGAGTCGGCCAGCGCGATGGCCAGGGTCTTGGCGGGGTTGACCGCCAGGTCGCGCCGTGGGGCGCAGGCCAGGGCGACCTGGTCGAGCGCGTCGGCGACGGTGCCGGGGTCGGCGCTCGGGCCGAGGCGCACCTGCTCGAGGTAGCTGAGCATCACCACGGCCGTGGCGAGCGGGTCGCGGGTGGTGGTCGGCAGGATCGCGCTCCACCGGCCCTCGGCGTGCTCGGCGACCATCGAGCCGGGCGGGCAGGCCACCACGACCTGGCAGCCGCGGCGCAACGCCTCGGCGACGGCCGAGGCCGTGCCGGGGTCGCCGCCGTCGGGCGCGAGCACCGCGACCAGGTCGAGGCTGCCGGCCCAGCCGGGCAGGGCGTGGCCGGGCCAGGCCACGAACGGCACCGGGCACCAGGGCTCCAGCACCGCGCGCAGCAGGCGCGAGTCGGGACCCGCGGCGATCACCGCACGCGGCCGCGGCAGGTCACGGGCGCGCTCGACCGCGTCGGCCATCGCCGACGCCGCGTCACCGGCCTCGCGGCGCACCCGGGAGCCGGACTCGGCCAGGGTGCGCAGCCGCAGGTCGATGCGCTCGAGCGCCGACTCGTCGTCGAGGCGGGACTCGTCGAACCAGGTCACGGGCGGCGGGCCTCGTCGACGAGCAGCACCGGGATCTGGTCGCGCACCGGGTAGGCCAGGCCGCAGGCCGCGCAGACCAGCTCGGGGCCGGCGCCAACACCCGGGCCCTCCCCCAGCTCGCCGTGGCAGTCGGGGCACACGATGATCTCGAGCAGGGCCGGGTCGAGCCCGAGCCCGCTCACCGCGCACCCCGGATCATGCTGAGCACCTCGTCGCGTACCGTCGTCATGGTCGGCAGGTCCTTCCCCTCGGCGTTGAGCCGCAGCAGCGGCTCCGTGTTGGAGCCGCGCACGTTGAAGGCCCAGTCTGCGTGCAGCACGCTGAGCCCGTCGAGCCGGTCGGTGCTGACGCCGTCGCGACCGGCGTACGCCGCCTCGATCGCGGCGATCACCTCACCCTGGTCGGCGACGGTGGAGTTGATCTCGCCGCTGAGCGGGTAGCGCTCGTACTGCGCGAGCAGCTCGGAGAGCGGCACGTCGGTCTCGGCGAGGGCAGCGAGCGCGTGCAGCGCGGCGAGCATGCCGGAGTCGGCGCGCCAGAAGTCGCGGAAGTAGAAGTGGCCCGAGTGCTCGCCGCCGAAGACGGCGTCGGTCTCGGCCATCGTGGCCTTGATGTAGGAGTGGCCCACGCGGGTGCGCACCGGGTGGCCGCCCAGCTCCTCGACCACCTGGGGCACCGCCCGGCTGGTGATCAGGTTGTGGATCACCGTCGAGCCGGGGTGCTTGGCGAGCTCGCGGGCCGCGATCAGCGCCGTGAGCGTCGAGGGCGAGACCGCCACGCCGCGCTCGTCGACGAGGAAGCAGCGGTCGGCGTCGCCGTCGAAGGCCAGACCGACGTCGGCGCCCTCGGCCAGCACGCGCGCCTGCAGGTCGACCAGGGTCTCGGGGTCGATCGGGTTCGCGTCGTGGTGCGGGAACGTGCCGTCGAGGTCGAAGTACATCGGCACGACCTCGACCGCCTCGTCGCCCAGGCGCCCGAACACCGCGGGCGCGGTGTGCCCGGCCATCCCGCTGCCGGCGTCGACGACGACCTTGAGGCGGCGCCCCGCCACGGGGGCCAGGGTGAGCAGGTGCGCGGCGTACGCCTCGAGGACGTCGTGGCTGCTGATCGAGCCGGTGCGCGCGCCGCCGGCCTCGGGACCGGCCACCACCAGGTCGCGGATCTCGGCGAGCCCGCTGTCGGTGCCGACCGGCACCGCGTGGGCACGGCACATCTTGATGCCGTTGTACTGCGCCGGGTTGTGGCTGGCGGTGAACATGACGCCGGCCTGGCCCAGGAAGCCCGAGGCGAAGTAGAGCTGGTCGGTGGAGGCGAGCCCGATCATCACGACGTCGGCGCCGGCCTCGGTCGCGCCCTCGGCGAACGCCCCGGCCAGGCCCGGCGAGCTGGGGCGCATGTCGTGGCCCACCACCACCGAGTCGACGCCCAGGACCTGCACGTAGGCACGGCCGGTGGCACGGGCCAGCGTCTCGTCGATCTGGTCGGGGGCGATCCCGCGCACGTCGTAGGCCTTGAAGACCGCGTGGACGTTGTCGGCACTCAGGGTGTCGGCCATGGCCCGAACACTAGTGGTCGGAGCTGAGCACCCGCAGATGGCCCCGTCGCGTGGTCTCGCGGCCGGTCTCGGCCTCGGGCAGCGAGCGCTGCACCGGCGCCGGCCGGCCGGCCTCGCGCACCGCGTCGGCGAGCGCGAGCAGGTCGTCGTTGGTGGGCCCCGGCGGCGCCGGCTGGGCCAGGCGCAGCACCTCCCAGCCGCGCGGCGCGGAGAGCCGCTCGCTGTGGGTCTCGCACAGGTCGTAGGCGTGCGGTTCGGCGTAGGTGGCCAGGGGACCGAGCACAGCCGTCTGGTCGGCGTAGACGTAGGTCAACGTCATCACCGCAGGCCGGCCGCACGCGGTGCGGGAGCAGCGGCGGGCGGGACTCACGGCGCAGACGCTACCTCCCCCGGTGGCCACCGACGACTAGGCTCGCGGCATGCCCGACGCCGCCGTTCCCCGCCGGCGCACCCGCGACCGACGCGGCCGGGGGCCGCGCGGGCCCGGGGTGCTGCCCGCGGAGCCCGGCACGGTCGCGGTGCGCACCCGGCGCCAGCGCTTCGACGACCTGGTCCTGGACCTGGTCACCGAGCTCGAGGACCGCTGGTCCGACCGGCTCGGGCTGGTCGAGTTCGCCGTCGAGGACACCCCTCTGGTGCCCGACGACTGGAGCCCCGACAGCGTCCCCCTGGCCTCGTTGGTGCGGGGCTCCGGCGGGCGGCCCAGCCGCCTGGTGGTCTTCCGGCGGCCGATCGAGCACCGCTGCGAGACCCGCTCGGAGCTGCACGCGCTGGTGCTGACGGTGCTGGTGGAGCAGGTCGCCGAGCTCCTGGGCTGCGACCCGGCCGACGTCGACCCGCGCTACGACGCCGACTGACCCGGTCCTCTGGACTGTTGCCTGCTCAGGGCAGCCCGGGCCGCACCGCGGGCACCAGGTCGGTCAGCACCAGCGGCCGCAGCGGCAGCACGACCGACCCGCTGCCGGTCTCGACCAGGACGGAGCCCACGAGGTCGAGGTCACCGGTGCGCACCTCGACCAGGGCCGCGTCGGCCGGCAGCGGCACCGACAGCCCGACCTCGGGCGTGAGGTCGTAGGTCCGCCGCTGCAGCCGCTCCCCGTCGGCGCTGCGCGCCTCGACGCGCACCGCCCCCACGCCGTCGGCGTCGGCCAGCAGCAGCTGCTTGGCCCCGGCGGGCACCGGGACCAGGGTCGTGCCCTGCACCCGTCCGCCGGGCACCGACTGCACCAGGTCGGCGCCGGTGCGCGCCCGGAAGGTGGCGGTGACCGGCCGGCTGCTGACCACGCGCAGCCCCAGCGCGTCGGCGGCGGCGTCGCTGCCCAGCAGCCCGGCGATCGAGAGGCGCCTGACGCTGCCCGGCTCGACGGTGACCTCCTCCACCTCGGCGGGGGCGAAGACGGAGCGGGGGGTGACCAGCTCCAGCCGGACCCGCGCGACGTCGTCGCCGCCGTTGGCCACGACCACCGCGCGCTCGCCGGCCCCGGCGGGCAGGCCCATCAGCACGTTGACCTCGGCGGGCGCCTCCTGGCCGGGCAGGTACTCCTTGGTGGGGACGCCGCGCCCGATCGGCACGAACGCGTCGACCACCACGGCCGCGACCCGGCCGCGCCCGGTGCTGACGCGCAGCGCCAGCTCCTCGCGCTTGGGGACCTCGGCGCCCAGCCGCAGCCGGACGGTCTCGCCGCCCGGCACCGAGACACCGCGCAGCCCGTCGGCGGCCACCGGCCCGGACTGGCCGTGCACCTCGACGTCGACGGTGGCCGGGCCGGCGTCGGGGTTGGTCAGCTCGAGCACCGAGGTGTGCTCCGCGCCGGCCCCGACCCCGGTGAACCACTGCTCGGAGCTGGTGGCGTGGCAGGCCACCGCGCGCAGCCCCGGCCCGGCAGTGCGCAGCGCCACCAGCCCGGGGGCCAGCTCGCCGGCGCCCGTGACCACCGCGACGTCGTCGGTGTCGACGGCACCGGCGCCGCGCCGGCCCAGCTCCAGCTCCTGGGGGTCGTCGCCCGCGACACCGACGGTCACGTCGCCGCGCGCACCCGTGCCGCTGGCCACGACGACCCGGCCGTCGCTGGTCGCCGCGGGGCAGACCGCGGTGGCGCGGTCGAGGTCGGCCTCGCGCGGCGGCTGCTCGACCGGACGGGGCTCGACCCCGGTGTCGGCGAGCAGGGCGGCCGCCACGGTCAGCGCCGGCACCACGACCGCGGCCACGAGGACGCGGTCGAGGCGCCCGCCACGACTGCGGGGCTGGTCACCGGCGCGGCGGCCGGGGGCGGGAGTGCTGGTCATCCACGCCTCCGTCGCTCGCGGGTGGGGGCGCAGAGCACCAGCACCGTCACCAGCGCGATCCCCTGGACGACCAGCAGCGAGACGTGCAGCGCGGAGGTGCCGCCCTCGAGGGCCTGCGTCGACAGCGGCCGGTCGACCTGCCAGGCGCGGGTGCCCGGGTCGGCCGCGCTGGCCTGCACCAGTCCCCCGGCGGCGTCGAGCCCGGCGGCCACGTCGCCGTCGGCGGGGGCCGGCAGCACGACGTGCTCGATGCCCAGCTCGCCCAGGCGCGTCACCGTCTCGCTGGTGGGCGCCGAGACGAGCTCGCGCACGGTGGCGGTCAGGTCGGCGTCCTCGCCGCTGAGCGCCAGCACCTCGTCCTCGCCCAGGGTGGTGCCGTCGCCGCGGCGCACGGTGTGCTCGAGACCTCCGGCGACGTCGCCGCGCAGCACCAGGATGCCGTGCTCGGGGCCGAGCTCGGAGCGCTGCACCATGTAGGCGGGGATGCCCGAGTCGGGTGCGTCGGCCAGCCGGTCGTCGGCGACGACGGCCCAGCCCAGGCCCAGGACGGGCACGACGGCTGCCACCGCGACCACCCCGGCGAGGACCGGTCGGGCCACCGAGCCGCGGGCACCGACGGCGCCGAGCACCGCGGCCGTGACCAGGGCGCCGACCAGGACCGCCAGCGGGGCACCCACACCGGGTGCGGCCGTGCCGACCGACAGGTCGAGGGTGGTCCACGAGAGCCCCAGCGCCACGAGCGCGGCCACCAGGGCCACCACCCACACCAGCAGGACGGCGGCGCGCGTGGCGCGCGGGAGCAGCGCCAGCAGGGCGAGCACCACGAGCAGCGCCCCGAGCCACCACGGGGCGCCCGTCTCGGCCAGGCGCCCGGTCAGCAGCTCGAGCCCCGTGGGCTCGGCCGCGGGCAGCCGGCCGGGGTCGAGCAGCAGCGCCTCGGCGGCCCCGCGCCGCAGCGAGCCGACCCACCACGGGGCGAGCAGCGCCAGGGGCACCAGCACCGCGGTGAGCTGTGGGCCCCACGTCGAGCGGTCGCCCCGGGCCCCCGGCAGGACGACGAGGACCGCGGTGACCACGACCACGGCGAGCGTGGTGGCGACCAGCCAGGCCGTGGGCGTGAACGCGGTGAGCAGGCCCAGCAGCAGGCCCAGGCGCCAGCCGGCGCGCCAGCGCCGGTCGGCGACCGGGTCGGCGAAGCCGAGCGCGGCGTGCGCGGCCCAGGGCAGCAGCGCGGCGCTCACGACGGGGCCGAGCCGGCCGTCGCCCCAGGCGCCGCTGGTCAACGGGACGAGCGCGTAGGTGACCGAGCCCCACAGCAGCAGCCAGCGGGGGGCGCCGCGCACCGAGACCAGGCGCCCGGCCACCCGCAGGAAGCGCCAGGTGCCCCACAGCGCCAGGGGTGCCGCGAGCAGCAGCACCGCGGAGACGGCGGCGGCGGGGCTGCCGCCGAGGACCGTGGCCAGCAGTGCCAGCGGGAGCAGGAGGGCCGGCGCGGGCACCGCGGTGCCCTGGCCCAGCGCGTGCCAGGACTCCAGGTGCAGCCCCCACCAGGCGCCGACCGTGTCGGGGACCGGCGCCAGCGCCGCACCGACGGCCTGGCCGAAGCCGGCCCGGGTGGCCACCAGCAGGGCCAGGACCACCAGGGACAGCGTCACGGCGACCGGGTCGGTCAGGAAGCGCGCCACCAGCGAGCTGTCGTCGGGCACGTCCTCGTCGTCGTCCTCGGCGACGGCCCGTCGGGCACCGGCCTGGGCGGCGTACGCCGCGGGGTCGCGCTCGGCGGCCGCGGCCCGGCGGCGCTCGGCGACGTCGGCAGCCTGGTCGGTGAGCGCGGAGACGAGGTCGCCCACGGCGTCGAGGCCGTGGCGGTAGGGCAGCCACGCGGGCGCCAGCAGCCCGCGCACCTCCTCGGGTGGCGCGGTGGCCCGGGCCCGGCGCTCGCGCCGGGCGCGGCGCACGTCGCCGGCGCTACCGGCCAGGGAGAGCAGGGCGGCCAGCTCGTCGAGGGCCTCCCCGACCGAGCGCACCAGCAGGAAGCCGAGCACCCGCAGCAGCGTGCCCAGCACCAGGCGCACGACCTGGAGGGGCAGGGCCCGCGAGCGCACGTTGACCAGCAGCGTGAACAGGGCGGCCCGGCGCTCCTGGAAGTGCGTGTGGCGCCCGGTCAGCGCGGTGCGCCGCAGCCCGCGGTGGGCGGCCTCGGCGTGGAAGACGACGGCCTGGGGCACCACGAGCGTGGTGTGCCCGGCGGCCGCGGCGCGCCAGCCGAAGTCGAGGTCGTTGCCGAAGACGGGGAGGTGGTCGTCGAACCCGCCGAGGTCCTCGAGCACGCGGCGCCGCACGAGCATCCCGGCGGTGTTGACCGCCAGCACCCGGCGCACCTCGTCGTGCTGGCCCTGGTCGTACTCGCCGCGCTCGAGACCGCTCTCGCGCCGTCCGGTGCCGGAGATGGTCACCCCGACCTCGAGCAGCCGGCGCAGCGAGGGCCACTCGCGCAGCTTGGGGCCCAGCACGTCGGCCCCGGGGTGCTCCTCGGCCGCCGCCAGCAGCTCCTCGAGCGCCGAGGCGTCGGGGGTCGAGTCGTCGTGCAGCAGCCAGACCCACTCGACCTCGGGCCCGAGCTCGGCCAGGCCGCGGCGCACCGCCTCCGGGTAGCCGGTGCCGGCCGGGGCGGGCACCACGGGCCCGAAGGCGGCCTCGAGCAGGTCGGGGCTCTCGTCGCGGCTGCCGGTGTCGACGGCCACCACGCGGTCGGGGGCCCTGGTCTGGGCGCGCAGCGCCTCGATCACCACGGGCAGCCAGCGCGCACCGTCGTGACTGACCACGAGGGCGGCGACCGCCGCCGGAGCTGTCCCGGACACGATCGGCAAGGGTACGTGGCGCCGGTGGCAGGCTCAGAAATCGAAGGGGCCCCGGTCGCGGACGACCGGGGCTGACCCTCGACAGGGTGCGGGGGGCACCCTCAGACTGCGCGCTTCTTCAGCTTGCGGCGCTCCCGCTCGGAGAGACCGCCCCAGATGCCGAAGCGCTCGTCGTTCATCAGCGCGGACTCGAGGCACTCGTCGCGCACCTCGCAGGTCAGGCAGACCTTCTTGGCCTCCCTGGTGGAACCACCCTTTTCAGGGAAGAACGCCTCGGGGTCGGTCTGTGCGCACAGGGCGCGATCCTGCCAGCCCGCCTCGGTGGCGTCCGATTCGAGGAGAAACAGCTCTCTCACGGCGTACGCCCTTTCGACCCAGTGGAAATCCCGAAGAACACTGTGGGAATTACATGCCTGTCGTACACCGGAAGTCAAGCGAAAGTCTGGTATTACCCGACCGGGTCACGTGCCCGTCGGCGGGGTCGCCGGACGACCGGGACGAGGCGCTGCGGCACAGTAGCCCCATGCGTTCCATCACCGTCCTCTCCGGGGGCATCGGCGGCGCCCGCTTCCTGCAGGGCCTGCTGCACGCCCTCGACACCGGTCGGCTGCCCGGCGTCGAGCGCGACGCGGTCGTCACGGTCGTCACCAACACCGCCGACGACCTGTGGGTGCACGGGCTCAAGGTCTGCCCCGACCTCGACACGGTGATGTACACCCTCGGCGACGGGATCGACCCCGAGCGCGGGTGGGGCCGGCGCGAGGAGACCTGGAGCGTGCGCGAGGAGCTGGCGGCGTACGGCGTCGAGCCGACGTGGTTCGGCCTCGGCGACCGCGACGTGGCCACGCACCTGGTGCGCACCCAGATGCTCGAGGCGGGCTACCCGCTCTCCGCGGTGACCACGGCCCTGTGCCGCCGCTGGCTCGAGCCGGTGCACGGCGACCGGGTGCGCCTGCTGCCGATGACCGACGACCGGGTCGAGACCCACGTGGCGGTCGCCGACCCCGACTCCCCCAGCGGCACCCGCGTCGTGCACTTCCAGGAGTACTGGATCCGGATGCGCGCCGAGGTCCCCGCCGAGACGGTCGTGTGCGTGGGCCTCGACCAGTCCTCGCCCGCCCCCGGCGTCGTCGAGGCGCTCACCGACGCCGACCTGGTGCTGGTGCCGCCCTCCAACCCGGTCGTCTCGATCGGCACGGTCCTGGGCGTGCCCGGGGTGCGCGAGGCGCTCCGGGCCACCGCGGCCCCCGTGGTCGGGCTCTCGCCCATCGTGGGCGGGCAGCACGTGCGCGGCATGGCCCGCCAGCTGCTCACGTCGATCGGCGTCGAGGTCAGTGCCGCCGGTGTCGGGCTGCACTACGGAGCGCGGTCGCAGGGCGGCCTGCTCGACGGCTGGCTCGTCGACTCGGGCGACGCCGATGCCGTGCCCGCGCTCGAGGCGGCCGGGCTGCGCGCCGCCGCCGTCCCGCTGATGATGACCTCGCCCGGGGCGACGGCCGACATGGCGGCGGCCGCGCTCGACCTGGTCGCCCCGTGACGGACCTGCAGGTCCACGCCCCCGACGGCGTGCCCGAGGTCGTCCCGGGCACCGACCTGGCGCAGGCGCTCCTCACCGCCCTGGGCCACGGCGCCGGCGGCCACGACCTCGCCGACGGCGACGTCGTGGTGGTGACCAGCAAGGTGGTCAGCAAGTCGGAGGGCCGGGTCCGCACCGGCGACCGGGCGCAGGCGCTGGCCGACGAGACCGCGCGGGTGGTGGCCCGCCGCGGCCCGACCACCATCGTGCGCACCCTCCACGGCCTGACCATGGCGGCCGCCGGCATCGACGCCTCCAACGTGGCGCTCGGCTCGATCGTGCTGCTGCCGCTGGACCCCGACGCCTCCGCGCGCGCCCTGCGCGCGCGGCTGCACGAGCTCAGCGGGCGCGTCGTCGGGGTGGTCGTCACCGACACCGCCGGCCGGGCCTGGCGCGAGGGGCAGACCGACATCGCCATCGGGGCCGCCGGCCTCAGCGTGGCCGAGAGCTTCGCCGGCCGCGTCGACGCCCACGGCAACGAGCTGGCCGTGACCGCGCCCGCGGTCGCCGACGAGGTGGCCGGCGCCGCCGAGCTGGCGCAGGGCAAGCTCGGGGGCCGTCCCTTCGCCGTCGTGCGGGGCCGGGCCGACCTGGTCACCGCCCTCGACGACCCGGGACCGGGCGCGGTCGCGCTGGTGCGCGCCGAGGGCGCCGACCTCTTCGGGTACGGCGCCCGCGAGGCCGTCGTGCGCGCCCTCACCGGCGACCCCGCCGACCAGGCGCCCTTCGGGGCCCCCGCCCCGCCCGAGGAGCTGGCCGAGGCCGTCGACCGGGTCGCGCACGGCGCGGCGAGCACGCGGCTCGACGGCGGCACGCTCCTGGTCAGCGTGGCCCACCCTGCGTCGCCCCGCCTGACGGCGCTGCTGGAGCCGCTCGCCTTCGCCCACGGGTGGCGCTGCGAGGCCGCGACCGACGCCGGATCCACCGTCGTTGCCCGGTTGCGACCGCGCACTCCGTAGAATCCCCGCCAGCCCCGCCCACCCGCACCAGACCGCCCCCGACCTCGAGGACAGCCGAACCGTGGCCAAGCCCGCCAAGTCCGACCGCCAGGCCAAGATCGACGCGATCCGCAAGCAGCAGAAGGGCGCCGACAAGCGCCGCGGCTACGCCATCGTCGCCGTCTGCGGCGTCATCGCCGCCGCCATCATCGCGGTGCCGCTGTACGGGATCATCAGCGACGAGGTGGAGAGCAGCCAGTACAGCTCGCTGGCCCTCGACGAGATCGGGGCCTCGGCCGACGTGTGCGGCGAGATCACCACCGAGCCGGCCGCCGACAGCGGCACCCACGTGCCGCAGGAGCAGCAGGTCACCTACGACACCGCTCCCCCGGCGTTCGGACCCCACTGGAACATCGCCGGCGTGGCCCCCGTCTCCGGCGCCCGCGAGTTCTACACCGTCGAGGACCGTCCCGAGCTCGAGGCGCTGGTGCACAACCTCGAGCACGGCTTCACCGTGCTCTGGTACGACGAGGACCTCGACGACGAGGCGGTGGCCGACCTGCGCGGCATCGCCGACAAGTTCTCCGACGACTCCAACCGTCGCAACGCCTTCATCGCCGCGCCCTGGACCTCCGAGGACGGCGAGGCCTTCCCCGACGACCAGGACATCGCGCTGACCCACTGGTCGGCCGGTGGCGCCGGCGAGAGCGACACGTCGCTGCAGGTCGGTGTGTGGCAGTACTGCTCCGAGCCCAGCGGTGCCGCGGTCGAGGCGTTCATGACCGAGTACCCCCAGCAGGACTCGCCGGAGCCCAACACCGCGCTGTAGTGACCCGGGGGCGTGCGCGTCGTTGACACGGTCATGCCCCGCCACCGCACGACCGCCCTGGCCACGCTCGCCCTGGCCCTCGCGTCCCCCGCCCTGCTCGTCGTCCCTGCGCCCGCGTAGGCCGGGGAGCGCGAGGACGCCGACTGGACCGAGGTCTACCTCGAGGCCGACGACGGCACCGTCCTGCACGCCGACGTGCTGCGCCCCGCGGGGATGCCGGCCGACGAGCGGACGCCGGTGGTGCTCACCGTCAGCCCCTACACCAGCCACTCGGGCGGCGCGGCGGCCCCGGACCCGACCGGTGAACCGCCGAGCGACCGGTTCGACGACTTCCTCGACCTCACCGGTGCGCTCGACGAGGGCTACACCTACGTCATGGTCGACCTGCCCGGCACGGGCGGCAGCGGCGGGTGCAACGACTGGGGCGGCCCCGCCGAGCAGGGCGCCGTGGAGTCGGCGGTCGAGTGGGCCGCCGCGCAGCCCTGGTCGACCGGCAGGGTCGCGCTGCTGGGCAAGTCCTACGACGGCTGGACCGGCCTGATGGGCACGGCGCGGCGCCCGGACGGGCTGGCGGCGGTCGTCTCGATGGAACCGGTCTACTCCGGCTACTCCTACCTCTACAACCGCGGCGTCCGCTTCGCGAACTCGGTCGGCACCCCCGTGGTCTTCCAGGCCAACGACCTGTTCCCCGGCTCCCTGGCCGACCCGCTCGACTACCACCTCAACGGCGCCCCGCTCACGCCCTGCCACGGGCTCAACATCGTCCAGCAGCAGGACGACGCCGAGGACAGCGCCTTCTGGGCCGCGCGCGACCTCGTCCCGGCGGCCGCGGGCTCCCGCGTCCCGGTCTTCCTGACCCAGGGCTTCCTGGAGACCAACACCAAGCCCGACCGCGCCTTCGACTACTGGAACGGCCTGGGCGGGGCCGCCCACAAGGCGTGGTTCGGCCAGTTCGACCACGTGCGCGGCTGGGACACCGACACCGAGGGCCGCACCGAGACCGGCCGCCCCCGGGCCGCGTTCGTCCGCCAGGTCGCGGCCTTCCTCGACCGGCACCTCGAGGGCGAGCGGTCACGGGCCGCCCGCCCCGGCGTGCAGGTGCAGGACAGCCGGGGCCGCTGGCGCACCGAGTCGAGCTGGCCCCCCGCCGACGTGCGGGTGCGGCGCACGACGCTCGCCGGCGGCGCGTACGCCGACGACGGGCGCACCAGCGCCACCGGGGCCGACGCCGGCTCGGGCGCCTGGACCGTCTCGACGCCGCTGCGGCGCACCGCCTGGATGTCGGGCGAGCCGGTGCTCGACGTGACGGTCTCGACCAGCCTGCCCCGGGCCAACCTGGTCGGCCTGGTCTACGACGTGGCCCCCGACGGGACCGCCCGCGTGGTCTCGCGCGGCACGCAGCTGGTGCGCGGGGCCGGCGCCTCGACGTACACCCTGCCGCTCTACGGCCAGGACTGGGTCTTCGCCCGCGGGCACCGGATCGGGGTGCTGGTCACCGGCGCCGACTCCGACTGGTGGGTGCACGTGCCGACGGGCCAGGAGGTCACCGTCGACGAGGCCCGGATCCGGCTGCCGTTCCTCACCCGGAAGCGGACCCGCTTCCTCGACGGCGGCGCCAGCCCGCGGCTCGAGGAGCACCTGGGCCAGACGCTCATCCTCGACACCGCGGCCGTGGAGGAGCGCCGGTTCCGGGTCGCCCGGCTGCGCTGAGGCTGCGCAGGGCTCCCCTGGGCCTCCCCTGCGGGCCGGCTCAGGTGAGCTCGGTGCGGCCGCTCTCCTTGAGGGCGGCGACGACGGCCTTGACGTCCTGGGCACGCTCGCGCGTGGTGACCAGGAGGGCGTCGGGGGTGTCGACGACCACGACGTCGTCGAGGCCGACCACGGCCACCGTCCGGCCCCCGGTCACGACCAGGCCGCTGGCGTCGACGACGCGCACGTCGTCCTCGCCGAGCACGGTCAGCGGGACGCCGTCGCGGGCCAGCAGCGCGGCCAGCGAGTCGAAGTCGCCCACGTCCTCCCAGTCGAAGGCGGCCGGCACGGTCGCGACCCGGCCGGCGGCGGCGGCCGGCTCGGCGACCGCGTGGTCGACCGCGATGCGCGGCAGCCGCGGCCAGATCTCCTCCATCCGCGAGCCGTCGGCGGCCAGCGCACGCAGGTCGGCGGCGAAGCCGGGGTCGCTGTCGGCCAGCAGGTCCAGCAGCACCGTGGGCCGGGCCACGAACATGCCCGCGTTCCAGCGGTAGCCGCCCTCGGCGAGGTAGCCCCGGGCCACCTCCACCGACGGCTTCTCGACGAACTCCTCGACCCTCGCGGCACCGGGGTGCTCGGCGAGGGCGTCACCGGAGCGGATGTAGCCGAAGGCCGAGGAGGCGAAGGTCGGCTCGACGCCCAGCGTGACCAGCCAGCCGTCGCGCGCGACCTCGACGGCGGTGCGCACGGCGCCGGCGAAGCCGTCGACGTCGGTGATGACGTGGTCGGCGGCGAAGGATCCCATCACCGCGTCGGGGTCGGCCCGCTCGACGAGCGCGGCCGCGAGCCCGATGGCGGCCATCGAGTCGCGGGCCGACGGCTCGGCCAGGATCGCCTCGGGGGCCAGCTCGTCGAGCTGGCCGGCGACCGCGTCGCGGTGCGCGGCGCCGGTGACGACCAGCACCCGGCCAGGGGCGAGCGGGCCCAGCCGGTCGTGGGTCTCCTGGATCAGGGTGCGCCCGCTGCCGCGCAGGTCGTGCAGGAACTTGGGCGCCGTGGCCCGGCTCAGCGGCCACAGGCGCGTGCCGGCGCCGCCGGCGGGCACCACGGCCCAGAAGGAGTCGATGGGCGCGTGGCTCGTCATGGGCGACACCCTAGTGTCGAGCCCGTGACGACCTTCTCCGACCTGCTGCGCCGCGAGCTGGCCCGCGACCCGGGCCGCCCGCTGGTGACCTTCTACGACCACGCCTCGGGCGAGCGCACCGAGCTCTCGGTGACGACGTACGCCAACTGGGTGGCCAAGGCCGCCTCCCTGCTGGTCGAGGAGCACGACCTCGAGCGCGGCGGCGCGCTGTGCGTCGACCTGCCCGCCCACTGGCTGGGCCCGGTGCTGCTCGGGGCGGCGTGGAGCGCGGGGCTCGTCGTGGTGGGGCCCGAGGAGGCGGGCACCGCCGACGCCGTGGTCTGCGGGCCCGCGACCCTGCCGGCGCACGCCGCGCGAGCCGACGACGTCCCGGTGCTGGCCTGTGCGCTGCTGCCGATGGGGGTCCGCTTCGCCGAGCCGCTGCCCGAGGGCGTCCACGACGTCGGCGTGGAGATCTGGGGCCAGCCCGACGCGTTCACTGCGTGGGACCCGCCGGCGGCGGACGACCCGGCCCTGCGCGGCCCGGGGCTGGACCGGACCCAGGCGGAGCTGTGGAGCGCGGCCGCCGCCGGGACTCTCGTCACCGACGGCGGCCGTCTCCTCTCGGCGGCGAACCCGGCTTCCCCACCGGAGATCGCCACCTTCACCGAGCCGCTCGCACGCGGCGGCTCGCTGGTCCTGGTCGCGCACCCTGACCCGGCGCGTCTCGAGTCGACCTCGGCCGACGAGCGCGTCACGGACAGGGATCAGTCCACCAGGTCGTAGACCCCCGCCCCGTCGGCGAGGAAGCGGCGCGACTTGAAGCCCGACGCCTTGCCCTCGAGGAGCCAGAGGTAGCCGGTGGCGCTCTCGCGCACCACCAGGTCGGCCCGCGTCTTGAGGTTGGCGTCGCCGATCCCGGTCACGACGTCGTAGCCCCGCAGGTCCAGGTCGACCCGGGCGGCGTCGGTGAGCCCGCCGGGCCCGTTGCCCGGGTAGGCCACGAGGGCGTCGCCCTGGCGGAACATGCTGTCGGGCGCGCCGTCGCGGTCCCACAGGCCCACGCCGACCTGGCGGCTGGCGCTGATGGCGCTGTGCGCGACGTACGGCGTGCCGAGGGCGGCCGCACCGCGGCCGGGGTAGATCATCATCGAGCCGCCGACCGGCTGGCCCATCAGGTCCGGCCAGCCGTCGCCGGTGACGTCGCCGACCGCCTCCAGCAGCCGGACGTCGCCCATGGCCCGCCCGAGCCGCACCGCCTTGCCGAAGGAGCCCGCGCCGTCGCCGGGACGCATCTTGAGCACGCCGTTGCGCTGCTTGCGCAGCACCAGGTCGCCGAACCCGTCGCCGTCCCAGTCCCCCACGTTGAGCAGCAGGTCGACCGAGCGGATGCGGGCGCCGGTGTCGACGGGGGCCCGCGTCTCGACCTTGCCGGTCCCGACGATCCGCATCAGGGTCTCGCCCTTGAGGAAGACCAGGTCGGGGACGCCGTCGCCGCTGAGGTCGGCGCCGCCGGTCAGGCCCGGACGGCCCTTGAGCCGCTTGATCGGCCCCAGGGGGTGCCCGACGCTGCCGTCGCCCCGCCCGGGCAGCACGTAGCCGTGGCCACCGGTGCGGCGCACGAAGAGGTCGTCGTGCCCGTCGCCGTTCCAGTCGCCGAGCCCGCTGACCACGTCCCAGCCCGAGCCGGAGCCCGCGCCGGCCAGCGGCTGCGCGGCCCCGAAGCCGGAGGCCGACCCGCGGTGCCACAGCATGGTGCCGTCGGCGCGCCGGGCGACCAGGTCGGCGTACCCGTCGCCGTCGAGGTCGCTGCCGGCCAGGGCGTCGTAGCCGGCCCAGCCGGTGGTCGACGAGGCCGCGCGGAAGCGTCCGTCGCCACGGCTCGAGAGGATCTCGAGCCGGTCGCCGTCGCGACCCACGAGGTCGGCCAGGCCGTCGCCGTCGACGTCGCCGACGGCGGTGACCAGGTCGTGGCCCTCGGTGGCGGTCGCGGTGCGGGTGGTCTCCCCGAAGCCGTCCTCGCGGCCGGGGCGCACGTCGACGGCGCCGGAGGCGGTGACGCCCAGGGCGTCGGGCAGGCCGTCGCCCGTCACGTCGTCGGAGAGCAGCACCGAGTCGTAGCCCGACCAGCCGGTCGAGACCGCCGAGGGCTTGCGGACCCGGCTGAGGCCGCCGGTGGGGATGACGAAGACGCGGCCGTCGGAGGCCCTGCGCGCCAGCAGGTCGGGGTGCGGGGTGTCGACCAGGTCGGCCGGCAGCTGGCGCCCGCTGAAGTCGGCCTGGGCCGCGTCGGCGAGCGCGCGGATGTCACCGAGCCGCTGGTAGAGGTAGGCGCCCGGGCAGGCGGTCGAGCCGGCGTCGCGGTGGCCGTTGACCGCCGGGAAGGAGCGGCTGCCGACCCGCTGCGAGCCCGAGGCGGCGTCGACGCCGTGCAGCGAGAGCTTCCAGGCGAAGAGGGCGCCGTAGGCCTGCACCACCGCCTCGGAGGGCCGCACCTGCTCGAAGTTGCCGATCGCCGACATCGCGAAGGAGTACTCGTTGTAGCCGAGGGTGTGGGCGCCCACCACCGGTCGGTCGATGCCGCCCGCGCGGCCCTCCCAGATCCGGCCGAAGCGGTCGACGAGGTAGTTGTAGCCGACGTCGGACCAGCCCCGCGACTTCGTGTGGTACGCGTAGATGCTCCGCAGCATCGCGGGCACCTGGTCCTTGGTGTAGTCGTTGGCGTTGACCGTGTGGTGCACGAAGCCCGCGTGCACCTCGTGGTAGCTCGGCGAGCCGCTGCGCAGCCGCTCGTCGGCGCCCCACTGCTCGCGGGAGTAGATCACCGGCTTCGGCGTCACCTCGGCCGACTGCAGGGTCAGCACGTCGGTGTCCTCGCCCGCCTGCGCCGGGACCTCGAGGGCCGTCACGGAGCCGGTGCCGTCGGCGCCGTCGAGCGTGGCCGTGTCGAGCGCGGCGCGCTCCTGCGCGGTCGCCTCGGGGGTGCCCGGGTCGATCACCGCCATCCGCATGTCGCCGGGCAGGGCGCCCGCACGCTCGGTGCTGCGCACCTGCACGTCGTCGACCTCGCCGACCATCATCGGCTCGGTGCCCGGGCGCGCGGAGGCGCCCTCCTCGGTGGTGGGGTCGGGGGCGTGCTCGTCGTGGTACTCGAGCTCGGCCCACTCGCTCCACACGCCGTCGGTGCGGGTGCGCACCTCGAAGGCGATGTCGTCCTCGTCGAGGTCGGCCCCCGGCTCCCAGGTCACGCCCACCGCGCCGTAGCCGGTGACCGGCTCCGGGCGGCTGGTCAGCACCGTGGCCCGCTCCTGCGCCAGCGCCCGCGCCGAGGTGGTCGCCTCGCCGCCGGGCGCGGTCAGCACGTGCTCCTCCACGACCGCCTCGACCGGGCCGGTCGGCACGGTCGCGGTCTTCTGCGCCGAGCGGACGTACGCCGCGAGCGCGCCGTCGTAGCCGGGGGCGGTGGCCGCGCCGGGCCGCTGGACGACCTCGAGGGTGATCACGCTCGCGGCGGGCGCGAGCACGGCGACGGTGGCACCGAGCACCAGCAGCTGCTGGCAGCCGGAGACGAAGCGAGACCTGCTGGGGGGCATACGAGGGTCCTTCACAGTGCGCGGGGAAGTTCACACGGTGCGCAACTTTCACATGAGTCACATGCGACACGGAAGGGAAGCTGAGTAACTACAATCGTGTAATTTCCAGTCGACACGCCGACGACCTCGAGAAAAGTCAATTCGTCGGGGGTCCTGGAGACAGAGAAACGCCGACCCGGCTCGTTCGAACGAGCCGGGTCGGCGTCAGGGTCGATCAGATGTCGGCGCCGAGCTCCTCGTCGTCCTGGTCCTCGTCGTCGGAGTCGTACTTGACGTACTTGATGCCCGCGTCGACGTCGCCGTCGAAGCCCAGGCGGCCGTCCTCGAGCACCAGCACGCGGTCGCACATGCGCCGCACGGAGCCGGCGGCGTGGCTGACGTAGAAGACGGTGGTCCCCGAGTCGCGGACCTCCTCCATCTTCTCCAGGCACTTGCGCTTGAAGGGCTTGTCCCCCACCGCGAGCGCCTCGTCGGCCAGGAAGATGTCGCAGTCGACGTTGATGGCCACCGCGAAGCCCAGGCGGGCGTACATGCCCGAGGAGTAGTTGCCCACGGGCGAGTCGAGGTGCTTGCCGATGCTGGCGAACTCGATGATCTCGTCGAGCTTGCGGTTGGTCTCGCGCTCGCTCATCCCGAAGACGGCGGCGTTGAGGTAGACGTTCTCGCGCCCGGTGAGCTGGGGGTGGAAGCCGGCGCCGGTCGCGATCAGCCCGGCGATGCGGCCACGGGTCAGGACCCGGCCGGAGTCGGGCTTCATGATGCCGTTGACCAGCTTGAGCAGCGTCGACTTGCCGGAGCCGTTGAGCCCCATCAGGCCGATCGACTCGCCCTGCTCGACGGTGAAGGAGACGTCGTCGAGCGCCTTGAAGGTGTCACTGATCTGCTGGCCGCGCATCTTCGCCACCGTCACCTCCTTGAAGGTGCGGTGGTAGCGCAGCGTGAAGGCCTTCGTGGCGTTCTCCACCACGATCGAGGTCGAGGGTGAGTAGCTCAATTCAACCGCTCCGGGATCTTGTCCTCCAGCGAGCGGAACACCAGCTGGGCGACCACCAGCACCAGGGCCGAGATCGCGAGCATCACCAGGCCGCGGGTGAAGAGGTGGTCGGGCAGCTCGGTGGCCGCAGTGGCCGCCGGGTCGTTCGTCGTGCCCACCCAGAAGGCGCGCTGGACCAGCAGCACCGCCTCGGCGAGCGGGTTGTAGAGGTAGTACTGCGCGAGGCCCTTGAAGCGCTCCTCGACCAGCGTGAACGGGTAGATCATCGGCACGCTGAAGCGCACGAAGTTGGTCAGGATGCCCACGGCGCTGGCGAAGTCGCGGAAGTAGACGTTGGCGACGCTGAAGAGCAGCGCGAGCGCCGTGCCCAGCGTCATGATGATGCCCAGGGCCAGCAGCAGCGCCAGCATGCCGAGCACGTCGGGCGTCCAGCCGTACGGCACGCACGCGACCACGAGGATCACCAGCTGCGGCGCCACGTGGTAGAGCGAGACCAGCATCGACGCGACCGGGAACATCTCCTTGGGCAGCGACATCTTCCGGATCAGCGCCTTGTTGCGCACGATCGAGCGGGTGCCGGCGTTGAAGGTCTCGGTGAAGAAGTGCACGACGATCAGGCCGGTGAAGATGTGGATCGCGAAGTTCTCGGTGCGGTCGCGGCCCAGCAGCAGCGTGAAGATGAAGACGTAGATCAGGAACTGGCTCAGCGGGTTGATGTAGGACCAGATCAGGCCCAGGAACGACCCGGAGTAGCGCGCGCTGATCTCGCGCCTGACCAGCAGCTTGAGCAGGTAGCGGTGCCGGAAGACCTCGAGCAGCCCCTGGGTGGCGGCCGGCGAGGTCAGGGGCGCGTCGACGACGTGGCCCGCCGGCGGGCGGGTCGACTCAGCCATCCGCGTCCGTCCGACCCTCGGTCCAGGGACGGAAGGTCTCCTCCCACGCCTCGGGCGAGGTGATGTGGCCCAGCTCGGAGCGGTACTCCTCGACCAGCCGCGGCCACTCGCGCTTGAGGCGCTCGTGGATCTGCACGGTCTTGGTCATCAGCTCGCGGAACATCTCGGGGTCGCGCTGGTAGAGCGCGGCCGAGGTGCCGTCGTTCATCGACACGATCGCGGAGTCGTAGCGCGCGAGGCGGTACCACTTGGCGTCCATCGCGCGGATCTCCGCCTCGGGGTGCGTGCGCGAGAGCGCGCGCGGCTTCTTCAGCTGCCGGATCGGCTGCAGACCGGCGCTGACCAGGGTCGCGAGGCGCCCGGGGACGGCGGAGTCGTCCTTGCCCTTGCGCGGCGGCTTGCTGCGGCGCACCGGTGCGAAGGCGTCGGGGTCGACCTGCAGCTGGGCGTCGGTGAACTGCTTGCGGGTCGCGTTGACCTCGGCCAGCTTGGTGGGCAGCTGGCGGTGCAGCGCCCGCGGGCCCTCGAGCACGTCGAGCAGCGCCTGGTGGCGGATCTCGACGGTCGAGTACTGCATCGCGACCAGGTGGGCGATCTGGTGGTTGCGGCTCTCGCGGATCATCCGCCCGCCGTGCGGGTACGGCGAGTGCAGCAGCGCCGCGACGAACCGGTTGCGCACGTGGAAGTAGGCCTGCCAGTCGAGCGCGTCGTTCTTGTCGGTCCACGGCACGTGCCACACGGCCGCACCGGGGAAGGTGACGGTCGGGTAGCCGGCCGCCTTGGCGCGCAGGCCGAACTCCGAGTCGTCCCACTTGATGAAGACCGGCAGCGAGAGCCCGATGTCCTCGAGCACGCGGCGCGGGATCAGGCACATGAACCAGCCGTTGAAGTCGACGTCGATGCGCTGGTGCAGCCAGCGGGTCGAGCGCAGGTTGCGCGAGGCGAAGTCCCAGTCGCCGAAGACGCCGGGCGCCGACTGCCACCAGAACCGCCAGGGCTGCACGACCTCGCCGAAGCTGTGCAGGCGGCTGCGGGAGTAGAGGTTGAACATGTGCCCGCCCACGATCGTGGGGCGCCGGGCCAGGTCGCCGAAGGTGACGGCGCGGATGATGCCCTCGGGCTCGCAGACGACGTCGTCGTCCATCATCATCGCGTAGGTCGCGGTGCCCTTCTTGACCGACTCGAGCTGGCCGCGGGCGTAGCCGCCCGAGCCACCGAGGTTCCCCTGCTCCATGATGCGCAGCAGGTCGCCGAGCGACTCGCGCGCCGCCGGCATCTCCGGGGAGTCGACCACCTTGTCGGTGCCCTGCTCCATCACCATCACGGAGTCGAGGTAGGGGCGCAGCGCCTCGTCGTCACCGACCTGCTGGAGCAGCTTGGCGCAGAAGTCGGGGCGGTTCATCGTGGTGATGACCAGGTCGACGGTGCCGTGGGCGGCCCGGTCCTCGGGCACCTCCGCGGTCCACTCGGCCGACTCCACGACGACCTCGTCGTCACCGGCCACGACGTCGTACCAGTACCAGCCGCCGTCGACGAACGGCTTGAGGGACAGCTCGAAGGTGAAGGTGCCCGAGGTCTCGCCGCCGGTGGTGGCGGTGTCGACGCGCTGGCTGTTGCCGCGCGCCATCGACTTGTAGACGATCACCGTGGCGCCGCGCCCGGTGACGGTGAGGGTCAGCGTCACCGCGTCGACGACGCTCCAGCGCCGCCAGTAGCTGGCGGGGAAGGCGTTGAAGTAGGTGCCGAACGAGAGCCGGTCGCCCGACGGGATGCTCATCGCGGTGCGCGAGACGATCTGGTCGGGGTGCAGCTGGGCGCCGGTGGTCACGCCCTTGCGCATCGTGGCCACGTTGAGCTCTTGGGCCTGGCGGTTGGAGCCGACCTCGTACTTGTCGGCGTCGAGCACGGCCGGCTCGGGGTCGACGTACAGCGGCAGCACGTCGAGGTCGCGGTCGACGGGCAGGACCTGGCGCTGCAGGAGCCGGGTGGTGGTGGTGCTCATGCGTCGACTCCTCCGCTGGTCAGGGTCTCGCCGTCGCGGAAGTGCGGCGCGAGCTTGTTGTCGAACATCGACAGCGCCGAGCCGATCGCCATGTGCATGTCGAGGTACTTGTAGGTGCCCAGGCGGCCGCCGAAGAGCACCATCGGCTCGGCCTTGGCCAGCTCGCGGTACCTCAGCAGCTTCTCGCGGTCCTCGGCGGTGTTGATCGGGTAGTACGGCTCGTCGCCCTCCTCGGCGAAGCGCGAGTACTCGTGGACCACGATCGTCTTGCCGGGCAGGTAGGTGCGCTCGGGGTGCAGGTGCTTGAACTCCAGCACCCGGGTGTGCGGCACGTCCTGGTCGTTGGCGTTGACCACGCCGGTGCCCTGGAAGTCGTCGACGTCGAGGGTCTCGGCCTCCAGGTCGATGGTGCGCCACGACAGGCGGCCCTCGGAGTTGCCGAAGTACTCGTCGACGGGGCCGGTGTAGACGATCGGCACGACGCCCTTGTACTGCTCGGCGACGTCGAAGAAGTCGGTGGAGGTGCGCACCTCGATGTTGGGATGGTCGGCCATCCGGGTCAGCCACGCGGTGTAGCCGTCGACCGGCAGGCCCTCGTAGGTGTCGTTGAAGTAGCGGTTGTCGAAGGTGTAGCGCACCGGCAGCCGCGTGATGATGTCGGCGCTGAGCTCCTTCGGGTCGGTCTGCCACTGCTTGGCGGTGTAGCCCTTGACGAACGCCTCGTACAGCGGGCGGCCGATGAGGCTGATCGCCTTCTCCTCGAGGTTCGTGGCGTCCTCGGTGGCGATCTCGCTGGCCTGCTCGGCGATCAGCGCGCGGGCCTCGTCGGGGGTGTGCGCCTTGCCGAAGAACTGGTTGATCAGGCCCAGGTTCATCGGGAAGGAGTAGACCTGCCCCTGGTACTTGGCGAAGACGCGGTGCTGGTAGCCGGTGAAGTCGGTGAACCGGTTGACGTACTCCCACACCCGCTTGTTGGAGGTGTGGAAGAGGTGGGTGCCGTACTTGTGCACCTCGATGCCGGTCTCGGGGTCGATCTCGCTGTAGGCGTTGCCACCGAGGTGGTCGCGGCGCTCGAGCACCAGGACCTTGAGCCCCAGCTCGTTCGCGCAGCGCTCCGCGACGGTGAGCCCGAAGAAGCCGGATCCCACGACGACGAGGTCGGGGCGCGACTGGTCGGTGGCCTGGGCAGGATCAGTGTGAGGTGCTGGCACGGTCGGTCAGTCTACGGACGATGGCGGCAGCCGGCGCATCCCACGCGCTGCGCGCATGGCCCGGATCACGTTGCCGGCCTCGGCGCGCCCTCCGCGCAGCGGGCTGAGCGCCACCACGGCCAGCGCGATCAGCCACGGCTTGGCCCGCACGAGCGCGTTCTCGCCGTAGCGCAGGTGCACCACGAAGAGGTTGCGGTACATGAAGAAGCCCTTCCAGCCCGCCAGGTCGTGCTGCTGGTCGAAGTCGAGCTGGCGCACCAGCACGGCGTCGCGCAGCGCCCAGATCCGGAAGCCGGCCCGCCGGGCGCGGACCGCGAAGTCGACGTCGTCGTAGAAGATGAAGTACGTCGGGTCGGGCAGCCCGACGGCCTCGAGCACCCGGCGGCGCACCATGAACCCCTCGAAGGCGACGTTCTCGAGCTCGACCCGCTCGGGCATCGCGTCGCGGGTCACCCAGTCGGTCTCGACCATGGCCTTCTTGGGCTTGATCGCCAACGGGTTGGCCAGGTCGAAGCGGGTGGCGGCCTTCTCGCACAGCCGCCCGTGGGAGTCCTCGCGCACCGCCATCAGGCAGTCCTCGTCGGCGGCCAGCAGCACGCCCAGGCAGTCGGTGGCGGGCAGCACGTCGTCGTCCATCAGCCAGATCCGGTCGACGCCGGCGTCGTACGCCGTCCGGGTGCCGAGGTGGAAGCCGCCCGCGCCGCCGAGGTTCTCGGCGGTGCGCACGACCTGCAGGCCCGGCAGCGTGCAGGCGGCCAGCACGTCGGGGGTGTGGTCGGTGCTGGCGTTGTCGACGACCACGACCAGCTCGGGCGCGGGGTCGAGGGCGCCCAGGCCCTCGAGCATCCGCTCCAGCAGGTCGGCGCGGTTGAAGGTGACGACGACGACGCCGGTGGTCTCCCGGGTGGTCTCGCTCATCGCAGGAACCTCTCGTGGCCGGTGAAGTCGCCGCGCAGCCCGGCCAGGGCGGCGCGGGCGCTGAGCACGACGCGGCCCGGGTCGCGGCGGGTGAGCAGGTAGAACCAGACCGTCTTGGCCCAGAACATCGCCACGTGCGCCCAGCCGCGGTAGTCGCGCAGGTTGACGGTGTTGTTGCGGGCCATGCAGTAGGCCTTGAGCTCGCTGGGGCTGTGGTTGTAGGTGGTGCGCCCGCCCATCATCGGGGTGCCGAGCTCGCCGACCGAGGGGTGGTGGACGCGGGCGCCGGTGACGGTGGCGATGCGGGCCCCGGCCTTCTCGGCGCGCAGGCGGTACTCGTGGTCGTCGCCCCAGATGAAGAACTCCGAGCGCGGCAGCCCGATCCGCTCGACCAGCTCGCGGGTCACCAGCACCCCGTTGAAGGGGATCACGATGTCGTCGAGGCGCCCCCGCGCTCCCCCGGCGCGCTCGACGTCGGCCAGGCGGTGCACCACGCGGGTGCCGCCGGGCAGCCGGATCGGGAAGACCAACCGGTCGGTGTCGGCCTCGTCGACGACCAGCGGACCCCAGAAGTCGAGCCCGTCCTCGGCCAGCAGCCGGGCCAGGCAGTCGTGCTCGGGCAGGCCGTCATCGTCCATCAGCCAGACCAGGTCGGCGTCGCGCTCGACGGCCCACCCCAGCCCGTCGTGGAAGCCGCCTGCTCCCCCGACGTTGCGCTCGAGCGTGCGGGCCAGCAGCGGCGTACCGGCACCGCCCGCCGCCTCGGCCAGCCAGGCGCCGGTGCCGTCGGAGGAGGCGTTGTCGACGACGAGCACCTCGTCGACCTCCGGCACCTCGCGCAGCCGCGCCACCAGCCGCTGCAGCAGCCCCAACCGGTTGAAGGTCACGACCACCGCGACCACGCGTCGAGGGTCGGGGCTGGGGCTCGGCACGGCCCACACCCTACGGCCCCCCACCGCTCGCCGAGCAGCAAGGAGCGCCAGCGACGCGCGTCGTCGAGACCCTGCAAGGACCGCGCCCGCCGTGCGCCGTGGGACGTCACCGTCAGCGGTACGCCGAGTCGGCGCCAGTTCCTGTCGTACGCCGAGTGGGCGCCAGTTCACGGCGTACGGCGTCTTGTTGCTGCAGGGGGTGTCTTCTAGGTGCGCCGGTGGAAGCTGACCTGGTTGTCCCCGCCGATCTCGGTCTCGTACTCCGGGTCGTGGATGCGTCGGTGGTGGTAGGGGCACAGCAACCGCCCCCGCTCCACCTTGGTGTGACCGTCCCGGCACCAGAAGTCCTCGTGGTGGGCGTGGCACATCGCAGGCGGGGCGTCGCACCCCTTCGCGGTGCACCCGCCGTCACGCACACCCAGAGCAAGCCGCTGCGGGACCGTGAACAGCCGCTGGCTGCGCCCCACGTCGAGAGGCTCGCTCCGGCCGCCCAGCACCACCGGCACGATCCCGGCCTCACACGCCAGCCGCCGCGCAGTCGCAGCACTCACCCGCCCACCGGTGTCGAGCGTGGCCGCGGCCAACCCACCCTGCAGCGACTCCAGCGTCATCGTCACCACCACCGTGGCGTTCACACCACCGGCCCGCGGAAGCCCAGCCGCATCGAGGCGCTCGACCAGCTCCACGAACGCAGCCCCCAGGCGCTGCGCGGTCGGACGACGTACGGGCACCGCCGCCTCCTCCGAACCGCCCTGGCCGCGCTGGTCGTCACCGGCGACACGGGTGGCGACCTGGTGCTTGGGGGCCGCGAAGGCCAGCAGCGCCCGCTCGAGCATCTGCCCCACGAGCAGCGGCACCGTGAAGGACCCCCTGATCCGGCCCTGGCCGTCCTCACGCATCCGGAACACCGAGCTCTTCTCCGCCTCGCGCTCCTCACGATCGAGCAGCTCGGCCTCCCACGCCTCCCCCACCTCCGGGGCGACCACGTCAAGCACCCGGCGACCCAGCACCCTGAGCGCCTTCGCGTCGTGCACCTGCGCGAACTCGACCAGCGCTGTCGTGGCCTCTCGGAGGACCGCCGGGTCGAGGTCGTCGGGCAGCGCATCCAACGACGTACAGATCACCGACGCCTGCTCCGCGACCAGATCCCCACGACCCAACGCCTCGCGCACCAGCACGTGACGCGCCAGTCCCTCGGCCAGGCGTACCTGACGGAACGACTCCCGCTTGGTCGACCGGGTGACGTTCGAGTGCCACACCGCCAACGACGGCGAGGCGTTGCGCTCCTGCACCGCCACCGCATCGGCGTGCTCCAGCAGCCGCGAGCGCACCTCGACCCATCGCGCCTCAAGCCGAGCGACCTCCGCCAGCACCTCGGCGGCCTCGCCCTGGCTCATCGCCCATGCCGACACCTCAGCGACCTCGTCCAGCACTGCGTGAGCCCGCGCGACAGCACTCCCAATGGGGTGCGCGGCGGTGGTCGACATGAGTGAAGTATCTCAGCCGCCACCGACAAAGCACCAGGTCAAACCCCGTTTTCCACAGGTAGATCGAAAATTTTTTCGACCCTGGATCGCGAGGCGCGGAAGTGACCGGTCGAGGGTTCAGAACTGACCGGTCGGAGGTTCAAAAGTGACTGCTCGGCCGTCAGAAGAGGGTGTCCTGGGAGAAGACGGGGGCGGCGGGGGCGGCGGGGGCGAGGCGGGGCGGGCTGGGGGTGGGGGCGGCGCGCCAGCGCGGGTCGGCGTACGTCGTGCGGTCGCGCTCGGGCGCGCCGGGGGTGGGCTCGGCGAGGGTCAGGGCCCGCACGGCGCCGTTGACGAAGAGGTCGTGGCGCCCGAAGACCGAGCGCACGGCCGACTCGTCGAGCGGCAGCCGCCCCGGCGGCTCGGAGCCCGGGGCGAGCCCGACGTCGACGGTGCGCGCCATGGCCATCACCTCGCGGTTGAGCCAGAACCGCTCGCGGGCCTCGTCGGTGGCCAGCGTGCGGGCGCGGGCCGGGCCCACCGCGGCGCGGCACCGCTCGCCCCCGGCGGCGGCGTCGGCGAGGGCGTCGGCGCCGGTGCCGAGCTCGGCGAGCAGCTTGGCGGCGGTCTTGGCGCCGAAGCCGGCGACGCCGGGCAGGTTGTCGGAGGCGTCGCCGCGCAGGGCGGCGAGATCGAGGTACTGCTCGGGGTGCACGCCGGTGACCAGCGCGAGGCGGGCGGGGTCGAGCAGGGGCGAGGCGTCGACGCCGCCGTTGAGGATGCGCAGCACCCGCGTGTGCTCGTCGACGAGGGCGAAGCTGTCGCGGTCGGAGGTGGCCAGCACGGTGCGCCACCCCAGCCCGGACGCCTGGGCGGCCACGCTGGCCAGCACGTCGTCGGCCTCGAGCCCGGGCGGGACCACCACGCCCACGCCCAGCTCGCGCAGCACCTCGCCCACCGAGCCCAGCTGCTCGACCAGGGTGTCGGGCTTGGGGGTGCGGTGCGCCTTGTAGGTGGGCCACCGCTCGCGGCGCACGCTCGAGGCGGGGTCGTCGAACCCGACGACCACCGCGTCGGCCATCGCCCGGTCGACGGCCGCGACCAGCTGCGAGAGCAGGCCGCGCACCGCCCACGCGGGTCGGCCCGCCGCGTCACGGAACCCGCTGCGCGCCGAGGCGTGGTAGGCGCGGTGCAGCAGGGAGTTGCCGTCGACGACGAGCACGGTGCGCGGTTCGGAGGACATCGCCCCCAGGCTAGGCGCCGGCGCCGACCGCCGGCTCAGCAGGCGTTGGACAGGTCGCCGGCCTGGTTGGCGGCGTAGCCCTCCGACAGCGAGCCCACCGACCCGCCGGTCACCGGCTGGGTGCCGGCGGCCGGCTCCTTCTTCGCCTTCGTCGTGGTCGCGGCGGTGCCCTCGGCCTTGTCGATGGCCGCGGCGACCTTGCGCTGCACGAGGTCGATGTCGGGGTCGGCGGTGTTGATCATCGGCGGCACCAGCGAGAGCGTCGACATCTTCTGCTCCTTCGCCTTCATCGCCAGGCCCATGAACCGGTCGAGCTCGGAGGCGGGCAAGTTGGTCGAGATCATCTCCGAGGACGCCTGCGCGATCTTCTCGAAGTTCTGCAGCGCCGACTGGGGGCTGACCTGCTGGAGCATCGCGTTCATCACGCACTTCTGCCGCGCCATGCGCGAGTAGTCGTCGGAGCCCTCGCGGGCCCGGGCGTACCAGAGCGTCTCGAAGCCGGTCAGCGTGCGGGTGCCGGGCTCGATGTAGTCGTAGACGTCGGAGCCCAGGCCGCCGACGGGGATCGGCTGGCGCACGGTGAGGGTCACCCCGCCCACGGCGTCGACGAGGTCCTTGAAGCCCTGGAGGTTGACCATCGCCCAGTAGCTGACCTCGAGGCCGGTGATGCCCTCGACGGCCGAGACGGTGGCCTCGATGCCGGGGTCGGTGTCGTCCTCGTCGCCCTCGAAGAGCTCCGCGTGGTCCTGGGCCCAGGTGCTGACGCCGTTGAGGTAGTCGGCGTCGAAGCCGTCGGGGAACTGCTCGGCCATCACCGACCCCTCGGCGAAGGGGAAGTCCTGCATGTTGCGCGGCAGCGAGACCAGCACCGTGCGGCCGGTGGTGGCGTCGATCGAGGCGACGGTCAGGGAGTCGGGGCGCAGGCCCCAGCGCCCGGCGCCGGAGTCACCACCCATGAGCAGCACGTTGAAGCGCCCGTCGGCGGAGCCGGCCACCTCGCTGGAGCCGAACATCGTCACGATCAGGTCGCGCTGGACGCCCACCAGGTGGGCGCCGAAGAGCAGGGCGCCGGCGACGCTCAGCGAGAGCACGCCGTTGACGCCGACGGCGGCGCGCCGGTGCGCCAGCCCGAGGCTCAGCGGCTGGCCCAGGCGCCAGGCGTCCATGAAGAGCACCGCCCAGCCCACGGCCCCGGCCAGCAGCGCGGTGCGCAGCACCAGCAGCAGCCACGCCTCCGAGCCCAGGCTCACGGCCCGGGACGGGTCGAGCAGCACCACGAACCCGGTGAGCAGGGTGACGGCCACGACGACCAGCCAGACCCGCAGCGCCAGTCGGCCGACGCGGCGGTTGCCGGCGACGAGCTGCGCCGAGCCGGGGGCGACCAGCGTCATCGCCATCAACGACAGGGCGCGCCTGAACCGCACCCGAGCAGCGCGGTCGGCGGCGCTGGTGCGTGCCGGGGCCTCCTGGCCGTCGAGCACCCGGGGGGAAGAGACGGGTGGCATCGAGATGCCTTCCTGCTGGCGGATCATGTACGTCCCAGCAGTATCACCAGTCCCAGCCGTCACGACGGTGCGCCGCGCCGACCCTCCTCGATCTCGCTCCGTCGGGCGAGGCGGTGCGCGCGCCGGATCTCGGCCTCGCGCAGCCGGCGCTCGTCCTCGGCGTCCTCGGGCAGCAGCCCCGGCACCGGCCGGGAGGCGCCGTCGGCGTCGACGGCCACGAAGACGAAGTACGCCGACGCGACGTGCAGCGACCCGACCGACGGGTCGTTCCAGGGCTGGGTCTCGACCCGCACCCCGATCTCCATCGACGAGCGGCCCGCCCAGTTGACCTGGCCCAGGGTGCGCACGATGTCGCCCACGTGCACCGGGCGCAGGAAGACCATCTCGTCGAGGGCCGCGGTGACCGCCGGTCCCCCGCTGTGGCGCTGGGCGACCGCGCCCGCCGTGGAGTCGGCCAGCTTGACCACCTCGCCGCCGTGGATGTTGCCCAGCAGGTTGGCCTGGCCCCTGGAGGTCATCACCGCGAGCGAGACGCGGGCGAAGGACGAGGCGCGGGGTGCGGTCATGGCGGCACGGTAGCCTCCCGCGCATGGCACAGCGGCCCGGAAGCGGGGACAGCGACGAAGAGCGCTTCAACTGGTTGTACGGCGGCCCCGGCAGCCCCGGCAGCGAGCCCGAGCCCGACGCCACCCGCCGGATGCCGGTGCAGCCGCGTCCGCAGCCGGCCTCCCGGCCCGCACCCCAGCCGGCCCAGCGACCCGCACCCCAGCCGGTCCAGCCCCCGGCCCAGCCCCCCACCCAGCACGGCCGAGGCGGGCGCTCCTGGCGCCCGCGCCCGCGGCTGCGACACCTGGTGCTGCTGCTGGTGGCCTGGATCGTCTTCCTCGTCGCCGTGCCGATCTACGCCTGGACCCGCGTCGACGACGTCGCCTTCGCGCCCGGCGGGGAGCGCCCCGACGAGCAGCCGGGCACGACGTACCTGCTGGTCGGCAGCGACTCGCGCGAGGGCCTGACGCCCGAGCAGCGCAAGGAGTTCGGCACCGGCAACGCCGCGGGCCAGCGCACCGACACGATCATGCTGCTGCACACCGGCTCGGGCCCCAACCTGCTGATGTCGATCCCGCGCGACTCGCTGGTCGAGGTGCCCGACCGGGGCACCACCAAGATCAACGCGGCCTACGCCTTCGGCGGTCCCAAGCTGCTGGTCAAGACGATCGAGCAGAACACCGGCATCCACATCGACGAGTACGTCGAGATCGGCATCGGCGGCTTCGTCGGCCTGGTCGACGCCGTGGGCGGGGTCGAGATCTGCCCCGAGAAGGCGATGCAGGACCCGCTGGCCAACCTCGACGTGAAGGCCGGCTGCCAGGAGGCCGACGGCGTCACGGCGCTCGGCTACGCCCGCTCGCGCAAGACCTACACCGCCCTGGGCGACGTGCAGCGCGCCCAGGCCCAGCGCGAGGTCGTCTCCTCGGTCGGCGACGAGGTGCTCTCGCCCTGGTCGGTGCTCAACCCGGTGCGCTACTGGCGCCTCAACATGGCCGCCACCGACACCGTCGAGTTCGGCAAGGGCATGACGCCGTGGCGGGCCGGGATGTGGGCGATGGCGATGACCCGCGTCAACGGCGAGAACGGCCTGACCTGTGGCGTGCCGATCCAGGACCTGGCGGTCAACTGGGACCCCGATCGAGCGCCCCAGATGTTCCAGGCCATCATCGACGACGACACCGACCGGATCGGCCAGGGCCTCTGCTCCCCGTCCGGACTGCCGAAGGGGACCACCGGATGAGCCAGACCAGCCACGACACGCTCGACATCACCACGGACGCCGACGGCGTCGCCACCTTGACCCTGAGCCGTCCCGACGCGCTCAACGCCTTCGACCTGACCATGGCGCGCGAGCTCGAGTCGGTCTTCCGCACCGAGCTGCGCAGTGACGACGTGCGCGCCGTCGTCGTCACCGGCGCCGGCCGCGCCTTCTGCGCAGGGATGGACCTCTCGGCCGAGGGCAACGTCTTCGGGCTCGACGAGTCGCTGCGCCCCACCCCCGAGGAGTTCCGCGCCGCCTACGACGAGGCGCCGTACGACAAGGGCGTGCGCGACACCGGCGGCAAGGTGACGCTGGCGATCCACGCGCTGCCCAAGCCCGTCATCGCCGCCGTCAACGGCCCCGCGGTCGGCATCGGCGCCACGATGACGCTGGCGATGGACCTGCGCCTGGCCTCCACCAAGGCAAAGATCGGCTTCGTCTTCGGGCGCCTGGGCATCGTGCCCGAGGCCGCCTCGAGCTGGTTCCTGCCGCGCATCGTCGGCATCCAGCAGGCCCTGGAGTGGGTCTACTCCGCCGACGTGCTCAGCGCCGAGCAGGCGCTCGAGGGGCGGCTGCTGCGCTCGGTCCACGAGCCCGACGAGCTGCTGCCCGCCGCCCAGGAGCTGGCCCGCTCCTTCGTGCGCGACCGCTCCCCGGTGGCGCTGGGCCTGGCCAAGCAGATGCTCTACCGCAACAGCGCGCTGGCGCACCCGCTCGAGGCGCACCTCTCGGACTCGCTGGCGATGTACTGGACCTCGCTGGGCGACGGCAAGGAGGGCGTGGCCGCCTTCCGCGAGAAGCGCACCCCGCAGTTCAAGGGCAAGTCCTCGGCGCTGCCGCGGATCCACCCCCGGGGCTAGGTGTGATGACCAGGCACGTTGGTCGAGATCGTGTGACGACACGATCTGATGTGTAGATGGGTGAAGACCTCCCGGTGT
>NZ_BNET01000003.1:369744-640356 GCF_024341885.1 Nocardioides sp. OK12 | reverse complement strand
CAACCACCACCGGCCCCACTCAGCGATCGGCAAGGCGACACCCATCACCAGGTTGGACAACCTGGCTGGACATCACACCTAGTCGGCCCGCTCGACCTCGCTGCGCAGCTTGAGCACGACGGTGCCGTCCTCCTGCTCGATGACGTACGCCGGGTCGTCGTCGCTGCCGTGGCGGGTGATCTTCTCGCCCTTGGTGGTGCGCGAGACGTCGTCGTGGTGGACCTCGGTGACCTTGCCGGTCGCCGAGCCGTTGCCCCACGACCAGCGGACCTCGGTGCCCTGGCGGATCGACATCAGCGCACCCCCGCGTCGGCCTCGGCCGCGGCGGCCAGCTTGGGCAGCGTCGCCTCGATCGCGGCCTGGGTGCGCTTGGCGAACAGGGCGCGGAAGACCGCACGCACCGGCGCCGGGTAGCGGGTGATGTCCCAGGTCTCGGTGACCCGGGTGGCGCCCTCGCCGGCCGGCTCGAGCTCGTAGCGCCACCGGTGCAGACCCTTGTGGCGCCAGGCGATCAGCCGGTCCTCGTCGTACTCGACAACGGTGTTCTTGATCTTGTAGGGCGCGCCCTGCTTCATCGACATGCCGAACTCCGAGCCGAGCGTGAGCCGCTCGGGCCCCGAGACGGTGCCCTGCACGGTGCCGGAGCCGTCGATCCGCGGGTGCTGGCGCGGGTCGGCCAGGATCGCGAAGACGGCGGCCGGAGGGGCCTGCACGGTCAGGGAGCTGTGCACCGGTGTGGAGGACATGCCCCGACGGTAGCGGCTGGGCGGGCCCCGCGAGGGTGGGTGATTGGCGAGCCCCACGACACGCCGGGTAGGTTGAGCGCACTCGTGTGGTCCGGGTCACAGACCCCTGGCACGATGGCGCACCACCCCGCGCCGAGCCAGGCCCGGACCACGTGCGGCCAGCGGAGACCCCGTCCGGCCCGTGACTCGAAGGAGTGTGCCCCGTGCCCGATCCCGCCACCGAACGCGGCCAGAACCGCGACGGATTCGGCCCCGACCTCGCCGAGGTGTTCGGCCCCTCGCAGAACGACGGCGGCCCCGAGCTCGTGCAGCTGCTGACGCCCGAGGGCGAGCGGGTGCACCACCCCGAGTTCGACATGGACTTCAGCGCCGACCAGCTGCGCGGCTTCTACCGCGACATGGTGCTCACCCGGCGCATCGACACCGAGGCCACGGCCCTGCAGCGCCACGGCGAGCTCGGCATCTGGGCCCAGCTGCTGGGCCAGGAGGCCGCGCAGATCGGTGCCGGCCGCGCGCTGCGGCCCCAGGACTACGTCTTCCCGACCTACCGCGAGCACGGCGTCGCCTACTGCAAGGGCATCGACCCGCTCAAGCTGCTGGGCCTCTTCCGCGGCGTCGACCACGGCAACTGGGACCCGGCCGAGTTCAACTTCGGCCTCTACACGATCGTCATCGGCGCCCAGACCCTGCACGCCACCGGCTACGCCATGGGCATGCAGCGCGACGGCGTCGTCGGCACCGGCGACCCCGAGCGCGACGCGGCCGTCGTCGCGCACTTCGGTGACGGCGCCTCCAGCCAGGGCGACGTCAACGAGGCCTTCATCTTCGCCGCCTCCTACAACGCCCCGGTCGTGTTCTTCTGCCAGAACAACCAGTGGGCGATCTCCGAGCCGATCGAGCGCCAGACCCGCATCCCGCTCTACCAGCGGGCGCTGGGCTTCGGCTTCCCGGGCGTGCGCGTCGACGGCAACGACGTGATGGCGACGTACGCCGTGACGCAGGCGGCGCTGCAGCGCGCCCGCGACGGCCAGGGCCCCACCTTCGTCGAGGCCTACACCTACCGGATGGGTGCGCACACGACCACCGACGACCCGACCCGCTACCGCCTCAGCGACGACGTCGAGAGCTGGAAGCTCAAGGACCCGATCGCGCGCGTCGAGGCCTACCTGCGCCGCAACGGCCTCATCGACACCGACTTCATCGACGACCTCAAGAAGGAGGCCGACGAGCTCGGCGCCCACCTGCGCGAGGGCTGCAAGTCGATGCCCGACCCGACGGCGATGCAGATGTTCGACCACGTCTACGCCGACATGCCCGAGGAGCTGGTCACCCAGCGCGACGGGTTCGCCGCCTACCTCGAGACGTTCGAGGACGCCACGCACGGAGGAGGACGCTGATGTCCGGGCAGAAGATCACCCTGGCCAAGGGCCTCAACATGGGCCTGCGCAAGGCCATGGAGGACGACCCCAAGGTCCTGGTCATGGGCGAGGACGTCGGCAAGCTCGGCGGCGTCTTCCGCATCACCGACGGCCTGCAGAAGGACTTCGGCGAGGACCGTGTCATCGACTCGCCGCTGGCCGAGTCGGGCATCGTGGGCACCGCGGTCGGCATGGCGCTGCGCGGCTACCGCCCCGTCGTGGAGATCCAGTTCGACGGGTTCGTCTACCCGGCCTACGACCAGATCGTGTGCCAGGTGGCGAAGATGCACTACCGCTCCAAGGGCCGCTCGCCGATGCCGATGGTCATCCGCATCCCCTTCGGCGGCGGGATCGGCGCCGTCGAGCACCATAGCGAGTCGCCCGAGGCGCAGTTCGCGCACACGCCCGGCCTGAAGGTCGTGGCCTGCTCCAACCCGGTCGACGGCTACTGGATGATCCAGCAGGCCATCGCCTCCGACGACCCGGTCATCTTCCTCGAGCCCAAGCGGCAGTACCACGCCGAGAAGGCCGAGCTCGACGAGAGCGCCACCCCCGAGCCGCTCTTCACCTCGCGCGTCGTGCGCCGCGGCGAGGACGTCACCGTGCTGGCCTACGGGCCCACCGTGAAGACGGCCATGTCGGCCGCCGAGGCCGCCGCCACCGAGGGCCGATCGCTCGAGGTCATCGACCTGCGCACCCTCTCCCCGCTGGACATGGGCCCGGTCTACGAGTCGGTGCGCCGCACCGGCCGCGCCGTGATCACCCACGAGGCGCACGTGAACCTCGGCATCGGCGCCGAGGTGGCCGCCCGGGTCACCGAGGAGTGCTTCTACTCCCTGGAGTCGCCGGTGCTGCGCGTCGGCGGCTTCGACACGCCGTACCCCGCGTCGCGCATCGAGGAGGACTTCCTCCCCGACCTCGACCGGGTCCTCGACGCCGTCGACCGCACCCTGGCCTACTGAGAGCCTCGAAGGAGCCTGCTGCATGCCTGAGTACAAGCTGCCCGACGTCGGCGAAGGCCTCACCGAGGCCGAGATCGTGACCTGGAAGGTCAAGGTCGGCGACGTCATCGAGATCAACGACATCGTCGTCGAGATCGAGACCGCCAAGTCGCTGGTCGAGCTGCCCTCGCCGTACGCCGGCGAGGTCACCGCACTGCTCGTCCCCGAGGGCGAGATGATCCCGGTCGGCACCCCGATCATCCGCATCGGCGCCGAGGAGCCCGCGGCTGGCGGTGCCCCCGGGGCCAGCCCGGGCACGCCCGAGCCCGAGATGGAGATCGACCTGTCCAACCCCGCCGCCAGCGGTGGCGGGGAGGGCGAGAGCCTGGTCGGTCGCAACAAGGCCGACCGCGGCCCGGTCCGCCGGGTACGCCGCGCCGCCGGCGCTGTCGCGGCCAACCAGCAGGCGCAGGCCGCCTTCGAGCCGGGCGCCTCCCCGGTGGTGGAGGAGGAGACCGCCGACGAGCCCGTTCCCGCCACGTCGGTGGTCGCGCGCCCGGGGGTCGAGGAGGGCGCGCAGCAACCGTCTCGACACCCCCGCGCCCTCGCCAAGCCCCCCGTGCGCAAGATGGCCAAGGACCTCGGCGTCGACCTGACGACCCTGACCGGGTCGGGCCCCCAGGGCTCCATCACCCGTGACGACGTCCGGGCCGCCACCGCGCAGGCCGGGGAGGGTGCGCAGCAACCGCCTCGAGGCCCCGCCCCCAGCCCCCGCACCCCCGGCGAGCGCGAGACCCGCGAGCCCGTCAAGGGCGTGCGCAAGATGATGGCGCAGGCGATGAGCCAGTCGGCCTTCACCAGCCCGCACGTCACCGAGTGGGTCACCGTCGACGTCACCGCCACGATGCAGCTCGTCGAGCGGCTCAAGTCGCGGCGCGAGCTGCGCGACGTCCGGGTCAGCCCGCTGCTGGTCCTGGCGCGTGCGGTGGTGCTGGCGATGCGTCGTACGCCGGAGATCAACTCCTACTGGGACGAGGCGGCGCAGGAGGTCGTCTACAAGCACTACGTTAACCTCGGGATCGCCGCCGCGACCCCCCGCGGCCTCGTGGTGCCCAACGTGAAGGACGCCGACAGCCTCTCGCTCGTCGAGCTGGCGACCGCCCTGGGCGAGCTCACCGCGACCGCGCGCGAGGGCAAGACGCAGCCCGCCGACATGTCGGGCGGCACCTTCACGATCACCAACGTGGGCGTCTTCGGCGTCGACGCCGGCACCCCGATCATCAACCCGGGGGAGTCCGCGATCCTGTGCTTCGGCGCGATCAACAAGCGGCCCTGGGTCGACGAGGTCACCGGCGAGATCGTCGCGCGCGACGTCACCACGCTGGCGCTGTCCTTCGACCACCGCCACATCGACGGCGAGAAGGGTTCGCGCTTCCTCGCCGACGTCGCCGGCCTGCTCCAGGACCCCGCCTCCGCACTGCTCTTCTGAGCCTGCGCGCAGCACTCGACAAGGGAGGGTCTCCGGCACCAGGTGCCGGAGATCCTCCTTCGTCGTTGGCCCAAGTGCCACGACGGCATGACCCGTTGTGACTACCCGGCCCCGGCCCCTCCCGGCGGACAGCCATGGCCGGAGCGGCGGTGTGATCCGGGTCGCACTCGGTCAGGCTGTGCCGCGGAGGGGGGACGTGTGTCCCCGCTGAGGCTTGGGAGGGCCGATGAGGACATCGCTGAAGGCTGCGCTTGCGGGAGTTGCGGGTGCTGGTCTGCTGCTGGGGGGCGCCGGCTCGCTCGCGTTCTGGGACGACGAGGAGACCGTCGATGGCGGGACGATCGAGGCAGGCACGCTGAACTTACTCGACGCTGAATGCACTGGGTGGACGACTGGGGCTGCTGCTGACACGCCCTTCGACGTCGGCTACCTCATCGTGCCCGGGGATTCGTTCGAGCGAAGCTGTGACTTCACGCTGCGGGTCGAGGGCGACGTCACTGCTTCGCTCAGTGTTAACGACCAGGCGGTGGACGGCGGTGTGCTGGGCAGCGAGCTTGACGTCAAGACTGAGTACGCAGTCTTCGATGGGTTGACGGACTTGGAACAGACCATTACCGAGGCCACCGACTGGCCCTTTACTGAGGCTGATTCGGGTAAGACCCTTCGCGCCACTATCACCGTGGAGCTGCCCTGGGATGGGAACCCGGACGTTGCAAACGACCAGGTGAACAACGCCTCAAACTCTTTGCAGGGCGACCAGAGTGGTGACCCGCTGGCAGACAACAAGGCCCTGACGGCAGTCCTGGATGAGTTGACGGTGACCGTCACGCAGACCTCCTGATAGGAGCTGACATGCGCACTCGGTGGTGCGCGGTGCTCAGCATCTGCTCCTGGCTCCTGCTGGGCCTCGCGGTGGCGGTGGTCGGAGCCGCGGTACTCGTACCGCGGCTGACCGGCTCCACCCCGATGACGGTGCTCACGGGGTCGATGGCGCCCACCTACCCGCCGGGCGCCCTGGTCGTGGTGCGACCCGTGCCGGCCGAGGACATCGGGATCGGCACGCCGATCACCTACCAGCTGCGTTCGGGCGAGCCGACCGTCGTGACCCACCGCGTGATCGGGGTGGGTTACGACGGTGAGGGTGAGCGCGTCTTCACCACCCAGGGTGACGCCAACGAGGCGCCGGACCGCGAGCAGGTGCGAGCGGTGCAGGTGCGGGGCGAGGTCTGGTATGCCGTCCCGTGGATCGGCCGTCTCAACCTGCTCTTCACCCGCGACCAGCACGACCTGATCACGCGTGTGGTCGCCGGCGGGTGCTTCGTCTACGCAGCCGGCCTGATGGTCCGCAGCTGGCGTCGTCGCCCGGAGCCGGCTCCCGCCTCGGCGCACCGAGCAGCCTCATGAGCGGCGCGCACCGGGCGGAGAAGGTGCCGCGGCGGGGTCGACCCCTGTCGGGGCTGCTGGTGGCGGCCGCGGTCCTGCTGGGGGCGACCGGTGGGCTCGGCACCTTCGCCTACTGGAACGACGTCGAGACGGTGAGTGGGGGGACCGTCACCGCCGGCTCCCTCGACCTGACCGTGAATGGTGTGCAAGGGCCCTACGTCTGGAACGTCCTGCAGATGAATGACATGGCACCCGGGGAGAGCGTCGCTGCAAGCCTCGTCATTGAGAACGCGGGCTCGACCCCCTTCACCGTCACAGTGACCGGGGCTGCGGCAACGACAGGAGCAGTCTCGGTGCTGCCATACGTGACAGCGACGGTCCGGGTGGGAGGAACCGCATCCTCGGATGATGATTACCCGCGCACCGAGACCTGCAGTGGTGGCACCCTGGCATTCGAGTCAAAGCTGACCACTGCATCTCAGCCGTTGGCGACGACGACAGTGATCCCGCGGAGCCCTGGCAGCTCGACGTTGTGTGTGAGCCTGTCGCTGGCGGGGGCGGCTCCGATGGACGTCCAACGGTCGACCTTCACGCCTTCGTTCGAGCTCACGGCCACTCAGGTGCGGCCATGAGCCGCTTGACACGAGGTGTGCTGGCATCGATGGCGGGAGCCACGCTGATGCTGGTCCCGTCCACGAGCACCACGCGTGCCGAGTGGGTGGACAAGGCGGCTGTGGTCGGCACAGCCTCGAACGCGACCGCGGTGACGCTCGACCTCGACTGTACCCCGGGCCTTGGCGGGGCTCGGATCTCCTGGCCACGTGTGACCTCTCCGACGCCATTGGTCTACACAGCGACCCGGCACGACGGGACTGGTGTCCTCACGCCGAGCATCGGCTCCGACGGGCTCGGCCAGGTAGTCCTGACGAGTCTCTTCGACGGGGTGAGCGTCTCGAGGACGTACAACGTCGACGTCACTGCTTCGTTGCCCGGGACGAGCTGGAAGGTGACCAAGCGAAAGACAGTCACGGTCGTCGTGATCGGCCTGCTGGTGTCCTGTTGATTCAGACGCCTGAGCGATCCACGTCCCACCCCACCGGCACCTCCGGGTGCAGCATCGCGTCGGTGCCCCCGTCGACGTACAGCACGGACCCGACGACCAGCGAGGCCGCGTCGGAGAGCAGGAACGCGATGGCGGCGGCGACCTCGTCGGGCTGCCCGGGCCGGCCGATGGCGGTCGGGTAGGAGTCGGCGAAGGCGCCGAGCTCGGGGTCGGCCCGGAGCTGGTCGGTCATGGGGGTGGCGATGAGGCCGGGGGCGACGGCGTTGACGCGGATGCCGGCGCCGACCCAGTCGGCGGCGACGCCCTCGCGCCGCGCCCACCACGCGAGCGCGGCCTTGGTCGCGGGGTAGACCTGCACCGCCTCGGTCGCCGCGGCGGCCGCGCACGCGGCCCCCTCGTCGTCGGCCAGGCACAGCTCGGCCACGTCACCGGCCCAGCCGGGCTGGCAGGTGATCGAGTTCGAGGCCAGCAGCACCACCGCCGCCGAGCCCGCCGCGGCCATGGCCGGTCGCAGCCCGCGCACCAGGCCCAGTGCCCCGAAGTAGTTCACCGACACCACCAGCGCCGGGTCGACGCCGGTCAGCCCGGCCACCCCCGCGCACGGCACCACCCCGTGCACCACGTCGGTCAGCGCCATCACCCCGGCTACCGCTTCGGCCCGCCCCGCCGCGGTCGACAGGTCGGCGCTCACCTCGGCGTCCCGCAGGTCGACCCCGACCACCCGGTCACCCCGGTCCCGCAGCAGGGCGGCCGTGGCGGCCCCGATCCCGGAGGCGGACCCGGAGACGACGTACGTGCGCTGCATCGCAGAACTGTAACAAGTTCTAGCCTGGCTTCGAGGGGGGTGGCCGGGCCTACAGTGGTCGTGCTTGGTCATCTACTCGGGAGGTCCTCGTGAGAACTCGTTCGATCCGTCATGCGCGCGCGAGCGCCGTCGGCCTGGTGGTCGCCGCGCTGCTGGTGCCGCTGCACGCCTCGGTGGCGCAGCCCCCGCCTGAGCGGGGCGGTCCGCCGGAGAACCTGCGCATCGCCACCTTCAACGTCTCCATGTTCCGGACCACCGAGGGCGAGCTCGCCGCCGACCTCGCCGATGCCGACGACGAGGCGCAGGACGCCGAGGTCCGCAACGTGGCCGAGATCGTGCAGCGCCAGCGCCCCGAGGTGCTGCTGCTCAACGAGTTCGACCACGACGCCGGCGGTCTCGCGCTGCGGCGCTTCCAGGACAACTTCCTGGCCGTGGGCCAGGGTGGCGCCGACCCGATCGACTACCCCTACGCGATGGTGTTCGCCTCGAACACCGGCGTGGCGAGCGGCTTCGACCTCAACAACAACGGCGAGGTCGGGCAGTCGGGCCGTGCCTACGGCGACGACTCCTTCGGCTACGGCGAGTTCCCGGGCCAGTACGCCTTCGCGCTCCTCTCCCAGCACCCGATCGACACCGACGCGGTGCGGACCTTCCAGGAGTTCCGGTGGGCGGACATGCCGGGTGCGCTGTTGCCCGACGATCCCGAGACCCCCGAGCCGGCCGACTGGTACTCGCCGGAGGAGCTCGAGGTCTTCCGGCTCTCGAGCAAGAACCACGTCGACGTCCCCGTCGAAGTCGGCGGCCGTACGGTCCACGTGCTGGCCAGCCACCCGACGCCCCCCGGCTTCGACGGGCCTGAGGACCGCAACGGCACCCGCAACCACGACGAGATCCGCTTCTGGGCCGACTACGTCTCGCCCGGTCGCTCGGACTACATCTACGACGACGACGGTGAGCGCGGCGGGCTGCACCCCGGCTCGGCGTTCGTCGTGATGGGCGACCTGAACGCCGATCCCGCCGACGGCAGCGGCGTGGCCGGGGCCGCGGCACAGGTCGTGGAGCACCCCCTGGTCCGCGACCCCGCCCCCGCCAGCGACGGCGCCGCCGAGGCGACCGACCTGCAGGGCGGCGCCAACCGGACCCATGCCGGCGACCCCGCCCTGGACACCGCCGACTTCAGCGACGGCCCGGGCTCCGCCGGCAACCTGCGCGTCGACTACGTGCTGCCGTCGCGGCCCCTGCGTGTGCGGGACGCGGGTGTCTGTTGGCCGGTCCAGGAGGATCCGCTCTTCCGGCTGACCGGCGTCTACGACCCGTCGTACACCAACGGCTTCCCGAGCTCGGACCACCGGATGGTGTGGGTCGACCTCGCGGTCCCGCCGGGCGGGCCGCACTCCCGGTGACGCCGGTCCGGGCGCGCGCCCGGGCCGGCGCCAGCCGTCGGCGCTCGCCTCAGCCCTTCGTCCGCCCCTTGCCCTTCCCCTTGCCGTTGCCCTGGGTGGGCGCGGGGTCGACGGTCGTCGTCGCGGCACCGGGCTGCTGCACGGCGGCGGCGGCATCGACGATGCCCCAGCCGTAGACCGGCGAGTACAGCCCGGTGACGTCGGTCAGCGGCTGGCGTGCGGTGTCGAGCAGGGCCGCCTCGATGTTCTCGCGGGTGCGTCCCTGGGCCGCGAGCAGCGCGGCGACCCCCGCGACGTGCGGCGTGGCCATCGAGGTCCCGGCGTAGTAGTCGTAGTCGGACTCGCCGCAGGCCGCGCTGCCGGTGCCCAGGGGCACCGTCGAGACGATGTCGTCCTCGCAGGACGTCAGGCCGGCGCCGCCGGGGGCGGTCACCGCCTTGAGATCGAGCTTGTTGGGCAGCTCGGAGAACCAGCTCTTGACCTCGTTGCGGTCCGTGGAGGCCACGCAGATCGCGCCGGGCTCGAAGGCCGGCGTGTTGCACAGGGGGGTGGCCGTGTTGCCGGCGGCCGCCACGACGGTGACCTCGCGCTCGTTGGCGTAGGCGATGGCGTCGGTGACGTCGGACTCGATGCCGGTCAGGGTGAGCGCCTGCAGCCCGGGCAGGCCGCCGAGGCTCAGGTTGACGACGTCCGCGCCGTTGTCGGCCGACCAGCGGATGCCGGCGGCGATCTCGGCGAAGGAGCCGCTGCCGTCCTCGAGCACCTTGACGGGCAGGATCTTGGCGTCCGGCGCCGTGCCGGCCACGCCGACGCCGTTGCCGGTCACGGCCGCGACGATCCCGGCCACGTGGGTGCCGTGCTCGTCGGCGTTGTTCTCGCCGTCGGGGCCGCGGAAGTCGCCGTTGCCGCAGGGCGCCGCGCCTTCGCAGCCGGTGAAGGTCGCACCCTGGAGCAGGTTGGCCCTCAGATCGGGGTGCGAGAAGTCGACCCCGGTGTCGACGACGGCCACCACCGCGCCGGCACCCGTCGAGGTGGGCCAGGCCGCTTCGGCCCGGACCTGGTCGAGACCCCACTGCTGGCCCCGCAGGGGGTCGTCGGTGGCGGCGTGGGCAGGGGTGGTGGTGCTGGCCACCATCGCCGCGGCGGCGAACAGCGAACCGGCGGTACCGGCCTTCCGAGACAGGCGCATCGTCGTCCTTCCGTCCGTGGCCCAGGCGGTCTGGACCACTCCCGGTCAACGACCCGGCCCGGACGGGGCTACGCCCGCCCGCCGACGACCACCCGGCTCAGCTCAGCACGTCCTTGCGCCGGAACATCCAGAACGCCAGCCCCACGAAGACCAGCGTGTAGAGCACCGACCACAGCGTGCCCTGCACCAGGTCGTCCCAGACCACCTCGGGCCGCAGCAGCGCGAACCACGCCCCGGCGTCGTGCATCGGCAGCGCGTTGCGCAGCGACCCCAGGTTGTCGATCTGGTCGAGGATCGCGGCCACGATCGTCACCATCACCGCCCCGCCGACGGCGGCCAGCGGCGCGTCGGTGCGCACCCCGAGCGCGAAGGCGATCGCACCGACCGGCATCAGCACGACGACCAGGTACGCCGCGATGAGCGCCAGGCGCGGCCCGAACGTCGCCCAGTCGAGCGTGCCGCCGCTGGGGTTGCTGAAGCCGGCCGGGCCGTAGAAGACCAGCCCCACCAGCAGCGACCAGCCGATCAGCGCCAGCACCGCCACCGCGGTGCTGAGCAGCCCGATGACCAGCTTGCTCAGCAGCAGCCGGGAGCGGGGCACCGGCGCCAGCAGCAGGTAGCGCAGCGTCGACCACGACGCCTCCGAGGGCAGCGAGTCGCCGACGAAGAGCGCCGCCAGCACGATCAGCAGGAACGACGAGGACACCGCGGTGGTGAAGACGGTGAAGTTGGCCGCGCCGCCGGTGGCCAGGTCGACGAGGCTGCCCTCGCTGGGGTCGCCGTCGCCGAGCGCGAAGGCCGCCACGATCACCAGCGGCAGCGCGAGCAGCAGCACGAACGACCACGTCGTACGCCGCCGCGACAGCTGGCGGCGCAGCTCGGCGCGCAGCGACAGCGGCCGCCCGGGCAGCGTCTCGAGGGATGCGGTGGAGGAGCTCATCGCGAACGCACCTGCCTGAGGTCGGGGTCGGAGCCGGAGGCCGCGGCGATCACGCCGAGGAAGACCTCCTCGAGGTGCCGCCGGCTGCTGACGCCGACCACGTCGGCGCCGCTCGCGGCGGCCGCGCGCACCACCTCGGCGCGCGGGAGGTGCGCGACGACCACGACGTGGGGCTCGTCGACGTCGTCGACCACGTCGACCTCGCTGACGCCCTCGAGGTCGCGCAGCCGCTCGGCCAGCGACGACGGGTCGCTGCCCGGCGCGAGCGTCACCACCGTGGTGTCGGTGGAGTCGACCAGCTCGGCCACGGTGCCGGTCACCACGACCCGGCCCGCGTGCATCACCACGACGTGCGAGCAGGTCAGCTCGACCTCGGCCAGCAGGTGGCTGGAGACCACCACGGTCCGGCCCGCGGCGGCGTACCGGGCCAGCACCGGGCGCAGGCCCGCGATCTGCGGCGGGTCGAGCCCGTTCGTCGGCTCGTCGAGCACCAGCACCTCGGGCAGCCCGAGCATCGCCTGGGCGATGCCGAGCCGCTGGCGCATGCCGTGGCTGTAGGTGCGCACCGGCCGCTCGATCGCGCCACCGAGCGCCGCGATCTCGAGGACCTCCTCGTAGCCGGCCTCGGCCGGGTCGCGACCGGTGGCGGCCCAGTAGGCCTCGAGGTTCGCGCGCCCGCTGAGGTGCGGCAGGAAGCCCGGCCCCTCGATCAGGGCCCCGACCCGGGCCAGCACCGGCGTGCCCGGCCCGACCTGGCGCCCCAGCACGTGCACCCGCCCGGCGTCGGGCGCGATCAGGCCCATCACCATCCGCAGCGTCGTGGTCTTGCCGGCGCCGTTGGGGCCCAGCAGGCCCACGACCTGGCCGCGCTCGGCGCGCCAGGACACGTCGTCGACCGCGCGGTGGCCGTCGGCGTAGGTCTTGACCAGCCCGTCGACGACCAGCGGCACGTCAGCTAGCTCGGGGTCGACGGGTCCGTGGCTGCGGCGCCGGCCCACCAGCGCCGCGCCCAGCAGCCCAAGCAGCACCACGCCGATGGCCACGAGCAGCCCCACGACCTCGTCGTCGAGGCCCTCGCCGCCCTCGGTGGCCAGCACCGTCGCGCCCTCGACCGAGGGCAGCTGCAGGTCGCTGACCCGCACGACGTCGGCGCGGGCGGCCCGCGGGGCGGCGTACGTCTGGTCGGTCGAGGTCACCAGCACCCGGAGCCGGGAGCCGGCCGGCACCTGCCAGGTGCCGCCGGGCAGGTCGACCTCGACGCTGGTCTCCTCGCCGGGTGTCGTCGCGACCGTGACCGGCGCGACCAGGCGGCGCGTCAGCTCGGGCACCCCGTTGCTGACCTGCCACAGGCTCAGGAAGAGGGTGCTGCTGCGCCCGGTCGAGGTCACATCGAGGCGCACCCGGGGCGTGCCCACGACCGTGCGGGCCTCGTCGAGCTCGGCGGTGTCGAAGGCGGCCGACTGGCCCGGCAGCGCGGCGAGCGGGTAGGTCGACAGCACGTCGCTGAACTCGTCGACCACGTCACCGGTCGACGGCACGGCGGTCAGCGACTGCGGCTCACCGCCCGGCGGGTTGGCCAGCGGCTGCTCCTCGCCGCTCAGCGCGAGCGTCTCGTACGACGTCGCGTCGGTCTCGTCGCTGCTCTGCACCGTGGCGGTGTCCTGGCCGCGGGTGCGCGGCAGCGCCCAGCTGAGCTCGGGCAGCGGCAGGTCGTCGGCTCCCTCGGCTGCCTCGGCCCCGGCGCCGCGCAGGTAGTGGTCGAGCCACGGCTCGATCGTCGCGGTGTCAGCCTCGAGCGACCCGCCGAGGTCGTCGTGGCCGCCGTCGCTCCAGCGCACCGCGACCGGCGTGCCCTGCTTCTCGAGCGCGCGGGCGGTGGCCTCGGCCTGGTCGAGGCCGAAGAGCGTGTCGGCCATGCCCTGCACCAGGTAGGTCGGCGCGTCGAGGTCGTCGAGCAGCGGCGCGGGGCTGTGCGCGGCCAGCAGCTCGAGCAGCTCCTCGCTGGGCTCGCCGCTGTCGGCCGCCTCCAGGAGGGGCGCGCAGACCTCGGCGGCGAACCGGCCGCAGAGCGGGTCGCCGCCCTGCCCCTGTGCGGTGGAGGAGAGGAAGAACCGCGAGGCCCACAGCTGCTTGAAGGGCCCCGGCTCGTCGCTGCCGACCACCGACTGCGGGAAGAACGACTCGGCCAGGTCGTGCCAGGTGATGGCCGCGACCACGGTGTCGACGCGCGGGTCGGTGGCGGCGGTCATCAGCGACACCGCGCCGCCGTACGACGCCCCGACGAGGCCGACGCGGGGGTCGCCGTCGGCGTCGGTGACGACGTCGTCGCGCTCGGCCAGCAGGTCGACCAGCGCGCGGGCGTCGGCGATCTCGTAGTCGGGGTCGGCCAGGTGGATGCGCCCGCCGGAGGCGCCGAAGCCGCGCGCGGTGTAGGTCAGCACCAGGTAGCCGTCGCCGGCGAGGTCCTCGGCCTGGTCGACCAGGTCGGCCTTGCTGCCGCCGAAGCCGTGGGTCAGCAGCACCGCCGGGTGCGGCCCCTCCCCGTCGGGCACGAAGACGGACGTGTCGAGCTCGACCTCGGCGCCCCCGGGCTCGGGCCCCACCGCGACCATCGCCTCGGCGACCTCGCCCCCGGCCCCCGCCGCCGTCGCCGGGGCGAGCAGGGCCGCGGGCGCGACGAGGGCGAGGGCCAGGGCGCCCATGAGGGCGGCGGAGCGGGCGCGCATGCGCCCCAGTCAACAGGGTGCCCCGTCACCCCGTCCGTCGGTCGAGCAGTGACGAGCGCCAGCGAGGACCGCGCCGACCCGGTGTCGTTGGTCGAGCAGTGACGAGCGCCAGCGAGGAGCGTCGCCGAGACCCGGTGAGGGTCGCGCTCGCCGTACGCCGGCCGGTCACCGGGTTTCGAGACGGTTCCTGCGCAACCTCCTCAACCAACGTCCGCGTGGTCACTCGTAGCGGCGCACCCGCTCCGCGGGGCTGCCGGCGCCTCGGGTCAGCAGCCCGGCCAGCTCGTGGGCGAGCACCGCGCCGACCCGGTGGCAGAAGTCCTCGGGCTCCTCGGCGGCGTCGGGGCGCTCGCCCACGACCCGGTCGACGACGCCGGCGGCGTGCAGGTCGAGCGCGCGGACCCGCTGCTGACGGGCCATCTCGGGGGCGTGGTCGAGGTCGCGGTGCACGATCGCGCTGGCGCCCTCGGGCGGCAGCGGCGAGAGCCAGGCGTGCTGGGCGGCCACCACCCGGTCGGCCGGCAGCAGCGCCAGCGCCCCGCCGCCGTTGCCCTCACCCAGCATCAGGCTCAGCGTGGGCGCGTCGAGGGTGACCAGGTCGCCCAGGCAGCGGGCGATCTCGCCGGCCAGCCCGCCGTTCTCGGCGTTCACGCTCAGCGCCGCGCCCTGGGTGTCGATGACGGTGAGCAGCGGCAGCCGCAGCTCGGAGGCCAGCCGCATCCCGCGCCGCGCCTCGCGTAGCGCCTCCGGGCCGAGGGGGTGGGTCTTGGTCTGTCCACGGCGGTCCTGGCCGAGGAACACGCACGGCACGTCGCCGAAGCGCACCAGCGCGATCAGCAGCCCCGGGTCGGCCTCGCCCTGGCCGGTGCCGTTGAGCGGCACCACGTCGGCGGCGGCGTACCTCAGCAGCCGCCGTACGCCGGGCCGCTCGGGGTCGCGGGAGCGGGTGACGGCCTCCCAGGTGTCGACGTCGGGGATCTCGTCGTCGCCCGGGTCGGGCACCTGTGCCATCTGCTCGCGCGGGGGCAGCATGATCCGCAGGGCGCGGTGCAGGATGTCGGCGATGTCCTCGGGCGCCACGACGGCGTCGATGATGCCGCGGGCGTAGAGGTTCTCGGAGGTCTGCACGTCCTCGGGGAAGTCCTCGCCGTAGAGCGCCTGGTAGACCCGCGGCCCCAGGAACCCCACCAGCGCGCCCGGCTCCGCGACCGTCACGTGGCCCAGCGAGCCCCAGCTGGCCATCACGCCGCCGGTCGTGGGGTGGCGCAGGTAGACCAGGTAGGGCAGCCCCGAGGTCTTGTGCGCCATCACCGCCTGGGCGATGCGCACCATCTGCACGAAGGCCGGTGTGCCTTCCTGCATCCGGGTGCCGCCGCTGATCGGGGCCGCCAGCAGCGGCAGCCCCTCCGCGGTGGCGCGGGTGATCGTGGCGACCAGCCGGTCGGCGGTCGCGCGCCCGATCGAGCCGGCCAGGAAGCCGAACTCGCCCAGCACCACCGCCACCCGCCGCCCGCGCAGCAGCCCCTCGCCGGTCACCACCGCCTCGTCGGTGCCGGCCTTCTCGCGCGCCGCCGCGAGCTCGGCGGCGTACTGCTCGCTGATCTCGCCGTACGACGGCGCCTCGTCCCAGCTGCGCCACGACCCCTCGTCCAGCACGAGGTCGATGAGGTCGTGGGAGGTCAGCCTGGCCATGGCCGAAGACTAGGGGTGCGGCCACCCCGGTCCGACCCGAACTCCCGGGCTGGGACGATCCTCGTCGTGAGCGCTCACACCGTCGGGTCGGTACGCCGCCAGGTCCTGCGTCTGCCCGCCAGCCCGCGGTCCCTGCCACCGGTGCCGGTCGCCCGCGCGACCGGCACGCACCTGCTGATCGCGTTGGTCGTCACCCTGGCCGGCTTCGGCGTCGTGGTCTCGGCGACGGACGGCTGGGGCCTGGTGCTGGCGGCGGTGGCGGCGGCGCTCCTGCTCGGGGGGTGGCTGGTGGTCCTGCTGGGCACCGTGCTGCCCGCGACGGCGCGCCGCGGCCGGCTGGTGGTGCGCCGCCACCCCGACCGCCTGGAGCTGCCCGGCTCGCGGCTGCTCACCGGGTTGCTGGTCGCGCTGCTCGTCCTGAGCCTGCTGCTGCCGCTCACGCTGCTCGCCTCCTGGGCCGCCCGCGGGAGCCTGGAGGGCTCGACGGGCGCCACCGTCCTCGCGCTGGTGCTGCTGCCGCTCGGCCTCCCGCTGCTCGTGCAGGTGCTCCGCGGCCGGGTCCGGACCCCGGCGCTGGTGCTCGACGCCGGCGGCGTCACCTCGCGCGGCTGGCGGGGCGCGACGGCCGTGGCGTGGTCCGACCTCGCCGGGGTGCGCCTCGTCGCCGACCCCGGGCGGCGGCTGGTCCTGGGCGAGGAGGTGTCGGTGCCGGTCGCCTTCATGGGCTCCGACGCGACCCTGGTCGCCGACCTGCTCGAGGCCTGCCGCACCGACCCGACCCGATGGGCCGACGTCACGACAGGGCCCTGAGCACCTCCTGCTCCTCGGCCCGGGTCAGCCCGGTCACCACCGCGTCGGGGGTGGCCCGCAGCCACGCCAGCGTGTCGGCGGCGGTCTCACCGACCGGTCGCACCCGCAGCCCGGCGTCGCGCGAGGGTGTCCAGTCGTGGGCGAGGATGCCGTCGTACGCCGGGCGCGGCAGCCACAGCGGCAGCGAGCGCGGGCCCATCCACGGCGCCACCCCCGCGGCCGCGAGCGTCTCGTCGTCGGCCCACACCCAGCGCGGCGCGGCGCCGACCCCGGCGGCCACCTCGTCGAGCAGCCGGCCGATCGGCAGCGCGGGCCCGACCCCGTCGAGGACGCCGGTCAGGCCGCGCTCGGCGGCGTCGACGAGCCAGCGGGCCAGGTCGCGCACGTCGATCACCTGCACCAGGTCGTCGGGCGACCCACCGGCCAGCACCGGCTCCCCGTCGCCGGCTCCGTCGAGCCGCGCCGGCCAGTAGGTGAAGCGGCCGGTGGGGTCGCCGGGCCCCACGATCAGGCCGGGTCGCACGACCAGGGCCGCGGGGGCGCCGTCGAGCACCGCCTGCTCGCAGGCCACCTTCATCGGCCCGTACGCCTCCGGGTCCACGGCCAGGTCGGCGTCGTCGTGGCGGGGCTCGCGCAGCGGCAGGGTGCCGGGGCGTCCGCCGGGGGTGGAGTCGTCGGCGTAGACGTTGAGGGTCGAGACGAAGGTCCAGTGCGCCGCGGGCCAGGCGGCGACCGCGGCGCGGACCCACGACGGCGAGCGCGCCACCTCGACCACGGCGTCGTACGCCGTCGAGGTCAGCTCGTCGGGCAGCCCGGCGACCCGGTCGACGGGGACGTGGCGCACGCCCTCGGGCACCGAGCCGGACGCGCCGCGGCACGCGGCCGTGACGTCGTGGCCGCGCACGACCGCCTCCTGCGCCACCGCCCGCGAGAGGAAGACCGAGCCGCCCAGCACCAGGACCCGCATGCGGCCATCGCAGCGCATCGGGGTCGCCGACGCAACGGACTTGTCAGCCTTCTCCCGCAGGGCGCCACCGGGGCCTCAACCCCGCGCCGGCGTCGTCTCGCCCAGCAACCACGCGTCGAAGAACCCGCTGAGGTCGCGCCCGGCGCGCTCGGAGAACCACGCCGTGATCTCGTCGTACGACGACGTGGTGTTGGAGTGCTCGGCCGGCCAGGCCCGCACCAGCCCGAAGAACAGCTCGTCGCCGAGGTCGCGGCGCAGCTCGTGCCACATCAGCGCGGGGCCGTAGTAGACGTTGGACTCCCCGAAGGTCGCCGGGTCGTAGGCGGCGGGCGGGCCGGCGGCGGCGCGCTCCTCGTCCTCGAAGGAGGCCCAGTAGTCCATCAGCTGGTCGATCGTGTAGTCGTCCTGCGAGGCCCCCCACATGCCCTGCAGGTACATCGCCATGCCCTCGTTCATCCACATGTCGCGCCAGTCCGAGGGGCCCACCTCGTCGCCCCACCAGTGGTGCGCGAGCTCGTGCACGACCACCGCCGGCGAGGTCGTGTAGTCGGTCATCCCGAGCGTGATCATGGTCTGGGTCTCCATGCCGCTCTCGCTGTCGACGAGCAGGATGCCGAGGGTGTCGAAGGGGTAGGGCCCCAGGATCTCCTCGAGGAACGCCAGCCCCTCGGGGGTCGGGGCCAGGGCGCGGGCCAGGCGCTGGCGCTCGCGCGGCACCCAGTACTGGATCGGCACCCCGCTGGCCGACTCGTCCTCGGTCAGCACGTAGTCGCCCGTCGCGATCGTCATCAGGTACGACGCCGCGGGCTCGGCCAGGTGCCAGGTGGTGGTGCGCAGCCCGTCGGCCTCGGTGGTGTCGACGAGCTCGCCGTTGGCGACGCCGGTGAACGGCTCGGGCACGGTGACGCTGATGTCGTAGAGCGCCTTGTCGGAGGGGTGGTCGTTGACGGCGTACCAGGTGTAGGCGCCGTGCGGCTCCTGCATCGTCCACGTCGACCCGTCGGGCATGGTGGTCCAGCCGTTGGTGGCGAAGTCGCCGCGGGTGGTGGGCGCGGGGACCGGCAGCGGGGTGCCCTCGAAGTCGAGCGCGAGCTCGTAGCGGCCGTCGACGACGACGTCGGTGACCACGACGAGGTCCTTGCCCTCGTGGCGGAAGTCGACCTCCTCGCCGTCGACCCGCACCGCACCCACGCGCAGCTCGGGGCTCAGGTCGAGCTGCAGCTCGTCGTCGTCCTCGGTGGAGCGCAGCAGCAGGGTCTGGCGCCCGGTCAGCACCTCGGCGGCGGGGTCCCAGGCCAGGTCGAGGTCGTAGTGCAGCGCGTCGACGCCCGGGTCGCCGGTGCGCGGGTAGACGGAGTCCTCGACCGGCTCGCTGAGGGCCGCGTCGAGCGCCGGGTCGTCGGGGCCGTCGTACGCCGGCTGGGCGGCGACCGGGGCGACCTCGAGGGGCGCCTGGGCCCCGGCCGGCCGCTCGAGCAGCGGCTCCTCGGCGGCGCCGGAGCAGGCGGCGAGCGCCAGCAGGGGGAGCGCGAGCAGCGAGCGCCTCACTCGACGCCCCCGCGCAGCAGCTCGCGGGCCAGGCGGCGGCCGTGGTGGATCTGGGCCTTGATGGTGCCCAGCGGCGCCCCGACCAGCGCGGCGATCTCGTCGTAGGGCAGGCCGTAGACGTCGCGCAGCAGCAGCGGCTCGACGACCTGGGGGTGCTCGCGCTCGAGGGTCTCCATGGCCTCGAGCAGGTCCAGGCGGGTGCCGGCGATGACGCTGGTGGTGCGCGGGTCGGGCCGCTCCAGGCTGCCGCCGCCGGTCTCCTGCGGGTCGGCCGGGACGGCCTGGTTCTTCATCCGGCGGTAGGTGGTGCGGGCCGAGTTGACCGCCACGGCGTGCATCCAGGTGGTGAAGCGCCCGCGCCGGCCCCAGCCGCCGATCTTGCCGGCGATGTTGATCAGCGCCTCCTGGCAGGCGTCCTCGGCGTCGGCGGAGTGCGGCAGCACGCCCTGGCAGACCCGCAGCGCGCGCGGCCGGACGGCGGTCAGCAGCTCCTCGAGGGCGGGGCGGTCCCCGTCCTGCGCCCGTCGGGCCAGGTCGTCGATCTGGTCGGCGTCGTACGCCTCCGGTGCGCCCACTGGTCTCCCTTTACCTCGATGGCCCATCATGCCTGGGTGTCCACCGGTCAGCGCATCCCGCAGCGCCTGGGTCGCTACGCCGTGCGCCGGCGGATCGGCTCGGGCGGCTTCGCGACCGTGTGGCTGGCCTACGACGAGCACCTCGACTCGCCGGTCGCGGTGAAGGTGCTGGCCGACAACTGGACCGACGACGCCCAGGTGCGGCGCCGCTTCCTCGAGGAGGGACGCTACCTGCGCCGGGTCGAGTCGCCCCACGTCGTGGGCGTCTACGACGCCGGCGAGCTCGACGACGGCCGGCCCTACCTGGTGATGTCGTACGCCGACCAGGGCACCCTGGCCGACCGGCTCGAGATCGACGGGCTCACCCCGGCGCAGTCGCTGGAGATCGTGCGCCAGGTCGGGGCGGGCCTCACCGCGCTGCACGCCCGCGACATCCTGCACCGCGACGTCAAACCGGCCAACGTGCTGTTCCGCACCGTCGAGGGCGAGGTCCGCGCCATGCTCGGCGACCTGGGCCTGGGCAAGGCGCTCGACGTGTCGTCGCGGCTGACGATGGTCGCCGGCAGCCCCTCCTACGTCGCGCCCGAGCAGGCCCGCGCCGAGGCCCCCGACGCGCGCGCCGACCAGTACTCCCTGGGCGCGGTCGCCTACCTCCTGCTCGCCGGGCGACCGGCCTTCTCCCACGCCAGCCTGCGCGCCGCGGCCGACCCGCAGCCGCCCGCGCCGGTCGGCGGCGACCTGCCCGCCGCCGTCGACGACGTCGTACGCCGCGCGCTCGCGGTGGAGCGCGAGGAGCGCTGGCCCGACGTGGCGACGTTCGTGACCGAGCTGGGCGCGGCGCTCGAGCCGGTGGTGTCGGGGGCCGGCGAGCCGGCGACCGCGCCGTGGCTGCCGGTCGACCCCGAGCTGACCCAGCCCGGCAACCGGCCCTCGCTGCACACCCCGTCGGCCAGCCTCGGCGACCCCGAGCCCCCACGGCCCCCGCGGCGCCCGCGCCGCCGCCGGCTCGTGGCGCTGACCGCGGTGGCGGGCCTGCTGGCCGCGGCCGGGGGAGCGTGGGCCGGTGTGGCGATCGAGCAGGGCTCGCGCCCCGACCTGCGGGTGCTCAGCGACGAGGGCGGCACGCTCTCGGTCGAGGTGCCCGCCGACTGGGAGCGCAGCGTCGGCGGTGAGGGCTGGGCCGGGCCCGAGGGCGACGGGTCGTACGCCGCCCTCTCGGTCGGCACCGACGCCTCCTGGACCGACCCGGCCCGCGAGGCCGAGGGCGTCTTCCTGGGGCTGATGCCCGGCGGTGACCTGCCCGAGCTGGTGCCGACGCACCCGGAGTGCGAGGAGCAGCAGTCGCCGGTGGTCGAGGAGGGCGAGGTGCCGTCGGTGACGGTGCTGTCGACCGGCTGCGGCGGGGGCACGGGGGTCGTGGTCGAGCGGGTGCTCCAGGTCGCGGGCAACCGGCTGCTGTGGGTGCAGGTGCGCAGCCTCGACCGGCCCACCGCCAACCGGGTGCTCGACAGCGTCACGACCTCGGGGATCTGAACCCAGGACGGCGATGGCCTGAAATAACCAGGCGATTCTGACCGTTCGGCGGATGCGCAGCATTCCTTTACCTACCGTGGGAGCCGCTCACACGCTGCGGTGCACATCTCGGTGGCTGCGGGAGGGGGAGCAGCACTGAGGGGGGACACCCATGCCCAGCACAAGAATCTCCAGCCTGGCCGCAGCGGCACTCGTGACGGTGGTGGCCGCGGCCGCCCCGGCGAGCGCGGCCGAGCGCACCGTGATCGTGCCCGACGACTTCATCCCGACCCTGTCGGACACCCGGGCCGACGGCCACTACGAGGTGCGCGGCACCGGCCTGCGCATCTGGACCGACAACCCGGTCGCGAGCTCGTCCACCAACAAGGTCGCGGAGTACTGGGCGGCGCCGGCCGGCCCGCTGCCGACGTCGGCGGCGATGGTCTACGCAGCGACCACGGGAGGCGCCCCGGGCGCGCAGATCGTCTTCGACGTCGACTCCATCACCGGCAACGGCAACGACTACAACATCCTGGTCGGGGAGAGCGTGTACGGCGACAACTGGTGGTTGACCAGGTCCTCCTCCGCCGAGGCGAAGGCGGCCGACCCCTCGGGCGCGGACAACGGCGGTAACGGTTCGGAGTGGTTCGGGACCCTGGAGCAGTGGGAGGCCGCACTCGGCGGGGAGAACGTGCTGGCCTACGGCTTCTCGCTGGGGTCGGGGGTCAAGGGGGACGGTGTCATCGAGTCCATGACCTTCGGCGGGACGACGTACACGTTCGGGACCCACACCGTGCTGGCCAGCAAGGAGGAGTGCAAGAAGGGCGGCTGGGCGACCAGCACCAAGCCCGTGTTCAAGAACCAGGGCGACTGCGTGAGCTGGTTCTCCGCGGGTCGCTGAGCCGGCGCCGTCACCCTCCGGTGCGTGCCGCGCACCGGAGGGGGCGGCGTAGGTTCGGGAGATGGACACGGTGGTGGCGACCGACGCGACGAGCAGCAGGCCGCACGCGCCCTTCGGGATGGTCGGCCGCATCGTGACGGGGGCGTCGACCGTGTGGCGCCTGCCCGGCCAGGCCGTCGACGCGGGTCGGCGCCTGGTCGCCGACGCCACCGACGTGGTCGAGCAGGCCGCCGGCCTGGTGACCCGCGTCGTGGCTCTGGTCGGGACGATCGAGGTGCTGGTCGACGAGATCGCGGTGATCGCCGGGCGCGCCTCCCTGGTGGTCTCGCAAGCCGACGCGGTGGCCATCGACGCGGGCCGGACCGCCACCCTCGCCGACGTCCAGGTCCGCCGGCTGGCGGCGCTGATCGACGCGATCGAGCCCGCCGTCGCGCAGCTGCGGCCCACGCTGGAGCGTGGCGCGGAGGTGCTGGAGCCGCGGCACGCCGAGTCGGTCGCCACGCTGCTCGACCTCACGCCCGAGGTGATCGACCTGATCACCCCCGCGCTGCGCAACCTGGGCGCGCTGACACCCGAGCTGCACTCGCTCGCCGAGCGCTTCGAGGCGATGGGTCAGATCGTGGAGGGCATCCCCGGGGCCTCGATGTTCAAGCGGCGCGGTGCCGCGGACGACGAGGACGGCGAGTCGAAGTAGCGCGACGCGGCTCGGTGGTCGCCCCTAGGCGGTGGCCTCCACCGGGCAGTGCGACAGCCACTCCTCGGCCGAGTCGGGGGTGTGGGGCAGGAACGACGGGTCGTCGCAGTAGGAGCTGTCCGGTGCCGACGGCGGCGCGGGTGCCGACGAGGCGACACCGAGCACGCTGAGGAGCAGCAGCGGTGTCGCCAGCACCAGCACGGCTCTGCGGATAGGTCTCATGGCAGTTGCCTTTCGGTGAGCGTTCGGTGAGCGTTCGGTGAGCGTTCAAGGAGGAGGCCGTGGGTGCGGCCGTGACCGCGAGCATGCGCGCCGGCGCTCCTACGGGGCTCCTACGGAGCACCAGTGCCGCTGGAACGGCGCTGGAACGGCGCTGCACCGACCCGCGGTGGGTCGGGTGGACTTCACCAGAGTGAGAGATGCCGGTCTGGAGCCTCCCGTGCGACGGTGGCTCATTCGGGCGTGAGGTGGTGATGGACGGCCACGAGCTGCGCGTACGCGTGCTGGGACCGCTCGAGGTGCGGTTGGACCGCGACCTCGTGGGTCCGGCAGGCGCGCGCCGACGCGGGGTCCTGGCCGTCCTGGCCCTCCAGGCGAACACGGTGGTGTCCTCCGAGGCCCTGGTCGACCTGGTGTGGGGGGACCGCCCGCCGGGGTCGGCCAGGAACCTCGTGCAGACCTACGTGTCCACCTGGTGCAAGGCGCTGGGCGGGACGTCGGCGGACGCGAGCACCCGGCTGGCGACCGTCGGGGCGGGCTACCGGCTCGCCCTCGACGAGGACGAGTGCGACCTCCTGCGGCTGCGCCGTCTGGTCGACGCGGCACGGAGCGCGGCGGTGGCGGGGCGGTCCGGCGAGGCCGCGGCACTCTTCAGCTCGGCGCTGTCGCTCTTCCGGGCACCGACCCTGGTCGACCTGGTCACGCAGCCGTGGCACTCGACGCTCGCCACCCCGCTGGACGACGAGCGCGTCGACATCCTCATCGCCTGGGCCCGCAGCGCCCTGTGCGCCGGCCTCGACGTCAACGGCGTGGTGCGCGCGCTGGCCAACGCCCGCCTGCAGCACCCGTGGCGCGAGGAGCTGACCGAGGTGCTGATGTGGGCCCTCGCGGCGACCGGCCGACAGGCGGAGGCGCTCGAGGCGTTCGCCGCCACCCGGGCGATGCTCCGCGACGAGCTGGGCGCCGACCCGGGTCGGGCGCTGCTGGCCATGCACGCGCGGGTGCTCGCCGCCGACCCCGACCTCCGGGCGGGGCCCTCCGGACCCGCGTCGACGCCGGTGGTGACGGACGGGAACGACGGGATCATCGGTCGGGACGAGCTCATCGCATCCGTGGAGCGCCTGGCCGGGCAGCGTCGGCTGGTCACCTTGGTGGGCGCGGGAGGCAGCGGCAAGACACGCCTGGCCGCCGAGCTGCTGAACCGAGGGCGGCGTGGTGGCCGCCCGGCGTGGTGGATCGATCTCGCCCCCCTCAAGGACGTGACCGTCGTGCCGACGACCATCGCGACCGGCATCGGCCTGCAGGTCGCGGCGGCCGGCGACCCGCAGGAGGCGGTCTCGCTGCGGCTGGTGGACGTGCACGGACTGCTGGTGCTCGACAACGCGGAGCACCTGCCGGGGCTCGAGCTGGTCGTCCAGCGGCTGCTCGACACCACCACGCACCTGCGGGTGCTGGTCACCTCGCGCGAGCCGCTGGGCATCCCGGCGGAGCAGCAGGTGCTGGTCGCACCGCTCGACGTCCCTCCCGCCACGGAGCTCGACCCCGAGCGTCTGGTCCTGTCGCCGTCGGTCCGGCTCCTCCTCGAACGGGCCCGCGTGCACCATCCCGGCCTGGAGCTGGACGCCGACAACGCACCGGCGGTGGCGCGCATCGTGCGGCTCCTGGACGGCCTCCCGCTGGGTCTCGAGATCGCCGCCGCCTGGCTGCGGCTGATGCCGGTCGATGCGCTGGCCGAGCACCTGAGCACCTCCGTGCTCGACGTCGGCAGCCGACGGGCGCACAGTGCGTCGCGGCACCGGTCGCTGCGGGCCTCGATCGCGTGGAGCTACGACCTCCTCACCGTCTCCCAGCAGCGTCTGCTCTGCTGCCTGTCGGTCTTCGCAGGCGGGTTCACGCTCCCGGCCGCGCAGGCGGTCTGCAGCGACCGCACCGGCTCGGTGGTGGAGAACCTCTTCGACCTCGTCGAGCGCAGCATGGTGCACGCGACCCACGACGGACCGGACGCGCCGCGCTTCCGGATGCTGCAGACCGTCCACGACTTCGCGGCAGGGCAGGCCGTGCACCTGCTGGGCGACGACGTGGCCGCGCTGCGGTGCGCGCACGCGCAGTGGTACGCCGCGTGGGCCGTCGACCTCGCCTCGCACAGCGAGGGGCCGACCTCCCCGATCTGGCTGGCCCGTGCCGTCGCGGAGGCCGACAACATCCGCGCCGCCATCGACTGCTTCGACGACCGCGGTGACGACGGCCGGCTCCTCCAGCTGGTCGTCGACGCCATGGTCCTGTGGTTCGAGGCGGGCTGGGAGGGGGAGGGGCGCCAGCGGCTCGCCGGCGCGCTCGCCCGGGCGCCGGCCGATGCACCGGCTCGACCGGTCGGCCTCGCCTACTGGGCCTGGCTGCAGGCGGCGGGCAACCGTCGCGAGGCCGCCAGCGCCGCCTGGGAGGCGGTGCGCCTGGCCCGCCGGCAGGAGGATCCGCTCGTCGAGGCCTTCGCCCTGCAGACGCTCGGTGACGCGCTGGTCGACCGGAGCGAGGCGGTGGCGGCCAGCACGGCGGCTCTCGAGGTCGCCGATCGCTGCCACGGGCTGGCGGTGCGCTACGGCCCCACGGCGCCCAACGCCGTCCGGTGCGGCGCCGCCGGCAGTCTCGCCGCCCTGAACACGTGGCGGTCGCTGAGCACCGCGACGCGGTGGCAGGACGAGGCGCTGCACCGAGCCGAGCTCGAGGGGGACCCCCGCATCGTCGCCGTCAACTGCGCCCGCCTGGCAGCGATGCGGCTGCTGGCCGGTGACGTGGGGGCGGCTCGCCGCCTCGTGGACCGGTCGCGTCCGCGGATCTCCTCGATCGTCACGTCGCGGTGGGAGGACATCGTGCTGTTCACCGAGGCCATGCTGCTGCGCTACGAGGGCCACGTCGGCGAGGCGGAGACGCTCCTGCGACGGTTGTGGCGGACGGCCTCGGCGGGGGGCCGGGACCTGCACGCCGTCCTGAGCGCCGCCGGGTTGGCGGAGGTCTACGCGACCAGTGGCCGGCTCGGCGAGGCCGACGACGTGCTCGACCGGACGACGACCGCGCTGGGGTCGGGAGCGGACCCGGCCCACCACGCCCGCCTGCTGGTACGCCGGGCCCGGGTCCGCCGGCTGCAGGCCGCGCCGTCGGCCGCCCTCGCCCACCTCGACCTGGCGGCCGGGGCGCTGCCGCCGGGCGAGCTGCCGCCGGAGAAGGTGGTCTGGCTGCTCGAGCGCGCCCGCACCGCCTGTGCGGTCGGCGACCACGACCGGGCTTCGGTGCTCCTCGCCGAGCTCGCTGGCGACGCCGCCCGGGCCGGGTTGAGGCTGCCGCCGTGGGAGGAGCGGGAGCGCGACGAGGTGGGCGCCCTCATCGACCGGGTGCGGGGTCGACCGGCTCGTCGGTGGTGAGGCCTCAGCCCGACCACTGCTCCTCCACCAGCCTCGTCGCCTCGGCGCAGGTCAGCCCGCGAGCGCGGGCGCTGCTGACGTAGTCGGCGACCAGGTCGCGCAGGTCCGGGCCCGGCGTGCTGGCGGAGCGGACGAACGTCCCGCGCCGGCCGTGGGTGTCGATGACCCCGTCGGCCTCGAGCTCCCGGTAGGCCCGGGCCACGGTGTTGGGTGCGAGCCCCAGGTCGGCTGCCATCTGGCGCACCGTCGCCAGCCGGGTGCCGGCCGCCAGCGTCCCGCTGGCGACCATGCCCGCGATCTGGGCCCGCAGCTGTTCGTACGGCGGGACGCTCGAGGAGGTGTCGACGGCGAGGTTCACGGCGCGGAGCTCGGGTGGGCGATCGGGTCCGTCTGCCTCGGCCAATCCCGCCGAATGCCTATGACCATGACCACTACCGCGGCGGCACCGAGCACTGCGACACCGACACTGAGCAGCAGGATCGGCAACGACAGCTCGCGAACATGCACGACCGCTGCGTAGACCGCGACGACAGTGCTGAAGATCCCGGCGAAGATCGCCAGGTGTGGGATCGGCGCGATGGTCCTGGCCAGGACCGCCTTCTGCCACAACAGGCCCTCGGCGGTGCTGGTCACCAAGGGACGGGCCACGACGACGGCCACGACGCCGTGGTGGGCGCCGACGAGGACCAGTCCGATGGTGCACGCGATCAGCGCCCGGTCGGCGGTCGCCGTGCCGGTCCCTGCGACCAGTGCGGCCGCCAGGGCGAGGGCCGATCCCGCGGTGAGCACGGACAGGCGCAACCGCAGCACGTCGATGCGGCCGTAGTAGTCCGAGGCGCGACGACGCACCGGGTCGACGGCGCGTCGTGGTCCGTCGACCAGCGGCTTGGTGCGGACGCTGGCGAGGAGCGCGCCTATCGAGGAACCGACCCCAATGCCGATCACGAGGAGGAACCAGTGCCAGGGGAAGTCGTCCCACGCGGAGCTCGGAAGCAGGTAGACAGCGGTGATGCCCCACAGGAACCCCACGAACGGGTAGACCGTCCGGCGATGCAGCTGGGGCCCCAACCACTCTCGTACCTGGGGTGTCAGTGGAGCCGGCACGGTCTCCGCGAAAGTCATCAGCTCGGCAGCCGCCTTCCCACGCTGCGACCTCACGAAGAGGACGGTGGCAACGACGTTGATGACGACGAACCCGGAGAGGTAGATGACGACCAACGGAGGCCTCCAGCCTTTTGTGTCAGTGATTGACGCAAACGTAGCATTACAAAGTCGGGTCAGGCCAGCGTCAGGGTCGGCTCAGGGCGTACCCCGATGGTCCGCAGGCCGACGCCGGCGCATGCTGGAGTCATCAACCGCACCACTGGGAGGACCCCATGACCGACATCCGTGCCAGCCTCGGCAACCAAGGCCTCGTCCGGCCCCGCGACAGCAGGGTCCTGGGAGGTGTCTGCGCCGGTCTCGGACGCCGCTTCGGCCTCGGGCCGTGGGTCGCCCGGCTGCTGTTCGTCCTGATCCTGATGGTGGTGCCGGGCAGCCAGTTCCTCATCTACCCGGTGCTGTGGATCCTGATGCCCGACGAGGACAGCCTCGGCAGCCAGCCGCCGGCGCCGCGCGACCCCACGGGCTGACCCAGGCGCCCGAGGAGGCCCGAGGGGTGTAGTCGACGCGGCTACGTTGGCGAGATGGAGCACCACGAGGTCCTCGTCATCGGCGGCGGCAACGCCGGAGTCTCGCTGGCCGCGCGGCTGCTGCGCGACGGCGCCGAGGACGTCGCGGTGGTGGAGTCGCAGCCGACGCACCGCTACCGCCCGCTGCTCAACTACGTGGGCTCCGGCGAGGCGAGCATGTCGGCGCTGGAGCGACCCGCGGCGAAGGTGATGCCGCAGGGCGCCACGTGGATCGAGGGCCAGGTCGTCAGCGTCGACCCGGCCGCCCCGTCCGTGCGGCTGGCCGGCGGCCGCGAGGTCGGCTGCACGACGCTGGTCGTCTGCCCCGGCCTCGAGGAGGACTGGGCCGCCACCCCCGGCCTGCGGGAGGCGCAGACGGCCGGGTGGGCCGGCTCGACGTTCACCGTCGACACGGCCCGGCGGGTCTGGCCCGCGTTGCGCGACCTGACCCACGGCCGCGTCGTCTTCACGATGCCGCCCGAGCCGGCGCCGTGCGGTGCGACCGCGCTGAAGCCGCTGTTCATGGCCTGCGACCACTGGCGCCGACGCGGCGTGCTCGACGACGTCGAGGTGCACCTGGTGCTCCCCGGCGCCACGCCCCTGGGCCTGCCCGGCCCCGACGCGCGCCTCGAGCGGGTGCTCGCGTCGTACGGCGTCGAGGTGCACCGCGAGGCCCGCGTCGCCGGCCTCGCCGACCGGCGGGTCACGGTGACCACGCCCACCGGCGACGTCGAGCTCGACGACGTCGCCCACGCCCACGTCGTGCCGCACTACCGCGCGCCGCGCTGGGTCGCCGAGAGCGACCTGGCCGGCGCGACCGCCGCGGGTCTCGTCGACGTCGACCCGCAGACGATGCGCCACCGCCGCCACCCGGCGGTCTGGTCGCTCGGCGACGTCGCCGACCTCGGCACCCGACCCTCCGGCGGCGGCCTGCGCAAGCAGGTCGCGGTGCTCTCGCACAACATCACCACCGACGGCAGCGAGCCGCCCCAGCACTACGACGGCTACACCGTCATGCCGATCACGACCTCGCGGCGCCGGCTGATGCTCGTCGAGGTCGACCGCGACGGGCAGCCCTCACCCACCGTGCCGTTCCCCGACCTGACCAAGCCACGGGTGCTGACCTGGTACGCCGACCGGTACGGCCTGCCGCTGACCTACTTCACGCGGATCCTGCGCGGGAAGGTGTGACGACCTCAACGAGGGCACGCTAAGCCGTGAGAACCCGCCGCGACGACGTGCAAGGAAGGGATGGGTGAGTGCCCGCCGGGCATGCCCAGGTGCTGATGAGCGAGCAGGCATGGATCAACTCCGGCATCAACGTCGCCTGGGTGTCCCAGCACGTTCCCGCGGGCATCGAGGACACCTTCGACGCCGAATGGGACGAGCTGCAGCAGCGGCCCGCGTGGCGCGAGTGGATGACTCGGTACGAGGACGAGGTCCGGGGGCCCTTCAACTACCTGGAGGTCGCGGACAGGTCCACGAAGAAGGTCTCGCGCAAGAAGTCCGGCGACCTGGCCATCAAGCTGCCCGCCTCAGCCTTCGTCGACGCCCACGACGCCCGCCAGGTGTGCCGAGAGGTGATCCGTGAGGTCCTCGCCACGCGCGCCGAGATGGCCGGGATCTCCCCACCGCCTGACCTGGGCTCTCACTCATGATGCGGCGCGTCGCTCGTCAGTAGGAGGGCTCGCTGCTGGTGGGGCTGGCGCCGGGCTCGGGGGGCAGGAGGCCGCGCTCGCGCAGGTCCGCGTAGGCAGCCCTGTTCCTCGCGAAGTACCTCCGCTCGAGCTCAGCGTCCTCCACCGGATCGGCCGACGCAGCACGCATCGAGGCCGGGACCTCGATCGGCTCGGTGTCCCCGCTGGTGAAGTACCGGGTCGCCAGCATGCCGGGGTGGCGGTGGTCCGAGAGCAGGTCGAGGAAGTGCCGGCCCTGCCCGTCCTGGCCCCAGACCCAACCGATGTACATCCCTCGGTGCCGGCTCTGGCCCCGCTCGCGGCTCGCGACCTCCGTGCCGTCCACCTGTCGGTAGTCCTCGGGGACCGATCGGAGGGCCTGCTCGGCGCACCGCAGCCTGTCAGCGTCCATGGGGCGAGGTTACGTGCGCCGGGCTCCACCCCGACCAGCTTCCGCCAGCAGCGCGGCGGCCAGCGCCGAGTCGACGACCATCGAGGTGAAGGCCCCGCTCGCCGCGGCGGCGCGCACGGCGGCGGCCCGCTTCGGCCCGTGCGCGAAGCCCATCACGTGGTGCGCAGCGTGCAGTTGCGGCAGGCCGACGGCGATGACCCGGCCGTCGAGCGGCGTCGAGACCACCGCGCCACGGGCGTCGAGGAAGGTGCCGGCGATCTCCGCGACCGCGCCGGCCTGGGTGCAGGCGCGGCGTACGTCGGGCGACACCTTCTCCCACACCGCCGACTCGCCCTCCCGCCACGCGCCGACGGCGACGACGGCGAGGTCGAGCGACTCGGCCCGCGCGAGGGCGTCAGCGACCACGGGCTGGCGGCGTACGTCCTTGGCGGTGTCGCGCCGGTCGACCACGAGGGGCGCGTAGAGCGGGTGGGTCTCGACCCCTGCGCGGCGGTCGAGCTGCATCAGCATCCGGCTCAACGTGCCGTGGCCGGCGACCTCGTAGGCCCCGGTCAGCTGCACCAACGAGCAGGGCGGCAGGGCCGGGAGGAACCGGGCGGCCCGGTCGAGGGTGCGCGACCAGGAGATGCCGATCGTCATCCCGGGCCGCGCGAGGTCGCGCATCGCGGTCAGCACCGCCGCACCGAACTGCTCGGCGCGCAGGTCGGCGGCGTCCTCGTCGAGCACCACGATGTGCGCGGTGTCGATGCCGAGCGCCTCGGCCAGCGCCTGCTCGCGGGTGGAGCGGGGCAGGCGCGGGTCGTGCACCTCGATGGTGACCACGCCGGTCTCGCGAGCCTGGTCGAGCAGCCGGGCCACCCGGAAGCGGCTGATGCCGAAGGCCTTCGCGATGTCCACCTTCGAGACGTTGTCGAGGTGGTACGCCGTCGCCAGCTCCGCGAGCAGCGCCCGGTGCTGCAGGTCCGCGTCGTCCACCGCTGCTCCTCCGCTCATCTGAGCGCACCCCGTCCTCCGCGAGACGCCGCACAGTCACAGTCCGCTCAGATGAGCACCCTAGGTCACCTGTGCGGATCGGCCTAGGGTCGCCGCATGAGCGCAGCCTTGAGCACCGCCACGCTGGACGCGGTGAGCCGGGGAGTCCCGGTGCCCGACTACGACCGCACCGGGCTCGTCACGGGGATCGTGCACCTCGGCGTCGGCGGGTTCCACCGCTCCCACCAGGCGATGGTGGTCGACCGGCTGCTGCGCGAGGGCAAGGCCCGCGACTTCGCGATCTGCGGGGTCGGCGTCCTCGCACAGGACCGCCGGATGGCCGCGGTGATGGCCGAGCAGGACTGCCTCTACACCCTGGTCACCAAGCACCCCGACGGCTCGCGGGAGGCGCGGGTGGTCGGCAGCATCGTCGACTACCTCTTCGCGCCCGACGACCCCGCGCGGGTGGTGGAGCGGCTGGCCTCGCCGGAGACCCGGATCGTCTCGCTGACCATCTCCGAGGGCGGCTACCAGGCCGACCCCGCCGCGGAGGGCGCGCCGCTCACTGCGTTCGGGCTGGTCGTGGCGGCGCTGGCGCTGCGTCGCGAGCGCGGCACCGGCCCGTTCACCGTGATGTCCTGCGACAACCTCGCCCACAACGGCGCCGTCGCCCGCGCGGCCGTCACCTCCTTCGCCCGCCACCTCGACCCCGACCTCGGCGACTGGGTGGCCGAGCACGTGCGCTTCCCCAGCTCGATGGTCGACCGGATCACCCCGGTCACCAGCGACGCCGACCGCGCCGCCACCACCGAGGCCCTCGGCGTCGAGGACGGCTGGCCGGTGGTCGCCGAGCCGTACGTCGCCTGGGCGCTCGAGGACGACTTCGCGGCGGGCCGCCCCCCGTTCGAGGACGCCGGGGTCACCGTCGTGCCCGACGTCGGGCCCTGGGAGCGGATGAAGCTGCGGCTGGCCAACGGCGGCCACCAGGCGCTGTGCCACGTGGGGGTGCTGGCCGGGTTCCGCTACGCCCACGAGGCGGCCGCCGACCCCGGCGTCGCGGCGTACCTGACGGCGTACCTGGACCAGGAGGCCGCGCCCACGCTCGAGGCGCTGCCCGGCCTCGACGCCTTCAAGGACGCGCTGCTCGGCCGCTGGCGCAACCCCGCCGTCGCCGACACCCTCGACCGCATCCGCACCGACTCCAGCGACCGGCTGCCGGCCTGGCTGCTGCCCGTCGTGGTCGACAACCTCGCCGGGGGCGGGCCGCTGCGCGCCTCGGCGCTGGCCTGCACGGCCTGGGCCCGGGCCTGCGAGGGGCACGACGACCACGGGCGGCCGCTGCCGGTGCTCGACCGCGCCGCGGCCGAGCTGACGCGGGCGGCGGCCGCCCAGGCCGACGACCCGACCGGGTTCCTGGCCCAGCGCCACCTCTTCGGCGACCTCGTCGACGAGCCCCGCTTCCGCGAGGCCTTCCTCGAGGCCCGCGCCTCGCTGGTCGAGCACGGCGCCCTGGCGACCGCGGCGCGCTTCCTCGACGGGGGCGAGTGATGGGGCTCGTCGCGGGCGTGGACTCCTCCACGCAGTCGACCAAGGTGGTCCTCCACGACGAGGACGACCTCACCGTCGTCGGGCGGGGCGCGGCGCCGCACCCGCCGACGTACCCGCCGGTCAGCGAGCAGGACCCGGAGACGTGGTGGTCGGCACTCGGCCTGGCGCTCTCGGCCGCGCTCGCCGACGCCGAGGCCACCCCGGCCGACGTGCGCGCGATCAGCGTCGCCGCCCAGTGCCACGGCCTGGTGGCCCTCGACGCCCACGACGCGGTGGTGCGCCCGGCCAAGCTGTGGAACGACACCACCTCCGCCCCGCAGATGAGCCGGCTGCTGGAGCGGATGCCCACGCGGGAGTGGGCGCGGCGCACGGGCTCGGTGCCGACGGCGGCCTTCACGATCTCCAAGCTGGGGTGGCTGCGCGAGCACGAGCCGGAGGCCTTCGCGCGCACCGCCCGGGTGCTGCTGCCGCACGACTGGTTGACCTTCCGGCTGACCGGCGAGGCCGTGACCGACCGGTCCGAGGCCAGCGGCACCGGCTACTTCAACGCCGCCAGCGGCCGCTACGACCACGAGCTGCTGGGCCTGGTCGACGCCGACATCGACTGGGCGCCGATGCTGCCCACGGTGCTCGGGCCCTCCACCCCGGCCGGCACGGTCTCGGCCGCGGCGGCCGCCGCGCTGGGGCTGCGCCGCGACACCGTCGTCGGGCCCGGGGCGGGCGACCAGCACGCCAGCGCGCTGGGCCTCGGCACCCGCCCGGCCGACGTGGTCTACGTGCTGGGCACCTCGGGCGTCGTCTTCACCACCAGCGCCACCTCCACCCACGACGAGACCGGCACCGTCGACGGGGTCGCCGACGCGACCGGCGGCTACCTGCCGCTGGTCTCGACGCTGAACGCCGCCAAGGTCACCGACACCTTCGCGCGGCTGCTCGGGGTCGACCACGACGAGCTCGCCCGGCTCGCGCTGGCCGCCGACCCGGTCGGTACGCCGGTCCTGGCTGCCTTCCTCGACGGGGAGCGCAAGCCCGATCTGCCGGCCGCCACCGGCACCCTGGCCGGGCTCACCAACAGCACCACCCGCGAGCAGGTCGCCCGCGCCGCGGTCGACGGGGTCCTCTTCGGGCTCGTGCGGGGCGCGGGCGCCCTGGCCGCGGCCGGCGCCGACACGTCGGGCCGGGTGATCGTCACCGGCGGCGGCGCCCGGTCGGCGGCCTACCGCCAGCTGCTCGCCGACGCCACCGGCGCCACGGTCCACGTGTCGACCTCGGTCGAGGCGGTGGCCGACGGCGCCGCGCTGCAGGCGGCCGCCTGCCTGCACGGCGACGACGTACGCGACGTGCGCGACGCCCGGGCCGCGGAGCTGTTGCCCGACACGGAGCCCCGGCCGGGTGCCGCGTCGGAGGAGCTGTTCGCGCGCTACCTCGCCGCCGCCGAGTGGCGCGGAGGGGACCGGTCGTGACGCTGCTCGTGCACGCCGCGGCGCTCGACCTCACGCTGGCGGGCAGCGTCATCGCCGTCCCGGCCGCCGAGCGCCTGCGCCACGCGCGCTCGCTGACCGAGCAGGGCCACTGGGTGCACGCCGACCGCATCGAGGGCTCCTACCGCGGCCAGGCCGGGGTGGGCCTCGACGAGGTGCACGAGCTGGCGGGCCTCCCCGACGTCCGGCTCGACGTGCACCTGATGGTCGACGACCTCGAAGGCGACCTGGCCGCCCTGCCCGAGCGGGGCATCGCGAGGGTGACGCTGCAGTGCGACGGCCGCGACGACGTCGTCGACCTCGTACGCCGCAGCCGCCACCTGGCCCCCGAGGTCTGGTTGGCGGTCCACGACGAACCGCTGGCGCTCGCGCGGCTGCGGGAGGCCGACGCCGACGGAATGCTGGTGATGCTGACCCCACCCGGCCAACCCGGCCACTTGGCCGACCTCAGCAGGCTGCGGCTCGTCGAGTCCGCGCGCGGGCGCGGCTGGCCGGCCGGCGTCGACGGGGGCGTGACCGACGAGGGACTCGAGCGCATCTCGGCTGCCGGCGCCCGGTACGCCGTCGCGGGCCGGGCCCTGGCAGGGCCGGCGTCGTGAGCGCCATCGGTCATGTCGTCGACGAGGTCGCGGGGGTCCTGGCCGAGGTCGACCAGGACGCCTTCGACCGACTGGTCGCCGAGCTGCGGGAGCCGGGCCGGACGTGGTTCTGCACCGGCCAAGGCCGGTCGGGGCTGGTGGCGCGGATGGCGGCGATGCGACTGGTGCACCTGGGCCACCGCGCCCACGTCGTCGGCGAGGCGACGGCCCCGTCCATCAGCGCCGGGGACGCGCTGCTGGTGCTCTCTGCCTCGGGCACGACCGCGGTAAGCCGGCACCACGCTGAGACCGCCCGTGGGGTCGGTGCCGCCGTCGCGCTGGTGACCACGACCGGGCCGAGCCCGCTGCGCAGCCTGGCCGACGTCACGCTCGACGTACCGGTCTCGGCATCGGCACAGTTCGGCGGCAGCCTCTTCGAGCAGGCTGCGCTGCTCACGCTCGACGCGGCGGTGCTGGCGATCGACGGGGGCGACCCGGCGACTCGCGAGGAGATGCACCGGCGGCACGCGAACCTGCAGTGAGCCCCGGGCCATCGAGAAGAATGGAGCGGACGCGAGGATTTGAACCTCGACCTCTTCCCTGGAAGGGAAGCGCGCTGCAACTACACCACGTCCGCAGAGCCGGTCTCTGATGAGCGCGGCACGGAAGGAGTATGGACCATCTCTGCGCGAGTCCGGGGGCCAGGGTCTGGCTGAGCGACAAGAGGCGGCGGACAGAGGCAGGCTGGACGCGACGTGCGGCGCCTCCTCGGTGTCGGCGGTTCGGTGCATTCTCTGCTCATGGACTTCTTGACCGCAGTACTGCCGGGTCTGCTTTCGGGGTTGGTGGGTAGCTATGCCGGTTATCGATTGTCAGGTCGGGCTTCGCGCGCCGCCGAGACTCGATCGATCGGGCGCGAGGCAGCTGCCGACTTGTGCGCGCCTCTCCGAGACCTGCGCAGCATGTCTCGGAGGTGGGGTCGCGTCGAACTGGCGCAAGGTGAAGTCGGCTCTGCGGTCATTGCTTGGTCCGAGGCGTTCGATCGGCAAGGACATCGCCTGCCCACCGATTGGCGTCACGTCGGTCAAAGCGTTCGCGCCGCCGTGGGCGAAGTGTTTGGGGGTGTTGCGGTCGCGGACATTCGACCTGAGATGGCGGCCTACCCATTGGCAGATCCGGACTTCAAGTGGCAGGACTTCGCGGACGACTACCTCACATACGTGCTCGACGCGGTCGTTCGTTGGGGCGATGGCGACCGCTCAGCGCGGAAGCTTCGCAACTTCGACTCGTGGCTCGCGATCACGGGCCGCCACACTCGGTACCCCGCCTAGCGGCGGAATGTCGAAGCCAATGCACACCGACCAGCTAGCGGACTCGCGCGATCACGCCGCGCAGCACCGCGGACTTTCTCTCGATGGCATCATCCGTTTCATGCCCAAGCTGCCGCAGCCCCTCCTCGAAGTCGCATGGCGCCATCGTGGCGAGACCAGCAAAATTCATTACCGCGTGCGACGTCCCGACGGCTCGCCGCGCCACCTCATCACGCGTGAAGGCGATGCGTTGTACGAGGTGCTCGAGCAGCATCTCAATGCGATTGGCTACACCGGACCCAAGACATCCGACGAGGCTTCGGCCGAGCACTGATCGCATGTCGCCGACAGGCGGCGGTATACGCACTTGCCTGCCGCGCCCGAGCGGCGAGGACGCCAACAGCACGCAAGCTGCGCTTTCGAGCCGCATGGAGCACGAATGACTCGTCCGGTTGCGTGACAGAAGAGGCATCTGGCGGGCCCGAGTAAGTACCCTTGACGCCTGCCTCAAATGAGTTTGATAAGCGCCTTCCGAAGGCTGTTCTCAAGCGCGTCCTGCTGGGAAGCGGTCAGCTTGTCTGAAGTTCGGACAACGACGGTCCCGACAACCTTGTGCGAGCCCGAGGAAATGGGTCCGCCGTCAAAACTCGCCAAGTAACTGTTGCGGGCCTTTGCGTCCTTCACATTGCGATAAACCTCGATGGCACCGCCGCCCTCGGTGCCCTTGTCAACAATGTCGCGGCCGAAAACGCTTGCCTGGTTGACCAGGGTCGACGAGAAGTAGACCGTTGCCGTGTAACCGCCCTGCTTGTTGAGATTGCCGTTCGGATCGTTTCCTTCCGTGACGGCTTGGACGCCCGCAATACCTTGTAGGCTCCCGATCCGCTGGATGACAAATTGTTCGCTGGGATTCGTAATCTGCTGCATCTGTCGGATGCTCGCCTCGATAGCGGCCTTCGAATCTGCCAGTCGTGAGATCTGCTCCTCATAGTTGCCTAGGGCGTCGACGTCCGTGACTAGCGCTGGCAGTCGATCCAATTCGTGGCGGATCTTCTCGGTGCTTTCTGGCATTGGAGGGATAGGCGGTGCCGTCGCGATGTCGCCCTGGACCTCCCCGATTGTTGCGCCAGCTTTCACGAGCAACTTCGAGTTGAGGGGCGGCTGCTCAGAATCGATCGTCTTCTGGAGGTCTGAGATGGCTACGCCAAGTTCAGCGTTCCGGGCTTCCAGTTCAGACACGGCGCCCTCGTACTGCTGGGCGGCCTCCTCGAAAGCCGCAACGACCTCGTCGTGGGGAACCTTGACCTGGAAGTACCACGTCCCCGCAATTGCGGCCAACGCCAACATGAGCACGCCTGCCACAATCTTCGGCAGGAGGTGTCGAGTGCCTGACCGCTCTGCCTGTGCTGCGCTTTCCACGGAAACCCTTCGATCGAGTGGATGTGTCGGCGCGAAGGCTAGGGCAAGCTTCGCGCCGCCGCTTGGAGTCAAGGTGATGGCGGGCAGTGGTCTAGCTGTCGGTGCTGTTACTCGCACGAATGCGGGCGACCCTCGCTGTGGCGGCGGCGCGCCCGAGAAGATGACCCCGGTCGGTGAGGTCGGGTAAAGATGACCTTCGGCGCGACCGATACCTCCTACGTGACTCCCCCTGAGGACATGGGCGCGAAGGCTAGGCAGAACAACGCCGACAAGGTGTTCCGAGCGCTTGAGCGGATCGACGGCTTCCTGTACGCCAAAGACTTCAAGCGTGCCCGGTACGAGATCGAGTCGTTGGCCCAACTTCGGGACCGGAGCATGGGCCGGTTCAGAATCCAGCTCGCCGGCGTGGTTGACGCTCAGTGGGCGAGATATCGAACGGGCCGAGGGCTGCCCTCACGGGACCGGCCCACCTCCGTGAGGGCTGCCTCCGCGGGGCTGCCGACCCTGGGGAAGTAGGGCACCCCGAGCTCGTCTACGTCGTTAGAGATGGCGCATGGCATAGAGGCTGTCCGCTGACGAGACGACTCACAGTTCCAATTAGTCAGGCGTGCGCTCGCACCGGTCCTCGCCCGTGCTGCAACGTCGTGCTCCCCGCTACGGGGCGTTGCGACTGGTGCGACTAAGGGGTGCCGTCACGCCGAGTGGCGGCGGATTGCTGTACTCCTCGCTGTTCTACACAGTGCGAGTTCGCGCCCGACCACAGTGTCGGTGGCGGGTGATTGAGTGGGTGCATGCTCGGGAAGCCGGTGGTGGGGGAGATGTCGGAGGACGCTGTCCTCGACACTGCTGCCGCGCTCGCGACCACCGCGCAGCAGGCGGAGGTGCAGATGCTGGTGGTGGCGTATCGGTGGGCGGTGCTCAACGACCCGGACCGCACGCTGGACCCTGTTGAGGTGTCGAGGCCGGGGCGGGAGCAGGCCAAGCAGCTCGGTGGTGCGGCACGCGGCCGGTGAGCGAGTTCGCGGCGTCGCTGTTGGGGGCGCGGATCGGGCGCAGCACCTATGCGGCCGCGGCGTTGATCGCTGACGCGCAGGACCTGCAGGACCGCCACCCGGTGCTGTGGGGGCGGGTGCTGGCCGGGGAGGTCCGTGCCTCCTACGCCCGGTTCGTGGCGACCAAGACCCGCGAGCTCGACGCCCTCGAGGCCGGCTGGGTCGATGCGGAGGTCGCCGAATCCGCGGACGGTCGGATCACCTGGACCCGGTTCGAGGCACTCGTGGTCGGGAAGGTCGCGGCTGCGGCACCGGAGCTGGCGCGGGAGAAGGAGGAACGTGCCCGGCGGGCGACGTTCGCGAAGAAGGTCGGCACACCTGAGCACGGGATGGCCTCGTTCCTGATCCGCGCCCCCATCCCCGTCATCGAGCAGCTCGACACCGCCATCAGCACCCTCGCCGAGCGGCTGCGGGAACAGCTCCCCGACGACCCCCACGCCGCCGACGTCCTGCACCAGCCGGTGGGTGAGGAGCAGCCCGACCAGACCCCCACCGCGGTGAGCGCTGATGAGCGCCGCGTGCTGGCGGTGCTGATGCTCGCCAACCCCGACACCGCCCCCGAGGGCCTGGACATCCGGTCCCTGGCGCCCCGCGCCGAGATCGTGGTCCACCTCGACGGCCGCTCGATCGCCGATGCTGGCGAACCGCTGCCGCCGATCGGGCGCGTGGAGGGCCACGGCCCGGTGACCCGCGAATGGGTCCGCGACGTCCTCGGACCCCACGCGCGGTTCACGATCCGCCCGGTGCTGGACCCGTTGGGTCAGGTGCCGGTCGACGCCTACGAGATCCCGGCGCGACATAGGCGGGCCGTGCGGGTGATCTCGCCGGCCGACGTGTTCCCCTTCTCCTCCTGCACCAGCAACAGCATGCAGGTCGACCACACCGACCCCTGGGCACCCGGGGACGCCGGTGGCTCGAGCGAGGTCGGGAACTACGGGCCGATGACCACCCTCCACCACCGCGTCAAGACCCACGGGCACATGCGGGTCAAGCAGCCCTACCCCGGCGTGTTCGTGTGGCTCGACCCCTACGGCGCTCTCTACCTCGTCGACCACACCGGCACCCGCCGCATCGACCACGCCGCCTGAGCCTGGCGGACTACCCGACCCGGGCGCTCCCCGCGATCCGGTCCAGCAGCTCCACCATCGCGTCGCGGTCGACCCCGCGCCCGATCATGCCCAGGTAGTACTGCGCCGTCTCACCGGTGCCCGGCGTCGTCAGCCACCGCTCCAGCGAGTGCCGCCGGAAGCCCTCTGCGACGTAGGTGACCTCCAGCCCGTCGTAGGTCTCCTCGACGACCTCGAGCTCCTGCACCTCAGAGGCCGTCGCCAGCGCCCCCACCCGAGCAGCCCGCGCCGCCGGCACGCTCTGGAAGAGGTTGGCGACCTGGCGCACCCGCAGGAAGTAGAGGTTCTTCGCGTCGTCCGGCCCCGGCGGCGGGTAGAAGCGCCACTCGCCGCCCGCCGAGTCGCTGCGCACCCACCCCTTCGGCACCGACACCGACACCGTGAAGGGCGCCATGCCCAGCTCGACCCGCCGCAGTGGCAGGTCGCGGGCCAGGGCCGGGTCGTCGCGGTCCTCGCGCACCAGCACCGGCCGGTCCGTCGGGTACGCCGGGTCGACGGCCACCATCGGCCGCACCTCGCCCAGCGGGGCCGGCGTCTCGCGGTCGGCGCGCGCGACGGCGTACCCCGCCACCCCGCCCGTCAGGGCGAGCAGCACCACCAAGGCGGTGGCCGACCCGAGTCCGCGCACGCTCACGCGCTCACGGTAAACCCTCGGGGGCACGTCGGTGTGACGGGCGTCCCGGCCCTACCGTTGCGCCATGAGCAGCCTGATCATCCGCCACGCGCGCCTGGTCCCGGTGCACGCGGGCGACGTCGTGCCCCACGAGCCCGTCGACGTCCTGGTCACCGACGGCACCGTCACGGCCGTGGGCGAGAGCCTCGAGCGACCCGACGGTCTGCGCGAGGTCCAGGCCGACGGCCGCTGGGTCATCCCCGGCCTCTGGGACCAGCACGTGCACCTCGCCCAGTGGACGCTGAGCTCGGGCCGCCTCGACCTCGGCGGCGCCCGCAGCCCCGAGGCCGCGCTGGCGATGGTCGCCGAGCGTGTCGCGGAGTACCCCGACCTGCCCGTCATCGGCTGGGGCCACCGCTCCGCCGGCTGGGACCGCGACGTCACCGTGCACGAGCTCGACGCCGTCACCGGCGAGACCCCCGTCGTGCTGATCTCCGGCGACGGCCACCACGCCTGGCTCAACACCGTGGCCCTGCTCTTCCTCGCGATGCCGGTGCGCGACTCGGTCGTGCGCGAGGCCGAGTGGTTCGCCGCCTACCCGCGCCTGGCCAGCCTCGTCGGCAACGACGGCACCTCCCCCGAGGCCTACCGCCGCACCCTCGACCACGCCGCGTCCATGGGCGTGGCCGGGCTCGTCGACTTCGAGTTCAGCGGCGGCGCCGCCGAGTGGGCCGAGCGCTGGGTCGAGGGCTGCGACGTGCTGCGCGTGCGGATGGCGACGTACGCCGAGGGCCTCGACCCGGTCCTCGCCCACGGGCTGCGCAGCGGCGACCCGCTGCGCCTCGACCTGCTCGGCGCCGGCCCCGTCGACCCGCGCCTGACCATGGGCCCGCTCAAGATCATCAGCGACGGCTCCCTCAACACCCGCACCGCCTGGTGCTGCGAGCCGTACGGCGACGCGCACCGCCTCGAGTACCCCTCCGGCCAGCCCAACCTCTCCGGCGCCGAGCTGCGCGACCTGCTGCGCACCGCGCACGCCGCCGGGCTCGAGGTCGCCACCCACGCCATCGGCGACGCGGCCGTCGCCGAGGCGCTCGCGTCGTACGCCGAGACCGGCGCGCGCGGCTCGATCGAGCACGCCCAGATGGTCAACCGTGCCGACGTCCGCGAGATGGCGCGCCTAGGCATCCGGGCCAGCGTGCAGCCGGCGCACCTGCTCGACGACCGCGACCTGACCGAGCGGATCTGGGGCGAGCGCTCCGAGCGCTGCTTCGCCTTCCGCTGGATGCTCGAGGACGGGGTGCGGCTCGCGATGGGCTCCGACGCCCCGGTCTCCCCGCTCGACCCGTGGCTGGCGATGGCCGCCGCGGTGCACCGCAGCGGCGACGAGCGCGAGGCCTGGCACGGCGAGCACGCGCTGACCCCCCAGGAGGTGCTCTCCGCCTCCGTCGACGACCAGCCCACCGTGCGCGCCGGCAGCCGCGGCGACCTGGTGCTGCTCGACGCCGACCCGCTGCCCCACGGCTCCGCCGAGGAACAGGCCCGTCAGCTGCGCGACATGCAGGTGGCCGGGACCTGGGTGGCCGGCCGAGAGGTGTTCACCACCCTCGACTAGGCGTTCGGGACGGGCTCAGAGAGCAGCCGCAGCAGCTCGTCGGCGACCGCCTCCTGCCCCGCGGCGAAGGGGTGGAAGGCCAGCGCCCGCTCAGGGTCGTTCTCCTGGCCGTTGACCCACGGGTCGTCGGAGCAGATGTCGTGGCCCTGGCTCAGCGCGTAGAGGTCGACGTACTCGACCTCGGCGCGCTCAGCGGCGTTCTCGAGCGCGTCGGCCAGCCCGCGGTTGAGGGTGCGTGCCACCGGCAGCGCCTCGTCGTCGAGCGGCAGCGCGGAGCAGGTGCCCTGCGCCGGCACGAGCCGCGGGTAGCCCACCAGGATCACCCGCGCGTCGGGTGCCCGGTCGGCCACGCCGGCCAGCGCCGACGTGACCCGGTCGCTCACCTGGTCGAGCTGCTCGGTGATGTCGCCGACGACGTCGTCGGCCTCCACCTCGCCGACCGCCAGCCCGCCCGAGGCCAGCGTGCTGAAGAGCCCGAAGTCGTTGCCGCCGATGCCGAGGGTGACCAGGTCGGTGTCCTCGTCGAGCGCGTCGAACTGGGCGGGGCGGCTCTCGCCGTCGAAGGTGCGCTGCACCCCGACCAGCGACAGCGTCTGGGCGCCGGCGCAGCTGACGTCGGTGAGCTCGCTGCCGAGCTCGGCGGCCACGAGACTGGGGTAGTTGCCGCTCGAGCGCAGGCACCCGTCGTCGCGGTCGGTCTCGGGGACGAACGGCGCCGAGGTGTAGGAGTCGCCGAGGGCGACGTACGACGGGTAGTCGCTCCCGCGCGCACCCTGCCGGCTGCCCTGCTCGCCGCGCTCCTCGTCGCTCGAGGGCGTCGGTGCGGGCGCCGCCTCCTGCTCCTGGTCGTCGCCGCAGGCGAGGAGGCCGCCGGACAGCAGGGCGGCGGTGGCACCGGCGGCGAGCGCCCGGGTGAGACGAGAGGTCATGGCGGCCACCGTACGGCGCCCGCCCACACCCCCTCAGCCCAGCGCGACCACCAGCGCCAGCACCGTCTCGGGGTCCTCGAGGTCGTCGCCGAAGAGCTCGCGCAGCTGGCCCATCCGGTAGCGCACGGTCTGGGGGTGCACGAAGAGCTCGGCGGCGACCTCGTCGCGGCGGCCCTGGTGCAGCAGCCACGAGCGCAGCGTCTCGGTCAGCTTCTCGGCGGTGGCCGGGCGCAGGTCGGCCAGCGGTGCAAGCACCGCCTCGCGCAGGTCGGCGCGGGCGTCGGCGTCGGCGGCCAGCACCAGCGCCGGCAGGTGCTTCTCGGTGTCGGGGCCCAGCCCCAGCGCCCGGGCCCGCCGGGCCCGGTCGAGGGAGGCGCGGACCTCCAGCCAGGGGCGCGGCGGGCCGGCCACGGCGTCGCGGCCCTCGAGCGTGCGCAGCAGCGCCCCGCGGGCCCGGCCGTGCGCGTCGGGCACCAGCAGCAGCCCGCCCTCCTCGACCTCGGGGGCGTCGGCCACCGCGATCGTGGCGCCGGGCAGCGAGACCAGCACCGGGCGCACCTGCGAGTCGGGCATCACCACGGCGGTCAGGGTGGTCGGCGGCTCCCACTCGGCGCGGGCGGCGGTCTCGGCCACGCTCTCGGCGGGCGCCCCGGCCAGCAGCTGGCGCGCGAGCTTCTCCAGCAGGCGCTGGCGCACCCGGCCGGTGGTGGCCAGCTCGTCGGCGTGCCCGGCCACGCTGGCCGCCGACAGCTCGTCGATGTAGGCGAAGACCAGCTCGGCGAAGGCACCCAGGGTCGGCGCGTCCATGCCGGCGCGCACCGCGGTCGCCGACATCTCGCGCCACGACACCCGGGCGCCGATCCGGTAGGCCGACAGCAGCGCGTCGGTGCTGCGTCCGCTGCGGGCCTCGCCGCGGCCCAGCTGGTAGGCGCCCTCGACCGAGGGGGCGGTGGGGGTGCGGGGGTCGGCGCCGCGCCGGCCGCTGGCCAGCGACAGGAAGCCACCCAGTGCCAGCTGCACCGCGTTGCGGATGTTCTCGCCCATCGACCCGGTCAGCGCGTCGTCGTACGACGGCACCTCGGCGATGATCGCTGCCACGACCCGGTCGGCGACCGAGGCCAGGTCGGCGCGCATCTCGGTGACCGCCCGGGCGGGCAGCTGGAGCCCGTGGCCGGCGATGCGCCGGGGGATGCGTCGAGCCATGTTGTTCGCTCCGAACAAAAGGGAGGCAGAAGTCTGCGTCGTCTGCACAGGACTTTAGCGCCCTCGTCCAGCAGTGTGGAGTCATGACCAGCGTTGCCTTCCGTGCTCCCGCCACCAGCGGCCGTCCGTCGTGGTCGGCTGCCCTGCGCCGGCAGGCCCGGCGCGTGGCCGAGGCCGCCGTCACCCCCCTCGACGTCGACGACGTCCTCGACGTCTTCCACCCGCTGCGCCGCGGCGCCCCGCTGCGCGGCCGGATCGTCGCGGTGCGCCCCGAGACCGCCGACGCGGCCACCATCGAGATCAAGCCCGGCGCCGACTGGGCCGGCCACGTGCCCGGGCAGTACCTGCGCATCGGCATCGACGTCGACGGGGTGCGCCACTGGCGCGCCTACTCCCTGACCCACGGCCCGCGCCGCGACGGGCTGATCTCGATCACCGTCAAGGCCGTGCCCGACGGCAAGGTCAGCGACTTCCTGGTGCACCGCGCCACGGTCGGCACCACCGTGCACCTCGAGCAGGCCGCGGGCGAGTTCGTGCTGCCCGAGACCGCCGTGGGCCAGCCGACCAAGCTGCTGTTCGTCACCGCCGGCTCCGGCATCACGCCGGTGATCGGGATGCTGCGCAACCTGTTCCCGGCCACCGACACCGGCGTGCTGCGCCTGCGACGCAGCGACGACCTCGACATCGTGGTCGTCCACGTCGCCCCGACCGAGCCGAGCTCGATCTTCCGCGACGACCTCGCGGCGCTCGACGAGGCCGGCGCGATCCGGCTCGTGGCGCGCTACGACGACACCCACGGCGTGCTCGACGTCGCCGACCTCGACGACCTGGTGCCCGACCTGGCCGAGCGACGCACCTTCGCCTGCGGCCCCGCCGGTCTGCTCGACGCGCTCGAGGAGCACCACCGCGCCGCCGGGATCGACCTGTTCGTCGAGCAGTTCCGCACCGCTCGCGTCGAGGCCGGCGAGGGCGGCGCGGTCACCTTCTCCCAGGGCGGCACGGTCGTCGAGGCCGACGGCGCCACCCCGATCCTCGACGCGGCCGAGGAGGCCGGCGTCCTGATGCCCAGCGGCTGCCGGATGGGCATCTGCATGGGCTGCGTGCTGCCGCTGAAGGAGGGCTCGGTGCGCGACCTGCGCAACGGCGAGGTCACCACCGCCGTGCCCGGCGAGACCGACCCGCGAGGCGTCCTCGTCCAGACCTGCGTGAGCGCCGCGGCCGGCGCCTGCTCCATCGACCACTGACCCGCTCGACCACCCGTACCGCTCGACGCGAGGAGACCCCCATGACTGCCATCACCCGCAAGCCCGAGAACCCGATCGCCCACCTCAGCGACGCCGACATCGAGCAGATCGGCGCCGAGCTCGACGCGATCCGCCAGGAGGTCATCGACTCCCGCGGCGCCGACGACGCGGCGTACATCCGCAAGGTCATCGACGTGCAGCGCAAGCTCGAGCTCGGCTCGCGCGCGGTGCTGCTGGCCAGCGTCTTCCCGCCGGCCTGGGTGCTGGGCACCCTCGGGCTGAGCGTGGCCAAGATCCTCGACAACATGGAGATCGGCCACAACATCATGCACGGCCAGTGGGACTGGATGCGCGACCCCAAGATCCACTCCAGCACCTGGGAGTGGGACAACGCGACCCCGTCGGAGGCGTGGAAGCACAGCCACAACGAGGTCCACCACACGTACACGAACATCGTGGGCAAGGACAACGACCTCGGCTACGGCATCATGCGCGTCGACGAGGACCAGCGCTGGGTGCCGATGTACCTCGCGCAGCCGCTGTGGAACTTCATCAACGCCTGCTTCTTCGAGTACGGCATCGCCGCCTACGACCTCGAGCTCGGCAAGAACCTGCGCACCCCCAAGCACAAGCGCAGCGAGGCCTTCAAGGCCAACGTCAAGGGCACCCTGGGCAAGATCCGCAAGCAGGCGACCAAGGACTACGTCGTGCACCCGGCCCTGTCGATCCCGACCGGCTCGTTCCTGCCGACCCTGGCCGCCAACGCCACCGCCAACCTCGTGCGCAACCTGTGGACGCACTCGGTGATCATGTGCGGCCACTTCCCCGAGGGCGTCGAGACCTTCGAGAAGAAGGCGATCCCGGAGAAGGAGACCCGCGGCCAGTGGTACGTGCGCCAGATGCTGGGCTCGGCCAACATCTCCGGCTCCAAGGCGATGCACGTGATGACCGGCAACCTCTCGCACCAGATCGAGCACCACCTCTTCCCCGACCTGCCCTCCAACCGCTACGCGGAGGTCGCACCCAAGGTGAAGGCGCTGTTCGACAAGTACGGCCTGAACTACCACGAGGCGCCGCTGCCGGCGCAGGTCTACTCGGCCTGGCACAAGGTCGTGCGGCTCTCCCTGCCCAACGGCTGGATGGCCACCACCAACGCCAAGAACCTGCCCAGCCAGCTCAAGCTGCTCTACGGCATGACGACCAAGGGCCCCAAGGTGCGCCGCGCCGCCCAGGCCCGGCTGCAGCAGCAGGCCCGCAAGCTCGCCCAGGCGGCCTGAGCCACCGCCGGGTCACGGCAGGGTCCGCCGCAGCCGGTAGGTGCCGTGGCGGACCTCGTAGCCCAGGGCCGCGTTGACGGCCCGGATGCCGCGGTTGTGCTCCTCGTTCTCCGTCAGGCAGAGCGTGGCGCCGGCCGCGGCCGCGCGGCGGTGGATCTCCATCTTGACCATCAGCGCCAGCCCCCGGCCGCGGTGGACCGGGTCGACGCCGGTGTAGGCGATGAAGAAGTCCTCGCCGACGACGGTGCCCTGGGCGATGGCCGCGGGGCGCCCGTCGACCCGGGCCAGCACCCCGACCGAGCGGGCCCCCTGGCTCGAGGAGAGCAGCGAGGCGGCGGTGACGTAGCGCCCGCCGCGGACGGCCTCCGGGTTGGTCTGGCTGGCGCGCAGCATGGCGTCGAAGGCGGCCTGGTCGGGCACCCGCAGGTCGTCGCAGGCCTCCAGCGCGACCCCGGACGGCGGCAGTGGCTCGGGCAGGTCGACCAGCGGCAGCGCCGACTCGATCGAGAGCTCCTCGACCTCGTAGCCCCAGTGCCGGGCCACCGCGAGGGAGCGGGGCTCGTCGTCGAAGACCCGGCTGGTCATCAGGGTCGTGCCCGCGGGGGTGCGGCTCGAGAGCGCCCGGTGCAGCGCCGAGCCGACCCCGCAGCCCTCCGCGCCCTCGGCCACGGTCAGCCACTCGACCGCCCAGCCCGGGGGCAGGTGGGTGCCGCGGGTGATCCAGCCGTAGCCGAGCGTGGTGCCGTCGCCGCGCACCGCCTGCAGGGCCACCAGGCCCGGCCAGGTCTCCGGCACCATCAGCTGCCAGCCGGCGTCGGAGCCGGTGAGGTGGCGGTTGCGCGCGACACCGAGCGCGATGAGCGCCTCGTACTGCTCGGGGGTGGCCTGCTCGACCCGCATCCTCCGAGGATGGCACCTACACGAGGTCGCTGGCGAGGGGCTCCCGCTCCTGGCTGTCGCTGACGGCCGTGCGCAACCGCCGCTGCTGGGTGGCCATCAGCACGGTGGCGAGCAGGGTCGTGGTGACCGTGACCGCGAAGGCGGCCGTCGAGCCGTGCACGTCGGCGAGCCGGCCGGCCACCGACGAGCCCAGCGCGTAGCCGATGCCGGTGGCGCTGGCCAGCGTCGTCATCGCGGCGCCCACGCGCGGCAGCGGCACCACCCGCTCGGCCAGCGAGAAGACCGCGATCATGTACGGCGCCACCGCGCAGCCCAGCACCAGCACGACCGCGGTGGCCCCGAGCAGGCTCTCGACCAGCAGCAGCGGCCAGCTGAGCGTGGCCAGCGCCAGCGCGGCGACCAGGGCGCGCCGCTCGTGGCCGATCCGCTCGGGCAGGTACGCCGTCGCGATGCCGGCGACCGCGCTGCCGACGCCGAGCGTGGCGTGCACGAGGCCGGCGACCCCGGGCTGCCCGGCCTCGGTGGCCAGCACCGTCGCGCCGGTCTGGGTGGCGCCGAAGAGCACCCCGACCAGCAGCTGGGCGGCGGCCAGCACCACGAAGACGAGGCTGACCAGGCGGCCGGGGTGCGCCGCGTGGTCGTGGCGGGGGACCAGCCGGGCGGAGCCGTCGAGGGCGAAGGCGGTGCCGAAGACGGCGAGCAGGGCCGCGGCCAGGACCAGGCCGCCGCTGGGGGAGACCAGCACCGCGGCCAGGCCGATGAGGGCGGGGCCGAGCGCGAACGAGGCCTCGTCGGCCGCGCCCTCGTACGAGAAGGCGGCGTCGACGAGGCGGCGCTGCTGCGGGCCGGTGCCCTCGGTCATCGGGCGCCAGCGCACCCGGGCGAGCGGGCCGACCTGGGGCATCGCCAGACCCGTCGCGGCCGCGATGGCCACGACGGCCGCGTCACCGGCGTCGGCGCCGACCGCCGCCACCAGGAGCACGAGGCCGGCGGCGCCCAGCAGCGACTGGACGAGCACGACCGGGCGCTGCCCGATGCGGTCGGCCAGCGAACCGGCGGCCGGGGCGCCGAGAGCGTTGGCCACGGCCAGGGCGCCGGCCGAGAGGCCGCCGAGGCCGTAGCTGCCGGACGCGGTCGAGACGAGCAGCAGCGTGCCGAGCTGGCTCATCGCCAGGGGCAGGCGGCCGAGGAACGCCACCAGGACGTAGGTGGGGCCGGCGAGGTCGATCAGCCGCCGGTAGGAGGACAGGGGGGTCACGGGGTGGTGCCTTTCGGGTGCGTCACAGCGACGCGCCGAACCCACCTCCAAGCGCGCGTTGAACCCTCTGCGCCGTCGATCGTACGGCGGCGCCGCGCCTCGCGGGCAATCAGCGGCCGCGGACGCGGCGCGTTTGGCGGGTCCGCTCCCGGGTAGAGAACCGACCGGACGGGAACCTGCCCGTCGCGCCGAGGAAGGGCGAGCAGATGACGTCTGGTCCGGACGACCGGGTCGAGCAGGCGCGGGCGAGCAGCCTGCGACGCCTCCAGGAGATCGCGGAGATGCAGCGCCAGCTCGCGGGGGTGTCGGGCCGGGCCGAGGCCGCCGACGGGGGCGTGCGGGTGAGGGTGACCCCGGCCGGGATGCCGACCGAGCTGATGATCAGCGACGAGGCCCTCGAGCTGACTGGGACCGAGCTGGCCGCCGCGATCATGCAGGCCGTCGCGAGCGCCACCGTGAGCGCCTCACAGGAGCTGCGGGCGATCGTCGGGCAGGTCGTCCCGCCGGACCAGCTCGACGCGCTGCTGCGCGGCACCACGTCCGACGCCGACGTGGCCGGGGTCCAGGAGCAGATCGACGCCCTGCGGAGCGACGTGCGATGAGCGGCGAGCTCTACGCGCAGTATCACGTGCTCGAGCAGGCGTCCGAGGCACACCTCGACGCCGCCGAGTACGCGACCCGGATCGAGCAGGACCGGCAGGAGGCCCGGCTCGACCCGGGGTCGCTGGGCAGGATCCTGCCGTCGCAGGACATCGTGAGCGGTTTCGAGCAGGCCACCGAGCAGACCCGCGAGGCGCTGGCCGACCTGGTCGAGGCCTGCGAGGGGCTGAGCCAGCTGCTGGGCGTCCTCGAGCGGCACTTCCGCGAGGTCGACCAGGCGGTCGCCGACCAGTTCGACCAGCTCAGGGGGGTCTGAGCCGTGGGGGCGTGGGACGAGGTCGAGGGCTGGATGGGCGGCCTGATGGGTGAGATCTACAGCATCATGAAGCCGCTGGTGAACCCGCTGGTCGAGCAGTGGGAGTCGATCACCGGTGATCCCGATTCGGTCCACCAGGTCGCAGCCGAGTGGCGCGGGATGGCCGCCTCGCTGGACTCGCTGGCCCGCTTCGAGACCGACGGGCTGGCTGCCACCCAGGGCGGGTGGACGGGGCTGGCGCACGACAGCTACAGCGCGGCCATCACGGACCTCGCCTCGACCATCCGCGACATCGCGAGCCAGGTGGGGGAGGTCGGGGGTTTTCTCGACCAGGCCGCCACCGAGGTCCGCGAGACCCAGCAGCTGATCCGGGACCTCGTCTTCGAGCTGGTCGAGTGGGCAGCGATCTCGCTGGCGGTCAGCGCGGCCGGGGCGATCTTCACCCTGGGCGCCTCGGTGGCGGCGGGGGCGGCCTCGGCTGCGGCCCGGGCGGCCATCACCGCCGGCAAGATCGCCACCCTACTGCGCAAGGTCGAGGCGGCGCTGCGCCGGATCCAGGCGATGATCGCCGCCTACCGGACCTGGTTGAAGGGACTGTCGTTCGCGCAGCGCTTCGCCTTCAAGGCCGCGGTGGAGAAGCCCCTCGTGCGTGCGGTCACCGGGCTGGACGGCAACTACAAGGACCCCGCCATCGACCTCGGCGAGGTCTACACCGGCTACGACCTGCCCGCGCCGCTCGACGGTGGCCGGGTTTGACCGGCCGCCTCAGGGCCGCGAGCGGCCGCGGACGCGGCGTACGCCGTCGCGCACGAGGGTGAAGGCGCCGTAGGCGAAGTACAACGCCACCAGAGCGGCACCGACCAGCGCGCCGACCACGAGACCGGGCCCGTCAGCGACCAGGAAGCCCAGAGCGGCGCCCACCAGGATCGGCAGCGCCACCAGCGCCGCCCCCTTCGCGTCGTCCCACAGGTTCGAGGCCGCGTCACGCGCGAAGCCGGTCTGGTCGGGTCCGGGGGCCTCGTGGGGGGGCTGGGAGCTCACGACGCAGAGCGTACGTGACCCGGGCCGCTCACAGCTCGAGCATCCTCGTGGACTCCTCACGCATCTCGACCTTGCGGATCTTGCCGGTCACCGTCATCGGGAACTCCTCGACCACCAGCACGTAGCGCGGGATCTTGAAGTGGGCCAGGCGGCCCTCGCAGAAGGACCGCACGGCGGCGGCGTCCAGCGGCGGCGCGCCCTCGCGGAGCTTGAGCCAGGCGCAGAGCTCCTCGCCGTACCGCTCGTCGGGGACGCCGATGACCTGGACGTCCTCGACGTCGGGGTGGGTGTGCAGGAACTCCTCGATCTCGCGGGGGTAGATGTTCTCGCCGCCGCGGATGACCATGTCCTTGATCCGGCCCACGATCGTGCAGTAGCCGTCCTCGCGCATCACCGCCAGGTCGCCGGTGTGCATCCAGCCGTCTGCGTCGATCGCCTCGGCGGTGCGCTCGGCGTCGTTCCAGTAGCCGCGCATCACGGAGTAGCCGCGGGTGCAGTACTCGCCGGCGGTGCCGCGGGGCAGCGTCTCGCCGGTGACCGGGTCGACGACCTTGATCTCGAGGTGGGGGTGCACCCGGCCGATGGTCGCCGTACGCCGCTCGAGGTCGTCGTCGACGCGGGTCTGGCAGCTGACCGGCGAGGTCTCGGTCATGCCGTAGGCGATCGCGACCTCGCTCATGTGCATGTCGTCGACGCAGCGCTTCATGACCTCGACCGGGCAGACCGAGCCGGCCATGATGCCGGTGCGCAGGCTGCTGAGGTCGTGCTCGGCGAAGGTGGGGTGGTTCTGCATGGCGATGAACATCGTGGGCACGCCGTAGACGCCGGTGCAGCGCTCCGCGGCGATGGTGCGCAGGGTGGTCTCGGGGTCGAAGCCGGGCGCCGGGATCACCATGGTGGTGCCGTGGGAGGTGCAGCCCAGGTTGCCCATCACCATCCCGAAGCAGTGGTAGAACGGCACCGGGATGCACAGACGGTCCTCGGGGCCCAGGCCGATGAGCTCGGTGGTCATGAAGCCGTTGCCCAGGATGTTGCGGTGCGTGAGCGTCGCGCCCTTGGGGTAGCCGGTGGTGCCCGAGGTGTACTGGATGTTGATCGGGTCGTCGGGGTCCAGCGAGCCGGCACGCTCCGCCAGCGCCTCGTCGCTCACGTCGTCGCCGCCGGCCACCAGGGCGTCCCAGTCGTCGGTGCCGATGTGCACGACCCGGCGAAGGTCGGGGCACTGCGGGCCGACCTCGCGCAGCATCGCGGTGTAGTCGCTGGACTTGAACGACGTCGCGGCCACCATCAGCGACAGTCCGCTCTGGTTGACCGCGTAGGCCAGCTCGTGGGTGCGGTAGGCCGGGTTGACGTTGACCAGCACCGCGCCGGTGCGGGCGGCGGCGTACTGCACGAGGGTCCACTCGGCGCAGTTCGGCGCCCAGATGCCCACCCGGTCGCCCTTCTCGACACCGGCGGCCATCAGCCCCTTGGCGACCCGGTCGACGTCGTCCTCGAGCTCGCGCCAGGTCCAGCGGCGTCCGCTCGCGACCTCCACCAGCGCCTCCCGGTCGGGATGGGCGGCCACGGTGCGCGAGAGGTCGGCGCCGATCGTGGTGTCCGGGAGGGGCGGCTCGGTGGGGCCGGCGGCGTAGGAGTCCTGGGTCACACCGCGTACCTCACCAGGCTCGACCGGCCTGGACAAGACCCGGGCGTGGCAGGCTCGGGCGGGTGAGGGTCAGCAGGGTCGGGTACGCCGCCGCGAAGGGCACCCGTCACCTCGCCCGCGACCAGGTGGTGCTGGCCGCCGACGGGGTGGTCGGTGACCGGCGCTGGTGCTTCGTCGACGTCGGCGCCCGGCAGGTGCTGCGGACCGTGGCCCACCCGGGACTCGTGGGGCTGCTGCTCGACGAGGCCGGTGACGAGCTGGTGCTCGAGGCGCCGGGGCGTGCTGCGCTGCGGGCTCCCGCGGTGCTCTCGGGGGAGTCGGTCACCTGCGACTACTGGGGTCGCGAGGTGGCGCTCGAGCTGGTGGACGGACCGTTCGCCGAGGCCGCCTCCGCCCACCTGGGTCGCCGGGTGCGCCTGGCACGGGCCCCGGCCGGCGGGGTCGTCTACGGCGGCTCGGTCAGCCTGGTGGGCGAAGGGTCGCTCGCCGCGCTCGGCGGCCTCGACCCCGCCCGAGTGCGCGCCAACCTCGTCGTCGAGGTCGGTCGGGCCTTCGCCGAGGACGACTGGGTCGGTCGCGACGTGGCCGTCGGCAGCGCCGTCCTCCGCTTCACCACCCGCACCCCCCGCTGCGCCGTCCTCGACCTCGACCCGGTCACCGGCGCCCGCGGCTCCGGCGTCCTCACCGCCCTCACCACCCTCCGCGGCACCCCCACCCTCGGCGTCGACGGCCACGTCCTCCGCCCCGGCACCGTCCGCCCCGGCGACCCGGTCACCGTCGTCGGTTGAGCAGGGAGGGCGCCGCCGTAGGTTGAGCAGCGAGGGCCGAAGGCTCGAGCGTCGCCGAAACCCGGTGAGCCCATGGCGTACGGCGACCACGGTTGCGGTCTGCGAGTCACTTACGGGGTCTCGGCGACGCGCGTCGCTGGCGCTCCTTGCTGCTCGACCAACGGTGCTGGTCAGGGGAGGAGGCGGACCTCGAGGGGGCTCTCGGCGACCTCGAGGGACTCGACCGCGTCGCCGGTGTCGAGGGCGTCACCGGCGCGGTGCACCCGGTAGGCGCCGGCTCCCTCGCGCTCGCTGACGGCCTCGACGAGCTCGCCGTCGCGCCACAGCAGCGCCACCCCGTCGTCGGCGGCGTAGCCGGTGGGCAGGGCGCCGGTGCCCACCAGGTCGAGGTACGTGGGGCGGCGCTCGGCCTCGCCGTCGTAGTGCGGGCAGGCGCTGCCGGGCAGCAGCCCGAGGCCGTCGGGCAGTGCGGCGAGCGGGCCGTAGGAGTCGGTGACCGAGCCCTCGTACCAGCAGTTCATGCCGGCGCTGATGCCGGCGAGCACCGTGCCGGCGGCGGCCGCTTCGCGCAGCACCTCGTCGAGGCCGTGCAGGCGCCACAGCGCCAGCAGGTTGGCGGTCGAGCCGCCGCCGACGTAGACCACGTCCTGGGCGAGCACGTGCGCGCGCAGGTCCCCGCCAGGGATCTGGTCGTAGTAGAAGAGCGGCAGCACGCTGGTCTCGGCGCGCCCGGCGAAGGCGGTCGTGAACCCGTCGACGTACGACGCCGCGTCGCCGCTGGCGGTGCCCACGAAGCAGACCCGGGGCAGCCCACCGGCGCCCCGCGGGCTCTCCACCAGGGAGAGCAGGAAGTCGTCGAGCGGCGCCGGGACGGACCGGTCGTCGGCCATCGAGAAGCCGCCGCCGCCCATCGTCAGGATCGTGCCGGTCACTGCGACGACCCGCCCAGCGCGGCGCTGACCACCTCGCGGGCCTGCTCCTGGACCTGCGCCAGGTGGTCGGGGCCGCGGAACGACTCGGCGTAGATCTTGTAGACGTCCTCGGTGCCCGAGGGACGGGCGGCGAACCAGGCCGACTCGGTGGTCACCTTGAGCCCGCCGATGGCGGCGCCGTTGCCGGGGGCCTCGGTCAGCTTGCCGGTGATCGGCTCGCCGGCGAGCTCGGTGGCGGTGACGGCGTCGGGGCTCAGCGCCGCCAGCGCGGCCTTCTGCTCGCGGGTCGCGGGCGCGTCGACGCGGGCGTACGCCGGGTCGCCGTGCTCGGCGACCAGCGCGGCGTAGTGCTGGGAGGGCGTCTGCTCGGTGGTCGCGAGGATCTCGGTGCCGAGCAGGCACAGCAGCAGGCCGTCCTTGTCGGTGGTCCAGGTCGAGCCGTCGCGGCGCAGGAACGAGGCGCCGGCCGACTCCTCGCCGCCGAAGCCGAAGGAGCCGTCGAGCAGCCCGGGCACGAACCACTTGAAGCCGACCGGCACCTCGACCAGCGGCTTGCCGAGCGAGGCGGCGACGCGGTCGATCATCGACGACGACACCAGCGTCTTGCCGATCCGGGCGGTCTCGGGCCAGTCGGGGCGGGCCCCGCCGAAGAGGTGCCCGATCGCCACGGCCAGGAAGTGGTTGGGGTTCATCAGGCCGGCGTCGGGGGTGACGATGCCGTGCCGGTCGGCGTCGGCGTCGTTGCCGGTGGCGATGTCGTAGGCGTCCTTCTGGGCCACCAGCGAGGCCATCGCCGAGGGGGAGGAGCAGTCCATCCGGATCTTGCCGTCCCAGTCGAGGGTCATGAAGCGCCAGGTGGCGTCGACCAGCGGGTTCACCACGTGCAGGTCGAGGCCGTGCCGCTCGGCGATCTCGCCCCAGTAGCCCACCGACGCCCCGCCCAGCGGGTCGGCGCCGATGCGCACCCCGGCGCGGCGGATCGCCTCGAGGTCGACCACGTTCGGCAGGTCGTCGACGTAGCCGCCGAGGAAGTCGTACGTCGTCGCTGCCGCCCGGGCCCGCGCGAACGGCACCCGCCGTACGGTGTCGAGGCCGCCGCGGATCAGCTCGTTGGCGCGCGCCGCGATCACCTTCGTGGCGTCGGAGTCGGCGGGGCCGCCGTGGGGCGGGTTGTACTTGAAGCCGCCGTCGGCCGGCGGGTTGTGCGAGGGCGTGACCACGATCCCGTCGGCGAGCCCCGAACCGGTCGTCCGGCCGCCGTTGGCGCGCAGGATGGCGTGGGAGACCGCCGGGGTGGGGGTGTAGCCGTCGCGGTCGTCGACCAGCACCGTGACGTCGTTGGCGACCAGCACCTCCAGGGCGGTCGACCAGGCCGGCTCGGAGAGCGCGTGGGTGTCGCGGCCGATGAACAGCGGCCCGTCGTAGCCCTGCTCGCGGCGGTACTCGCAGATCGCCTGGGTGGTGGCCAGGATGTGGGTCTCGTTGAAGGCGGTGCGCAGCGAGGTGCCGCGGTGCCCGCTGGTGCCGAAGGCGACCTGCTGGTCGGGGTCGTCGGGATCGGGCACGCCGGTGTAGTAGGCGGTCACGACCTGCGCGACGTCGATGAGGTCGGCTGGCTCGGCGGTGGTCCCGGCACGCTCGTGGCTCATTCCCGCATCATGCATCATGAGCGCATGAGCAACCGGACGAGCCACGTCGCCTGCACCATCGAGGACGGCGTCGCCCACGTGCGTCTCGACCGCCCCGACAAGCTCAACGCGCTGACCCTCGACGTCCTCGACGACCTCGTCTCGACGGCCCGGATGCTGCGCCGCGACAAGACCCTGCGCGCGGTCGTGCTCTCCGGCGAGGGCGATGCCTTCTGCGCCGGCCTCGACTTCGCGACCGTGATGCGCACCCCGGGCCGGGTCGCGCTGGCCTTCGTGCCGCGGCCCTGGCGCGGCACCAACACCTTCCAGGAGGCCTGCTGGGCTTGGCGCCGGCTGCCGGTGCCGGTCGTGGCGGCGGTCCACGGGCACTGCCTGGGCGGCGGGCTGCAGATCGCGCTGGCCGCCGACTTCCGCATCGCCACCCCCGACTCGCAGTGGTCGGTGCTCGAGGGCAGGTGGGGGATCATCCCCGACATGTCGGGCGTCCGCTCGCTCAAGGAGCTCGTCGGCATCGACGTGGCGAAGCGGCTGACGATGACCGCGGAGACCGTCACCGGCAAGCAGGCCCACGACCTGGGCCTGGTCACCGAGATCGACAGCGACCCCGTCGCCGCCGCCCTCGAGCTCGCCGAGCAGCTCAAGGGCCGCTCGCCCGACCAGCTCGCCGCCGCCAAGCGGCTCTTCGACGACACCTGGACCTCCTCGGCGCGCCACACCTTCGCCCGCGAGCGGGTCGAGCAGGCCTGGCTGCTGGTCGCGCGCAACACCAAGGCCGCCCGCGAGGCCGCCTTCCAGCGCATCGCCCCCGAGTTCGGGCCGCGCCAGCGCTGAGCGCGTGAGGTTCTGGCGCACCGCGGTCCTGCTGGGCCTCGGCCTGTTGTGGTGGTGGCTGGGGCCCCTGGTGCCGCTGCTCGCCCTGGTCGGCCTGGCGCACCCGCGGGTGCGGCGCGCCTGGCGGCCCGGTCGTCGTACGGTCGGCGGCTGGGGGTTGGCGCTCGCGGTGCTCGCCGGCCTGCTGGTGCTCGTGCCCGACGGTCTGCTGCCGCTGCCCAGCGGCTCGGGGGCGCTGGTCACCCCCGGCTACACCGGCCGGCCCGTCACCCCGCAGCCGCTCACCCTCGACGCCCCCGGCACGGCGGCCGTCGCCGGGCCGCTCGGGCTGAGCCCCGAGGTCGACACCGCCTGGTACGGCGCCGAGCAGTGCGCGGGGATCGACGTCACCACCGGCGGCCGGCTGGTGGCGCTGTGCGGCGAGGGCGACGACCAGCGCCTGCGCGTCATCGACGCCGACACCCTGCGCCCGCTCGCCGGCAAGGACCTGCCCGACCCCGACGGCGCGCCCGGCTGCGCCCGGGTCGGCTTCCACCTCGACGCCGCCGACCGGGTCGTCGTGCCCACCGCCGACCGGCAGGTGCTGGTCGTGGCCACCGCCGACGGCGCCGGCGAGGCCGACCTGACCACCCTCGAGACCCACGACCTGGGCGCCCTGGTGCCCGACGACGACTGCCTGCTCTCGGTGGCGCCCGACAGCGACGGCCGCACCTGGTTCGTCACCCGCCAGGGCCGGGCCGGCTTCCTCGACCCGCTCGGCGGCCCGCCGCAGCTGCTCGAGCTCGACGAGGAGGTCGCCAACCCGCTCACCAGCGGCCCCGACGGCGGCGTGTACGTCGTCACGGTCGGCTCCGTGGCCCGCCTCGACGTGCGCGGCGGCGAACCGGTGCTGACCTGGCGCAGCGACTACGAGCGCGGCAGCGCCACCAAGCCCGGCCAGCTCGCCCAGGGCAGCGGCTCACCGGCGACGCTGCTGGCCGACGGGCTGGTCGCGATCACCGACAACGCCAACCCGCGCATGCACGTCGTCGTCCTCGACGGCGCCGACGGCGAACGGGTCTGCCAGGCCGAGGTCTTCGACGACGACGCCTCGGCCAGCCAGGGCGCGCTGGTCGCCGTCGGCCGCGGGGTCGTGGTCGCCAACACCCACGGCTACGACGGGGTGCTGCGCACCGTCCTGGGCCGGGTCCCGACCGGCGGCCTGGCCCGCGTCGACGTCGTGGGGCGCGAGTGCGTGCCGGCCTGGACCTCCGAGGTGGTCTCGCCCTCCGCGACCCCGGCCGTCTCCGCCCAGGCCGGGCTGCTCTACTCCTGGACCAAGCGCAAGAGCTGGTGGGGCGTCGACGCCTGGTACCTCACCGCCCTCGACGTCCGCACCGGCCGCCCCGCCTTCTCGGTGCGCACCGGCCGCGGCCCGCTGCTCGACAACCACTGGTCCGAGGTCACCCTCGGCCCCGACGGGGCGGCGTACGTCGCCACCCTCGGCGGGCTGGTGCGGGTGCGGGACGAGCAGCGCTAGGCGGTCCGCCGCTCAGGGGTAGCTGATGCCGGTGACCCGCTCGCTGAGCTCCCACAGCCGGCGCTGGGCGATCTCGTCGTGGGCGAGGCGGCGCGCGGTGACGACCTGCGGCGCGCCGGACATCTCGCCCAGCCCGCCCGGCCCGCAGTACGTCGACCCGGGCAGGTCGGCGGTGGCGGCCATCAGCGTCGGCCAGGCGCCGTGGGCGACCGGCTGGGAGACGGCCTTGATGGCGCCGTCGAGGATGCTGGCGACCCCGCCGCTGGTGCGGCCGTACTGGCCGTTGACCGCGAGGTGGCTGCCGGCGAAGCCGGGGTGCGCCGCGGTCGCGAGCACCGGCACCTCCGCGGCCCGGCAGCGCCGGTCGAGCTCGAAGGTGAACAGCAGGTTGGCCAGCTTGGTGCGCGCGTACGTCGGCCAGCGCGAGTAGCGGCCGGTGGTGCTGCGCGGGTCCTCGAGCGGGGCGCGCCGCGCCGCCCGGTGGAACTGCGAGGACACCGCCACCACGCGCCCGCCCTCGCTGTCGACCAGCTGCGGCAGCAGCAGCCCGGTCAGCAGGAACGGCCCGAAGTGGTTGGTGGCCATCTGCAGCTCGAGCCCGTCGGCGGTGCGCGAGTACGGCGTGCCCATCACCCCGGCGTTGTTGACCAGCACGTGGATCGGCCCCAGCCGGCCGGCGGCCGCGGCCGCGCGGCGTACGGAGGACAGGTCGGAGACGTCGACGAGCAGCGGCTCGAGGTCGGCGCCGGGCACCTCGGCCTCGATGCTCGACCGGGCCTCGTTGAGCTTGGCCTGGGTGCGCCCGGCGAGCACCACCCGCGCGCCGCGGCGGGCCAGCTCGAGCGCGGTGACGTGGCCCAGGCCGCCGACCGACGGGCCGGTGACCACGATTGTGCGCCCGGCCTGGTCGGGGATGTCGGCCAGCCGCCAGGTGTCCACGGGCCTGCTCACCGGGGCGCTCACGGGGTGGTCGCCATCGACGCGACCACCCGGGCGCCGAGCTCCTGGTCGCCCTCGACCCGTACGGCGCCGGGCTCGGCGTCGCAGCGCCCGCCGGCCAGCCGGGCGAAGGAGTCGCGGTCGAGGTGCAGCGCCACGGTGGGGGTCGCCGGGGGAGCCACCGGGCGGCCGCGGCCGTCGTCGCCGACGGCGTGCGCGACCGGCTCGCAGCCCTCGACGTGCAGCAACAGCGTGGTGCCGGCCGGTGCCCCCACCTTCTTGGCCAGCACGTAGCCCATCGACTCCGCGAGGTACTCGATGGTGTGCTGCGCCGCCGCGCTGTCGAGGCCGCCGGGGCGACCGGTCGCGCGGCGCACGTCCTGCTCGTGCATCCAGACGTCGAGGGGCCGGTTGCGCAGCAGCGTTCCCCAGCTCCACGGCACCCCGCCGAAGGCCCGGTCGGGGGTCGCGGAGGCGTCGGACGGGGGGTCGGCCAGCAGCGCCGTGCGCCGAGCGGTCGCCGCGGAGCGGATCTCGTTGATGATCGCGTCGGGCGAGGCGTCGCGCCGGTTGACGACGCCGATCTCGGTGTAGAGGTTCATCAGGCCCCTCGCGTGGGCGGGCTCGCCGACCTCGGCGTGCTCCTCGACGCCGGTGGCCAGCACCTGCTCGAGGTGGGCGACGTGGGCGGCGACCGCGCGCACGTCCCAGCCCGCGAGGTCGGTGGGGGTCGCCCACTCGGCCTCGTCGAGGTCCTCGAGCAGGGCGGTGAAGTCGTCGATGGCCTGCCACCAGGTCTCGGCGTAGCCGGCGAGGAGGTCGCGGTCGTCGGGGGCGCTCATGGGCGGCAGCCTAGAGCCCCCGTAGTCTCGGTCGTCGAGGAAGCACGAGGAGGGGTGGCCATGGCGGCGACACGATCGGCGCGAGCCCGCAAGGCCACGGCCGAGGCCGGGGCGCTGGCCACGGTCACCATCGACGTGGGCGCCGACGACTCCTTCGTCTACCGCATCGGCTGCTCCGAGTGCACCACCTCGGCCTCGGCCCGGGCCACCGGTCGCACCCAGCGGCGCGCGTGGTCGACGTACCGACCGGGCGCCGACAACGGCTACCTGGCCGCGATGGACCGGTGGACCTTCCACCTCACCGAGCAGCACCCCGGCCACGAGGCGCCCTGCCTGGCCTACCTCGAGGCGGCCCAGCAGCGGCTGCACGAGCGCCGCCAGCACTAGCGGCCGCACTGGCGCCCGGCGGGGTCGGCGCCTCAGTCGTCGGGCGTGAACCGCACCGCCATCACCGCGATGTCGTCGTCGAGGTCGTCGTCGGCGAGGTCGCGCAGCACGGCGTCGAGGAACTTCTCGACCGGCAGGTGGCCGTGGTCCGCCACGGCGGCGGCCAACCGCTCGAGCCCTTCGTCCAGGTGCTCGCCGCGCCGCTCGACGAGCCCGTCGGTGTAGAGCAGCAGGGTCGAGCCGGCCGCGACGAGGACGCGCTGGTCGGCGCGCTCGACGTCGGGCAGCACCCCGATCATCAGGTCGGGCGGCCCGTCCTGCAGGTAGGAGCACCGGCCCTCGGGCCCGAGCAGCAGCGGCGGCGGGTGCCCCGCATTGGTCCAGGCCAGCCAGCGCCCGCCGGGCTCGTCGCCCTCCTGGCCGGGGGCCTCGATGCGGGCGTGCACCAGCGTCGCGAGGCCCTCGACCTCGAGGTCGTGCAGCGCGTGGTCGAGCAGGCGCACGTTGGCCGCCGGGCGGTCGTCGACGGCCCAGGTGATGGCGCGCAGCATGTTGCGCACCTGGCCCATCGTCGCCGCGGCCCCGAGGTCGTGGCCCACCACGTCGCCGATCATCAGCGAGGTGTCGCCGCCGGGCATCACCACGGCGTCGTACCAGTCGCCGCCGACCTGGTCGCGGGCGGCGGCCGGGCGGTAGCGCGCCGCGATCTCCTGGCCGGTGCTGCGCGGCAGCGCCGGCAGCAGCGCGCTCTGCAGCGTCACCAGGGCGTCGAGCCGCTCCTGCACCAGCAGCGCCCGGCTCACCGCCTGGGCGGTGTACGACGCCAGCGCGGTCATCGTGGTGACGTCCTCGTCGCTCTGGTCGCGGGCGGTGTCCCAGACCAGCGCCATCGCCCCCAGCGAGACGCCGTCGGTGTCGTAGAGCGGCAGGAAGGCGCGGGCCTCGCCGACCTGGGCGCTGAGGTCGAGGTGGCCGTAGTGCTCGTTCTGCGCGGCCCGGTCGTGGAACCACACCGGCCGCTGCAGGACCATCGCGCTGCCCAGCGGGTTGGAGTGGTCGAGGCCGAGGCGCTGGTTGAGCTGGGCCGAGCGCCAGTCGTCGCCGGTGCGGGGCACGTAGTGCAGGCGGGCGTCGTCGCCGACCGGGTCGGAGGAGCCCGGGTGCAGGGACGTGTCGTCGATCCAGATGCCGGCGCGCGAGCAGCCGAGCTGCTCGATCGAGACGGCCTCGACGGCGACGGCCACGTCGCCGAGGGTGCGGGTGCTGGCCAGGCCCTCGCTCAGGGCGAGCAGCACGCTCGAGCGGCGCGACAGGTTGGCCGCCGAGTCGGCGGCCCGGGCCGCCTCGGCCCGCAGCCCGCGCTGGGCCAGCTCGCTGGAGCAGGCCGCCGCGAGGTCCTGCAGCGAGGCCAGGTCGGCCCCGCTCCACTCGCGCGGCTCGTGGGTGATCGCGCACAGCGAGCCGACGATGGTGCCGTGCTGGTCACGGATCGGGTAGCCGGCGTAGCCGATCACCCCGAGGTCGGGGATCGCCAGGTTGCTGCGCAGCCGCTCGTCGAGACGGGCGTCGGTGATGACCAGCGGGGCCTGGTCGGCGACCACCCACTGGCAGAACGAGTGCGACAGCGGGGTCTCGCGCGTGGTCGCCAGCTCACCGGTGAGCCCGTCGGCGCCGACGAACGCCTGCCGCTGCTCCTCGACCAGGCTGACCAGGGCCATGTCGGAGCCCAGGGACCGGCGCACCAGGCGCGCGTAGCGGTCGAAGGCGACGCGCAGGTCGGCCTCGGGTCCGGCCCGGAGGTCGGGGTGGGACATGGCGTGCGACCTCCGTCTTCTCGAGGACGAACGCTATCCCAGACCTGGTCGCCGTCGGGCAGCAACCGGGAAGCCCGGTCGGGTCAGCCGCAGCTGACCTCGAGCTCGCCCTGGCCGACGTCCTCGAACTCGGTGCGCGACTCGTCGACCCGGTAGAAGCCGGGGGTGGCCGAGACGGACCCGTCGCCGGCCTCGAGACCGGCCATCGGCTCGGTGGGTCCGCCCCCGCCCAGCATCGGGTTGACCTCGTAGATCGTGTCGGCCTCGCCGAAGGCCTCGGCGGTGCCGACGTAGACGACCAGCTGGTTCGGGCCCACGGCGTCGACGAAGACCGGGGTGCCGTCCTCCGCCTCGCCGGGGCCGTTGATCGAGAACTCTTGGGCGTCGCCGGGGCTGAAGACGCAGGTGGTGGGGGTGAAGGAGTAGGTGGTGCCCGCGACGACGACCTGTCCGGTCCCGCCGTCGGAGGCCTGCGTGTCGTCCCCACCGGCGTCCCCACCGTCGTCCTCGGAGCCGGTGTCGGCGCCGGTGTCGAGGTCCGCGTCGGCGGTCGTGGACGCGGTGGGCTCGTCCTCACCTCCCCCACACGCACCCAGGGTCAGCGCCAGCACGGCGGCGGACCCGGTCAGAGCGGTCAGGACGGTGGGACGAGCGGTCATGGCTTCCTGGGGTCGTGGGCAGGTGACTCCAGCACCGTAACGAGACCCGCGGTCCTCGTCAGCGACTTCGCAAAGTTCCGGGCGGTCGCCGGGCGGAGGCAGAATCCGGGTCATGTCGCACCGCCCGCGCGTCCGCGCCCCCGAGCTCGCCGGCCGAGGCTGGCTCAACACCGACGGCCCCCTGACCCTGAGCGACCTGCGCGGCCGCTTCCTGCTGCTGGACTTCTGGACGTTCTGCTGCGTCAACTGCCTCCACGTCCTCGACGAGCTGCGCCCCCTCGAGGCGGCGTACGCCGAGGAGCTGGTGGTGGTCGGGGTGCACAGCCCGAAGTTCGCCCACGAGGCCGACCCCGACGCGCTCGCGGCGGCCGTCGAGCGCTACGGCGTGCACCACCCGGTGCTCGACGACCCCGAGCTGGTGACCTGGCAGGCCTACACCGCCCGCGCCTGGCCGACCCTGGTGCTGGTCGACCCCGAGGGTTACGTGGTGGCGCAGTACGCCGGCGAGGGCCACGCCCACGCGATCGAGGCGTTGCTGGCCGACCTGGTGCCCGAGCACCGCGAGCGCGGCACGCTCCAGCCCGCCGGGTCGCCGTACGTCGCCCCGGTCGTGGAGCCGACCGACCTGCGCTTCCCGGCCAAGGCGGTCGCGCTGCCCGACGGGCACCTGCTGGTCGCCGACGCCGGGCACGACGAGGTCGTCGAGCTCGACGCCGAGGGGGCTGTGGTGCGCCGTACCGGCGGGTTCCGCGAGCCCAACGGGCTGTGCCTGCTGCCGCCCGACGTGGCCGCCGAGGTCGGGTACGACGTCGTCGTCGCCGACACCGTCGGGCACCGGCTGGCCGGGCTCGAGCTGGCCACCGGCGCGGTCCGCACCCTGGCCGGCGACGGCCACCAGTGGATGAGCGGCGACGGCACCGCCCGGCTCTCCTCGCCCTGGGACGTCACCTGGTGGCGGGAGCGGGTGTGGGTCGCGATGGCCGGCATCCACCAGCTCTGGACCCTCGACCCGCGCACCGGGGTGGTGGAGGTCGCCGCCGGCACCGCCAACGAGGGCCTGCTCGACGGGCCCGCCGGCGAGGCGTGGTTCGCCCAGACCTCGGGGCTCGCGCCCGACGGCGATCGGCTGTGGCTGGCCGACAGCGAGACGTCGTCGCTGCGCTGGATCGACGCCGACGGCTCGGTCGGCACCGCGGTCGGCAGCGGCCTCTTCGACTTCGGCTTCCGCGACGGACCCGCCGACCAGGCGCTGCTCCAGCACCCGCTGGGCGTCACCGTGCTGGCCGACGGCTCGGTGGCGGTCTGCGACACCTACAACGGCGCGGTGCGCCGCTTCGACCCCGCGACCGCGACCCTCACGACGCTCGCGACCGGGCTCGCCGAGCCCAGCGGCGCGGTCCTCGACCCCGCCGACCCCGGGGTGCTGGTGGTGGTCGAGTCGGCCGCGCACCGGCTGGCCCGGGTGCCGCTCGGGGCCGTGGCCACCGTCGACGGCTTCGCGCACTCCACGCAGCGACCGGTCACCGACGTGGCCGCCGAGCTCGAGCTCGTCGTCACCTTCGAGCCGCCGCCGGGGCAGAAGGTCGACGACCGCTTCGGCCCGCCCTCCCAGCTCGTCGTCGAGTCGACGCCGCCGGGGCTGCTGCGCGAGGGCTCGGGTCGCGGTACCGCGCTGACCCGCACCCTGGTGCTCGACCCGCACGCCGGCGACGGCGTGCTGCACGTCGCCGCCCGGGCCGCCTCCTGCGACGTCGACGGCGGCGAGGGCGCGGCCTGCCGGATGCACCAGCAGGACTGGGGCGTGCCGGTGCGCGTGGTCGCCGGGGCCCCGGCCGAGCTCGTGCTGCCCCTGGGCGGCGCCGGGTGAGCGCCGCTCGCACACCGACGCTGGCCTCGATCCACCGCTACCCGCTCAAGTCGGCGCGCGGGGAGCGGCTCGCCGAGTCGTCGGTGGAGCCCTGGGGGCTCGAGGGCGACCGCCGGTGGATGGTCGTCGACCCCGACGGCCTGGCCGTCACCGCCCGCGAGGTGCACCCGCTGCTGCTCCTGCGCCCCGAGATCACCGCCGCCGGGCTGCGCATCGAGGCGCCGGGCTGCGACGCGCTCGAGGTGGCGACCCCCGACCCGGCGCGCCAGGTGCCGGTGCGGCTGTGGCGCTCCGAGCTGACCGCCGCCCACGCCGGCGAGGCCGACGCGTGGCTGAACCGTGTGCTGGGTCGCCCGGTGCGGCTGGTGCACCTCGACGACCCGACCCGGCGCCCGGTCTCCGCCGAGTACGCCGCCCCCGACGACCGGGTCTCGCTCGCCGACGGCTACCCGCTGCTGGTCACCACCCGGGCCTCGCTCGCCGCGCTCAACGACCAGGTGCTCGAGCGCAGCGGAGGCGTCCACGACCCGCTGCCGATGGAGCGCTTCCGGCCCAACGTGGTCGTCGACGGCGTGACCGCCTGGGCCGAGGACGACTGGCGCCGGGTCCGCATCGGCGGCGTCGACTTCCGCGCCGTCAAGGGCTGCGCGCGCTGCGTCATCACCACCCTCGACCCCGACACCGCCGAGGGCGGCAAGGAGCCGATCGCCTCGCTGGCGCGGATCCGGCGCTGGGACGGCGCCACCTGGTTCGGCACCAACCTGGTCCCCGACCTGCCCGACGGGCGGCCGGTCACGATCCGCGAGGGCGACGAGGTCGAGGTGCTCGAGGGGGTCGAGCCCGGCGCCGGGCCGATCCGCCCGGTGCGCTGAGCGGGCTCAGCCCAGCGCGAGCGAGACGGCCAGGGCCAGCATCACGATGCCGATGAGCAGGTCGAGCACCCGCCAGGCGCCGGGGCGGGCGAAGAGGCCCGAGGCCAGCCGGGCGCCGTAGCCCAGCCCGACGAACCACACCACCGAGCCCAGGGCGGCCCCCGCCGCGAAGGCCCAGCGGCCCTCGACGCCGTAGCCGCTGGCCAGCGAGCCGAGCAGCAGCACCGTGTCGAGGTAGACGTGCGGGTTCAGCCAGGTCAGCGCGAGCGTGGTCAGCACCGCGGGCCACAGCCGGGTCACCCCCTGTGCCGCCGCCTCGAGCGTCTCGCCCCCGCGAGCGGCCCGCCGCAGCGACAGCACGCCGTACGCCGTCAGGAAGGCCGCGCCCGCCCAGCGCACCACCACCAGCACCTCGGGGGCCTGCTCGACGATGGTGCCGATGCCGGCCACCCCGGCGGCGATGAGCACCGCGTCGGACACCGCGCAGACCACCACGACGGGCAGGACCTGCTGGCGGGCGAGGCCCTGGCGCAGGACGAACGCGTTCTGGCTGCCGATTGCGACGATCAGGCCGAGGCCGGCGAGCAGCCCGGCGAGTGCGGTGGAGGTCATGGGACGAGGCTAGGAGGGCCCTGGCCTGAAGGACAGCGAATGTTCTTGTGGATGGCTTAGCGTTGCTTCATGACGTACGCCGCCCCGCAACTCGCCGCGCTGGTCGCGGTCTGCGACACCGGCACCTTCGAGGCCGCCGCCCGCGCGCTGCACGTGACGCCCAGCGCGGTGAGCCAGCGGGTCCGGGCCCTGGAGTCCGAGGTCGGGCAGGTGCTGGTGCGGCGCGCGACGCCGTGCACCCCCACCGACGCCGGGGCCGTGCTGGTGCGGCTCGGTCGGGCCCAGGCGCTGCTGGCGGCCGAGGCCCGGGCCGAGCTGGGTCTCGACCCGGAGGACCCCGTCGGGGCTGCCGGGCCGCGTCTCGACCTGGGTGTGGCCGTCAACGCCGACTCGCTCGCCACCTGGTTCCGCGAGGTGCTGGGGGTCGTGGCGCAGTGGCCGGGGGTGGCGCTGGGCCTGCACGTGGAGGACCAGGCCTGGTCGCACGACCTGCTGCGCGAGGGGCGGGTGCTGGGCGCGGTGACCAGCGACCCGGTCGCGGTGCAGGGCTGCCGCGTCGAGCCGCTGGGCACGCTGCGCTACCGGCCCGCGGCCGCGCCCGCCCTGGTCGGGCCGGGGGAGGCGGCGCGTCCGGACTGGTCAGGGCTGCCGATGGTGGTCTTCAACGACAAGGACGCCCTGCAGGACCAGTGGCTCGCGCGGCGCGGCGCCGGCGCGCCCCGCGTGGTGCACCGGGTGCCCACCTCGGCCGACTTCGTGGCCGCCATCGAGGCCGGGCTCGGGTGGGGGATGGTGCCCGAGCCCCAGCTCGACCCGGCGCTGCGCGCCGGCAGCCTGGTCGCCCTGGGCGGCGAGGAGCACCTCGACGTCGCGCTGCACTGGCAGCGCTGGCGCCTGGGCTCGGAGGTCCTCGACCGCCTCAGCGACGCGGTGCGGGCCGCCGCCCAGCGCCGGCTGCGCCCCTGACGGGCGGCTCCGCCGTTTGTAAAGACGGGCGGGTGGCGGCTTCACTGGGCGCATGATCAGGATGCCGTCGGTCGGCGACGACGTGGGCCGCTACCGGCTGGTGCGCCAGCTCGGGCACGGTGGCATGGGCATCGTCTACGCCGCCCACGACACCACGCTCGACCGCGAGGTGGCGCTCAAGGTCATCAGCCCGCAGCTGGCCGAGGACCCGGAGTACCGGGTGCGCTTCCAGCGCGAGGCGCTGGCGCTCTCCCGCATGGACTCGCCCCACGTGGTGGCCGTCCACGACCACGGCGAGGTCGACGGCTGCCTGTTCCTGGTCACCCAGCTCGTCCCCGACGGCGACCTGCTCCAGCGCCTGCGGGCCGAGGGGGCCCTGGCGCCCGGCGCCGGGCTCGACCTGGTCGCCCAGGTGCTCCTCGGGCTCGAGGACGCCCACCGCGCCGGCATCGTGCACCGCGACGTCAAGCCCAGCAACGTGCTGCTGCGCCGGCGCGGTGAGCGCACCGAGGCGTTCCTCTGCGACTTCGGCATCGCCACCCTGCCCGGCGCCGAGGTCACCCGCACCGGCGGCCTGGTGGGCTCCTTCCCCTACATGGCCCCCGAGCGGCACCAGGGCCGGACCGCGGGCGTGCCCGGCGACGTCTACGCCACCGGCTGCCTGCTGTGGCACGTGCTGACCGGCTCGGCGCCGTACGCCGGCACCGACGTCGAGATCGCCATGGCGCACCTGCAGGCCCCGGTGCCGCAGCTGCCCGGCGGTGACGCCTTCGCCCGCGGCCTCAACCGGGTGCTCGCCCGCGCGATGCACAAGGACCCCGCCGCGCGCTACGCCTCGGCGCGCGCGATGCGCCTCGACCTCGAGGCCGTGCGCTCCGGGGCGCCCGCCCTGGTCACGCTGCCCGAGCACACCTCGATCAGGCACGCCGTCGGCGCCGTGCCGCCCGCCGCGCCGGCACGCCGCCGTCGACGCGGGGCCGCCCTGCTCGTCGGCACCGCGGCCGCGGCCCTGCTGGTCGGCGCCGGGCTCTACGCCGGCCTCGCCGTCGAGCGCCCCGCCGAGCTCACCACCACCGGCGCGCCGCTCGGCACCGCCGTCCCGACGCCCGCACCGACCGGCGCTGCGGACGGCGAGCAGGTGGCCCCCGGCGCGACCCTCAGCCCGCTCGACGCGACCGTGTCGCCCCGGGCCGGAGCCGGTGCGGGCGGCCGCTCCGGCGACGCCGGCGGCCAGCCCCTCGCGGGTGGTGCCCCGGCGGGGAGCCTGCCCAGCGCCCCTCCCGCCGTGCCCAGCCAGGCGCCGGCCCCCGGCGGCAGCGGCAACGGCGGTGGTTCCGGTGGCAACGGCGGTGGCGGGAACAACGGCGGCGGCAACGGCGGCGGCTCGCAGGAGCCCGCCGACGAGGGCCCGCCGCCCGACTTCCGCTGCTGGGACGGCAGCGAGGTCAGCGGCGGGCAGGGCGCCTGCCCGGCCGGGCCGACCGGCGCGACGGGGCTGCGCCACATGTTCGTCCTCGACGGCGAGTGCGTCACCGCCGGCACCGCGCAGGGCCAGGTGCACGCGCTGCGGTGCAGCCGCTCCACGCCGCACGGCGAAGCCCAGGCGCGGCTGCTGGAGTGGGTCGACGTGCCGACCATGAAGTCGGAGATCGCGGCGTACAACCGCGGCAGGAAGTCCTTCGACTGGCTCTACGGACGGGCCTACTCGCGGCCGACGCCCGACCAGGGCCTCGGCTACGTCCGGTCCAACCTCTACGGCAACAAGCGCTTCAGCGTCTCGGTGCAGGGCGTCAACAAGGCCTCGCGGTCCTGGATGCTCGACCAGATCCGCTACCGGGCGCCCGCCGACTACCGCGGCTACCCGATCTAGGGCGTGTCTCGGGAGCAGCTCGCAGCTCTCAGGCGGTGAGGACCCAGTGGCCGGGCCACTGCTCGACCCAGGTGGGTTGGGGTGGGAGGAGGCCGGGTGGGTCGGGGGCGCGGGAGTGGGTGGTCTGGCCGGCGGGTGAGGTGATCTCGACGTCGTGGGGGTCGAGGGCGTAGTGGTGCAGCACTTTGTGGTGCCAGCCGGGTTCTTCCTTGAGCTGGTTGCAGGCGGCGCAGAGGCCTTGGCCGTTGGGGGTGCTGGTGGGGCCGCCGGCGTGGTCGGGGGTGATGTGGTCGTGGTGGCGGATGGGGGCGTTGCACCACGGGGTGCGGCAGGTGCGGTCGCGCAGGGTGATGAACTGGCGCAGCAGTCCGTCGAAGGTCCGGCTGGTGGATTCCATGGCGACGAGCTGGTCGGTGTCGGCGAAGAGGCGGCGTACCCGGGTGCCCATCTCGGGGGCACAGGCCAGGAGGTTGCGGGCCACGGAGGCGGGGATGGGTCCGCCGGCGCCGCCGTACATGGGCACGACCTCGGCCGGCTCGTCGGCGTCGGAGCCGTCGCCGAGGAGTGCTTCGGCGGAGATCACGATGTTGAGGGCGATGGGGGTGTGGGTGGCGGTGACCTGGCCGGTCAGGCGGGCCACGAACAGGTCGGCGATGATCTGGGCGTGGGTGCGGTCCTCGTCGGGTTGGGCCTTGAGCTGGGTGGCGCGTTGGTGCAGGGACTGCATGACCGCGGCGGCCTGGACATCGGAGATCACGGCGGTGATCTGGGCGGTGCCGTCCTCGCGTCGCTGGTAGGTGAGGTGGCGGTTGCGGTGGGCGCGTTCGCGGCGCCGGGCGGCGGCGTGGTCGTCGAGGCGGATCGCGATCCGCTGCGCCGCGAGGCGTAGCGCCCGATCCCCCAGCGGTGTCCCGGTGGCGAGGAGCTCACCGAGGGCGGTGTCGAACGCGGGGCGCAGCGCGGAGTGCACGTGGTCGGCCTCGGTGGCGAGGATCTCGGCACGACGCTCGTTGATCACCCCGTCATCGAGCGCGGCCAGGACGTGGGGCAGGTCGTCGACCAGGGTGCAGGCCATCGCGCGCAGCCGGGCACCGCGGTGCGGTGACTCGTGGCGTGCGAGCGCGACCTGCGCACCCACCGACCGATCGCTGGCGTCGGCCTGGAGGTCGTCGAGGTGCGCGGCCAACCTGGCCTGGCGTGCTGCGAGGTGTGCCTTGAGGGCCTCGAGCTCCTCCAGCATCGCGACACACTCGCCCGGCGTGCTGGGGAGGGAGTCGTCGATCGTTTCGAACATGTGTTCTATTCTAGGCGGCCCGGTAGGCCATGTCCAGGGTCTAGATGCAGCTGTGGATGGCGCTCGACGCCGCGCGGGGGAGGTGGCGCAGCGACGCACGCAACCGGTCTGTTCCGGCTCTCAGGCGGGTTGTTCGGTGCGCGCCCCAACGTGTCGGCGCTGGAGAGCCGCGGTCGGTTCGACCCGTTGTGGCAGAGCGGGCAGAACCGGATGGGGGGCGACTACGGCATCGGACCCGCCGGCGCCGCCCGGATCCTGGTCGACGTCGGTGGCGTGGCCCGGTTCGCCGGTCGCAACCGCTTCGCGTCCTGGACCGGGACAGCGCCCCTGGATGCCTTCCCGGACCCGCACGGCAGTCGCTATACCCAGACCGCTAGCACATTTGGCAGTCAGAGCCGTGGTGATTCTTGGGCATCGCCTTCATCGTCTGCTCGATCCCGTCCACGGCGATAGGCGGCTGCCGCCTGTGGGGCCGGTCCTTCCTCGCCTGATCCCGCTCACCAGAGCTTCCGCTCGCCACGACGGCTGGTCGACATGTCCTGCGACACTGAACGCATGCCGTCAGGAGCCGTGCTGGTGATGCTGCTCCTGGCTGTCCCGGTGTCGGCGTTGGCCGTCCTGACGGCCTTCGGTGAGCGTCGCCGTGGTGGTTCGCTCCCGGTGGTGCTGGGCGCCGGTCTCCTCTTCCCCCTCGCCTGGGTCAGCTGGTACGTCCGTGACCGGCGAGCAGTGGCGCGCTGACCATCCTCGCGGCAGACCAGTACGTTCCTCGCATGGGCGACCACGCACAGCTGCCTGGCTACAGGTTCCTCGGTGGGGGGCCGGAGGCCACATCCGGCGGACGTGGCTGGCACCTTGCGGAGAACTGCTTCGGACGCTGCGGGGCCTGCGGGGGCTTGCTCCGGCTGCGGAACGACCGATCCGAGCGATGTCCCTGTGGACGGCTCTCCAAGGACGCCGAGGTCGGACGCTTCGGGTCCAGTGACGGCGACGACAGCATCGCCGTCTACCGCCAGCTGTCGTAGTCCGCAGGTCGGCACGGCCACGCACTGCGCGGCGTGCCGGCGTGCGTGCGCGCGCCCGGGCGGCCTACTACTCGGCCCTGGGCTTCACGCCGTACCTCGAGCGTGAGGGCTCCATCGCCCACCGCTTGGACCTCTAGCGCCCACGACTACGGAGCCGCCGCCGGCACCCGCTCTCGCGAGGCCGACGGCGGCTCGTGGTCGTGCGGTGGGTCAGATCAGAACGCGGCCTCGTCGAGGTCCATCAGCGACAGGTCGACCGCCTCGGCGATCGCACGCTCGCTGCTGATCTTGGGCAGGTTGTAGGACGCGAAGAACTGCGCGGCCGCGACCTTGCCCTCGTAGAACGCCTTGTCCTTGGCGGACACGTCGCCGCCCAGCTTCTCCAGCGCGACCTCGGCGCCGCGCAGCAGCAGCCAGGCGCAGACGACGTCGCCGAGCACCATCAGCAGGCGGGAGGTGTTGAGACCCACCTTGTAGATGTTGCGGATCTCGTCCTGCGCGCTCATCAGGTCGTTGATGAGGTGGCCGACCATCGCGTTGGCGTCGTCGAGGGCGGTGGCCAGCAGCTGGCGCTCGTTCTTCAGGCGACCGTTGCCGGCCTCGCTGTCGATGAAGCCCTGGATCTCGGCGGCCAGGTGGCCCAGCGCCTTGCCCTGGTCCTTGACGATCTTGCGGAAGAAGAAGTCCTGGCCCTGGATCGCGGTCGTGCCCTCGTAGAGGGTGTCGATCTTGGCGTCGCGGACGTACTGCTCGATCGGGTACTCCTGCAGGAAGCCGGAGCCGCCGAAGGTCTGCAGCGACTCGGTGCCCAGCAGCACCCACGAGCGCTCGGAGCCGTAGCCCTTGACGATCGGGAGCAGCAGGTCGTTGACCGCCTCGGCGAGCTTGGTCTCCTCGGAGTCCATGGTGCCCTCGTGCTCGGCGACCATGATCTTGTCCTGCCACGCCGCGGTGTAGAACACCAGCGAGCGCATGGCCTCCGAGAACGACTTCTGCACCATCAGCGAGCGGCGCACGTCGGGGTGGGCGGTGATCGCCACGCGGGGCGCGGTCTTGTCGCCCGACTGGGTCAGGTCGGCGCCCTGCTGGCGCGACTTCGCGAACTCCAGCGCGTTGAGGTAGCCGGTCGAGAGGGTGGCGATGGCCTTGGTGCCGACCATCATCCGGGCGTTCTCGATGACCTGGAACATCTGGGCGATGCCGTTGTGGACCTCGCCGAGCAGCCAGCCCTTGGCGGGCTCCTTCTCGCCGAAGGTCACCTCGCAGGTGTTGGAGACCTTGATGCCCATCTTGTGCTCGACGTTGGTGACGTACACGCCGTTGCGCTCGCCGGTCAGCTCGCCGGTCTCGTGGTCGAAGTGGTACTTCGGGAGCAGGAAGAGCGAGAGGCCCTTGGTGCCCGGGCCGCCGACGCCCTCGACGCCCACGGGGCGGGCGAGCACGAGGTGCATGATGTTCTCGCTCATGTCGTGCTCGGCCGAGGTGATGAAGCGCTTGACGCCCTCGATGTTCCACGAGCCGTCGTCGTTCTGGGTGGCCTTGGCCCGGCCGGCGCCGACGTCGGAGCCCGCGTCGGGCTCGGTCAGCACCATGGTGGCGCCCCACTGGCGCTCGACCATGATTTCGGCGATGCGCTTGTCGCGGTCGTTGCCGTTGCGGTGCACGACCCCGGCGAACGGCGCGCCCGCGCCGTACATCCAGACCGGGGCGTTGGAGCCCAGGACGAGCTCGCCGAGCGCCCAGACCAGGCTCGAGGGGGCGGGGGTGCCGCCCAGCTCCTCGCGGATCTGCAGGCGCCAGAACTCCGAGTCCATCCACGCCTGGTAGCTCTTCTTGAAGGACTCCGGGATCGGCGCGGTGCTGGTCTCCGGGTCGAAGACCGGCGGGTTGCGGTCGCTGTCCTCGTACGACGCCGCCAGCTCCTCGCGAGCCATCCGGTCGACCTCGGCCAGGATCTCGCGAGCGGTGTCGCTGTCGACCTCGCCGAAGGGGCCGGTGCCCAGCACCTCGTCACGGCCCAGGACCTCGAACAGGTTGAACTCGATGTCGCGCAGGTTGCTCTTGTAGTGGCTCACGGCCCCCACCTTCTTCGTCGTCAGGTTCTCGGCCGGCCATGAGACACGCGTCATACTGACCGGTAACTTATATGGTACGGGCCAGTAACTTGGCTCGCAACAACTTCACCCGACCGGGTCGGACCCGAAGTCGAGTGAGTTGATCGACTCGTCTGAGACACTGGACTCGTGCGAGTTTCCGCGAAGTCCGACTACGCCCTGCGGGCGCTGATCGAGATGGCGTCTCGCAGCGACCGCAAGGCCGTGAGCGCCGAGGAGCTGGGGCGGGTGCAGGACATCCCGCACGGCTTCCTCCAGACGATCCTCGCCGACCTGCGCCGCGCCGGCATCGTGATGTCGCAGCGCGGCCAGTCCGGCGGGTGGCGGATGGCCCGCGAGGCGGACGGCGTCTCGGTCGCCGACGTGATCCGGGCCGTCGACGGCCCGCTGGTCTCCGTCTACGGCCTGCGCCCCGAGGCAGTGGAGTACAACGAGTCCGCCGAGGTGCTCCAGCACGTCTGGATCGCCGCGCGCGGCTCGCTGCGCGACGTCTTCGAGCAGGTCTCGATCCGCCAGCTGGCCGAGCGCGACTTGCCACCGCAGGTCACCGAGCGCACCGCCGACGAGGACGCCTGGCAGCCGCACTGAGCTCGGGCGGCGCCGCCAGCCTCAGCTGATGGCGGCGGCCAGCCGGGCCTTGAGGGTGGCCTTCCTGCGCGCCAGCTTGGCGACCTTGGCCTCGAGCTCGGTGGTCTGCTCGCGCAGGCGGGTCGTCTCCACCAGCAGGTCGGCCAGCGCGTCGGTCGCCGAGGCCAGGCGCTGCTCGGTGGTGCTGGTGTCGGCGGCGTACGGCGCCCCCGGCCGGGTGCCGAGGCCCAGCGGCGACGCGGGGTGCAGGTGGGCGGTGTCGCCGACGAGGTCGTAGCCGCCCTCGGCGACCGCCTTGCCCCAGGTGTCGGCGAGCTCGCACAGCTCGTCGTGCAGCTCGGGGGAGAGCCCGACCGGGGCGCCGCCGGGCTCGCGGGTGCGCAGCTGCTCGTCGAGCACCAGGCGCGAGGTGCGCACCTGGGCGCGGTCGTCGACGGCGCGGTTGACGTGGCGCAGCACGCCGAGCCCCACCGGCCCGAGCGGGGCGCGGGCGGGCTCGCGCACCGGGAGGCCCTCGGCCTCGACGCCGACGAGCTCGGCGATGGTGCGCCAGGTCGCCTCGGTGCGGTCCTGACCGGGGGCGGGCACGACCACGTGCAGCCGGTCGGCCCGCTTCAGCTCGGCGCGCCAGCGGGCGAGCACCGGCCCGACGTCCTGCGCGGCCCAGAAGTCGCTCGCCTCGGCCGTCTCGCGCCCGCTGTCGAGCACCCGGCGCGCGTAGCGGCGCAGCGACAGCGAGCCGCCGGCCCGCACCGAGCCGGCCCAGGCGTCCACGAGCTGGGAGGCGGGGTCGCGCAGCGTCGCCACGACGTGCACCTCGAAGCCGCTGAGGGAGTCCAGGAGCAGGGCGACCTGGTCGGAGGACGCGCCCGCGAGCAGCTCCTCGCTCACGACCACCGCGGCGTGCGCGGTGGCGCCCTGCTTGCGGGCGCGCCGGACCAGGTCGGACCAGGCCCCCTCCACCTCGCGGCGCTTGAAGCCCCACGCCTTGTGCAGCCGGCGCATCTCGATGGCCGCGCGCAGCGAGTCGTCGGGGGTGCGGGCCGGGCTGCGCACGCCCAGCTCTGCGAGCCGCTCACGGTGCTCGACGAGACCGGCCGCGACACCGTCGGCGCCCGCGTGCTCGAGGCCGATGTGGAGGACGAACCTGCGCTTGCTCATGGCCGCCAGGCTGGCAGCGGCGCACGGCGCGCGGGTGAACCCCGGGTGTCGTGGTCGCCACCTGCTGACGAAGGTCGCCCCCACATCACTAGAACCTGTTCCAGTTCGGTCCTACGATGCGGGCATGACGACCTCGCTCCCGTCCGCGATCAGCTCACCCGCCGTCGAGTGGCACGCCAGCCTCGAGGAGCACCCGGCGCGGCTGGCCTCGATGCGCTCCTACTCCGCGGTGGCCAAGGGCGACCTCGATGAGTGGCTCGGGGTCTACGCCGAGGACGCGGTGCTGGAGGACCCGGTCGGCCCCTCGATGTTCGACCCCGAGGGTCGCGGCCACCACGGCCACGAGGGCATCGCCGCCTTCTGGCGCCTGGCGATCGAGCCGATCGCGACCTTCCGCTTCGTCATCCGCGACTCCTTCGCCAACGGCTCGACCTGCGCCAACGTCGGCACCATCCACACCGCCTTCGCCGACGGCGGATCGACCCGCACCGACCTGGTGATGGTCTACACCGTCGGCGACGACGGCCGGGTCAGGTCCATGCGCGCCTTCTGGGAGCCCGAGCGCACGATGGCCACCTACCAGGCCCCCGCCGGGTAGGGATCAGTCCTGGCAGTGGCGCTGGAGCCACTCGACGAGCGGGCGCAGCGTGCGCCAGTCGTCGCGCACCAGGTCGAGCGCGGCCGGGGTGTGGATCTCGGGGCCGAAGCCGTGGTCGCGGCCCAGGGTCAGCGACTTGTGCCGCAGCAGCTCGATGCGCGGGTGGTCGGCGTCGAAGCCGCGGGGCGAGGTCTTGAGCCGCTCGCCGCCCAGCTCGAAGCCCGCGGCGACGAGCCCGGCGACCATCTGCTCCAGCTCGCGCCCGAACCGCTCGTGGGCCACCGCCTCCCGGAACGAGGCCAGCCTGGTGCCGGCGGCCTCGTAGAAGCCGGCGCCGGTGCGCAGCCCCCGCGGTGACAGCTCGACGTACCAGCCGGTGGCCGGCCCGACCGGCACGAACGCGCCCTGGTGCGTCTTGTACGGCGTCTTGTCCTTCGCGAAGCGCACGTCGCGGTAGGGCCGGAAGATCTTGGCCTGCCCGAACTCGGGCTCCAGGGCCGCGCACAGCGCCGTCATCGGCGCCTTCACCGACTCGGCGTAGACGTGCTTGTGGGCCTCCCAGAACGACTTGGTGTTGTCGACCTCGAGGTCGTCGTAGAAGTCGAGGGCGGCGCTCGGGAAGCCGGTGAACCCCGTGGACCCGGTGGACCCCTCCGGCGTGCCCGTCCGCTCGGTCGGTGGTGGCGTCATGCCCCCGAGCCTAGGTCGCCGCGGGGCCACCGGTCGGGTGGGATCAGCTGCCCCGGGCCCAGTGGTCGGCCGGCACGCTCGCGGCCTCGCCCTCGACGGTGTGCAGCAGGTCGGCGGCGGAGTGCTGGTTGCCGGAGGTGGCGGCGGCCAGGAGGGCCTCCTCGCCCTGGTCGGCGCTGAACCCGGGCGGCACGACGGCCAGCAGCCACACGCTGCGGTCCGACATCGTCAGGTGCACCAGGTGGGTGTCGTCGTGGGGGAAGAAGCCGACCTTGACCTGGCCCGCGGCGACCGGCAGGGAGCGGACGGGGCGGTTGTCCCAGTCGGGCGGGGAGTAGAGGACCCGCACGACGCGCCCCCGCTCGGGCGGGAAGTCGTCGACGAGCCGGCGCAGCTCGGCGCTCAGGTCGCGGCTGTGCGGCCACCACCCGCCGTCGAGGTGGTCGTGCCCCTGGTGGGCGGCGAGCCGGAGCCGCAGCCCGGTCGGCTCGAGGCCGGGAGCCGTGGAGGTGGTGGGAGGTGCGGTGGCCGTCGTCATGACGTGTGCCTCTCGACCGTCTGCGCACCGGCCCGGCGGGCTCGTGCGGACGGTCATTCACCTCGAGGGTACGCCCGGACCGGCGGGCGGTTCATTCGTGGAGCGGACGACGAGACTCGAACTCGCGACATCGACCTTGGGAAGGTCGCGCTCTACCAACTGAGCTACGTCCGCACGCGCCACCGAGGTGGTGCGGGCCAATGCTAGACGATCAGGCGCCGGCCGGTGCGATCCGGGTGTACTCGGGGTAGCGCGGCGCCATCCCGTCGCCCGACGAGCGCCCGGTCACCCGGCGGTGCACCCACGGCACCAGGAAGGTGCGCACCCAGGTGGCGTCGGTGCGCACCCGCTGCACCCACGACGTCGGGCCGGGGTCGGCCAGCACGAGCGGCTCGAGGTCGTGCTCGACGCCGAGGGTGTCGAGGACCTCGATCGCCATCCGCTGGTGGCCGGCGGGGCCCATGTGCATGCGGTCGGCGTCCCACATCCGCCAGTCGGCGTACTCGGTGAGGTGCCAGTAGTCCACGACCCGCGCCCCCTGCCGCGCAGCGATCTCGCGCACGCCCTCGCTGTAGCGGCGGAACCGCTCGCGCACCAGCCGGTACGTCGCCGAGCCGCCCGGGTCCGCCGAGGTCCACACCAGCACCTCGGCGCCGCTGGCGCGCAGCCGCGCGATCATGTCCTCGTACGACGCCAGCAGCGCCTCGAGGTCGACCGAGGGCCGCATGATGTCGTTCGCGCCGGCGTAGACGGTGACCAGCTCGGGCTCGAGGGCCAGGGCCGGCTCGAGCTGCTCCTCGAGGATCGGGCCGAGCTTGCGCCCGCGGATGGCGAGGTTGGCGTAGGCGAAGCCGGGCTCGCGCGCCGCGAGGGCCTCCGCGACCCGGTCGGCCCAGCCGCGCACCCCGTTGGGGCGCTCGGGGTCGTGGTCGCCGACGCCCTCGGTAAAGGAGTCGCCGATGGCGACGTAGCGGGAGTAGGTGGGGGTCGTGCTCATGACGCCATTGTCCCCGAGGCCCGGGCACCTGCCGCCCGCGGGGCGCGGGCGGTAGGTTGGCGCCCGTGCTCCTCAGCGACCGCGACATCATGGCCGAGATAGACGCCGGGCGGGTCGCCCTCGACCCGTTCGACCCCGCGATGCTGCAACCGTCGTCGATCGACGTGCGCCTCGACCGGTTCTTCCGGGTCTTCGAGAACCACAAGTACCCGCACATCGACCCGGCGGCCGACCAGTCCGACCTGACGCGGATGATCGAGCCCGAGGGCGACGAGGCGTTCATCCTGCACCCCGGCGAGTTCGTGCTGGGCTCGACCTACGAGGTCGTCTCGCTGCCCGACGACATCGCCGCCCGCGTCGAGGGCAAGTCGTCGCTGGGGCGTCTGGGGCTGCTCACCCACGCCACCGCCGGCTTCGTCGACCCCGGCTTCAGCGGCCACGTCACCCTCGAGCTCGCCAACGTCGCGACGCTGCCGATCAAGCTCTACCCGGGCATGAAGATCGGGCAGTTCTGCTTCTTCCGGCTCTCCTCGCCCTCCGAGCACCCCTACGGCTCGGAGAAGTACGGGAGCCGCTACCAGGGACAGCGCGGGCCGACGCCCTCGCGCTCCTTCCAGAGCTTCCACCGCACGTCGATCTGATGCCCGTGCCCGGCGACGCCCCCGTCTTCCTGCTGGGCACCGGCTGCCAGAAGGGCGGCACGGCCTGGCTGCACGGCTACCTGTCCTCCTCCGAGGAGACCGACCTGGGCTTCATGAAGGAGTACCACGTCTGGGACCGGCTCGACCTCGCCGAGGACCGCCCCGGGCTCAAGCGGATGGTCAAGCGCGGCCGCGAGGCGCTCGACGCGCTGGCCGAGGGCGGTCGCGGCGGCGACGTGCGGGCGCTGCGCCAGGCGGCGTTCATGCTGGAGCCCGAGTCCTACTTCGACTACTTCGCCTCGCTGGTCGGGCCGGGTCGCGCCCGGCTCACCGGCGACCTGACCCCGGCGTACGGCGGCCTGGGCGAGCGCCGCCTGGCCTTCGTGCGCGACGGCGTCGAGGCGCGCGGGCTGCAGATGCGGGTGCTGATGTCGCTGCGCGACCCGGTCGAGCGGATCTGGTCGGCGGTGCGGATGATGCAGATGCGCCAGCCCTCGCGCTACCCCGGCGGCTCCGCCGACTGGGTGCGCAAGCTCTACGCCGACGAGCAGGTCGAGTCGCGCACCCGCTACGACCGCACCCTGGCCGCGGCCCGGGCGGTGCTGCCCGACGACCGGGTGCACGTGGTTCTGTACGAGACGCTCTTCGAGCCCGCCTCGCTGGAGGCGCTGACGGCGGGGCTGGGCCTGGCCCCGATCGAGCCCGACACCGAGACCCGCCCCAACGAGACGCCCCGCACCGCCGAGACGCTGCCCGACGAGCTGGTGGCCCAGGTGGCCGAGCACTACCGCGACGTCTACGACCACGTCGACCGCGACTTCCCGCACCTCGACGTCCGTCGCCGGTGGGCCTCGGCCCGCTTCCTGTGAGCCGCGCCCGGCTCGAGCAGGAGCGGGCCGAGGTGCACGCCCGGCTGGCGCTGCTGCGCGCGGACCTCGAGGGCTTCCGGGCGGCCTCCGAGCGCGACAACGCCGACGACGAGCACGACCCCGAGGGCGCCACCATCGCCTTCGAGCGCTCCCAGGTCTCCGCCCTCCTGCGCGAGGGCGAGCGGCGCCTGCGCGAGCTCGACGCGGCGCTCGAGCGCGTGGCCGCAGGCACGTACGGCGTGTGCGAGCGGTGCGGGCGCGACATCGCGCCCGAGCGGCTCGAGGTGCGGCCCGCCGCCCGCACCTGCGTGGCCTGCGCCTGAGCGCCTCGCCCCCAGGGGTGGGCGCCGCTCCGTCGTACGGGTCCTAGCCTCGACCGACCGCGCGACTCGGCGTGAAAGGACTGGCAGTGACCACTGTCTGGGCAGGCGACACCATCATCTCGGCGCACCCCGTCGACTACCTGATCATCGCCATCTACTTCGGCTTCGTCCTCACCATCGGCGTCGTGGCGCGACGCCAGGTCTCCGACTCGGTCGACTTCTTCCTGTCGGGGCGCTCGCTGCCGGCCTGGGTCACCGGCCTGGCCTTCATCTCCGCCAACCTCGGCGCCGTCGAGATCATGGGGATGAGCGCCAACGGCGCGCAGTTCGGGCTGCCCGCGGTGCACTACTTCTGGATCGGCGCCATCCCGGCCATGCTCTTCCTCGGCGTGGTGATGATGCCGTTCTACTACGGCTCCCAGGTGCGCTCGGTGCCCGAGTTCATGTACCGCCGCTTCGGCACCGGCGCCCACCTGGTCAACGCGATCTCGTTCGCGGTGGCCCAGCTGCTGATCGCCGGCATCAACCTCTACCTGCTCGGCAGCATCATCCAGGCGCTGATCGGCATCGACCTGATCATCGCGCTGGTGATCGCCGCCGTCGTCGTGCTGAGCTACATCACGCTGGGCGGGCTGAGCGCCGCCATCTACAACGAGGTGCTGCAGTTCTTCGTCATCGTCGCCGGCCTGCTGCCGCTGACCCTGCTGGGCCTCTCGCGCGTGGGTGGCTGGGACGGGCTCAAGGAGCGCATCGCCGCCGACGCCGGCGGGCCCGGGGTGCCCTCCGCGGCCGAGCAGCTGAACTCCTGGCCGGGCACGGCGCTGACCGGGTTCTCCTCCGACGTCCTCTCGGTGGTCGGCATCGTCCTGGGCCTGGGGTTCGTGCTGTCCTTCGGCTACTGGACCACGAACTTCGTCGAGGTGCAGCGGGCGATGGCCACCGACTCGATCTCCTCGGCCCGCAAGACCCCGATCATCGGCGCCTTCCCCAAGATCTTCATCCCCTTCATCACGATCCTGCCCGGCATGATCGCGGCCGTGCTGGTCAGCGAGATCGCGCGCACCAAGGCGGGGGAGGAGGTCGCCGGCGGCGCCGAGGGCACCGTGCAGTACAACGACGCGCTGATCTACCTGATGCGCGACGTGCTGCCCAACGGCCTGCTCGGGGTGGCGATCGCGGGTCTGCTCGCGGCGTTCATGGCCGGCATGGCGGCCAACATCTCGGCCTTCAACACCGTCTTCAGCTTCGACCTGTGGCAGCGCTACGCCTTCCAGGACCGCGCGGACCGCTACTACCTGCAGGTGGGGCGGCTGGCGACGGTCGGCGCCACCGTGGCTGCGATCGGCACCGCCTACCTGGCCTCCAGCTTCTCGAACATCATGGACTACCTCCAGACGCTGTTCGGCTTCTTCAACGCCCCCCTCTTCGCGACCTTCATCCTCGGCATGTTCTGGAAGCGGATGACCGCGACGGCCGGCTGGGCCGGCCTGGTTGCCGGTACGTCGGCCGCCGTCCTGGTCGGCTTCCTCTCCGACGGCACGCTCGGCGGGCTGAGCATCGGGGTGCTGCCGCTCAGCGGCCAGGGCGCGGCCTTCGTGGCCGCCGGCGCCGCCTTCGCCGTCGACATCGTCGTCAGCGTCGCGGTCTCCCTGGTCACCGCGCCCAAGCCGGAGGGCTCGCTGCGCGGCCTGGTCTACTCCGAGACCCCGCGCGAGGAGCGCACCGACCCCGACGAGGCGTCGTACCCCTGGTACCGACGCACCGTCCCGCTGGCGAGCATCGCGCTCGTCATCGTCATCGCACTCAACGTGGCCTTCTGAGGAGTCCCCGATGCCTGAGAGCACGACCGGAGCCACCCGCCGACACCAGGCGGGGGCCTTCGACATCCGCAACATCATCGGCTGGCTGATCGGGGCGTACGGCGTCATCCTCGTGCTGATGGGGGTCTTCGCCGACCCCGAGACCGACAAGACCGGCGGGGTCAACGCGAACCTGTGGGCCGGCCTGGCGATGCTGGTGGTCGCCGCCGTCTTCCTGGGCTGGGCGCGGCTGCGCCCGGTCTATGTGCCCGAGGGCGGCGACGAGTCCAGCGACGGCTGACGCGCGCGACCTCTCTCCACAGGCTCGCTGCTCGAGCGGTGGCGGAGGCTCGGTCCGGGAAGGGTCCCGTCCATGGACGAGACCTCCCGGCTGCTGCGCGACCGCGACCTCACCGAGGTGCACCGCGGCGTGTACGTCGAGCACACCGGCCCGCTGACCTGGTCGCAGCGCGCCTGGGCCGCGGTGCTGTGGGCCGCGCCGGCGGCGCTGTCGCACGAGAGCGCGCTGCGGGCAGCGGAGGGGCCGGGGCGTCCCGGGCGCGACACCGACCAGCTGCACGTCACCGTCGAGCGCGGGCGGCGCCTCGAGCCACCGCCCGGCGTCGTCGTGCACCGGGTCCGTGGCTTCGCGACCCGGGTGCGGTGGAACGCCGGGCCACCGCGGATGCGCTACGAGGAGGCCGCCCTCGACGTCGCCCTGGCGGCCGACAGCGAGCTCGACGCGGTCGCGGCCCTGGCCGACGCCTGCGGCTCGCGGCGCACGACGGCGCAGCGGATGGTCACCGCCCTCGACGCGCGGCCCTGGGTCCGGCGCCGGGCCTGGACCCTCCAGGTGCTGCTCGACGTCGCCGAGGGCACCTGCTCGGTGCTGGAGCACGAGTACCTCACCCGCGTCGAGCGCGCCCACGCCCTGCCGGTCGGCTCGCGCCAGGTGCTCGCCCGCCACGAGGGGCGCAGCACGTGGCAGGACGTCGTGTACGCCGACCAGGGCGTGGTGGTCGAGCTCGACGGCCGGCTGCACCACTCCTCGGTGCGCCAGCGCGACCGTGACCTCGACCGGGACCTGGCCCACGCGGTGGGCGCCACCGGCGGTGAGACGCTGCGCATCGGCTGGGGACAGGCGGTCGACCGCCCCTGCGCGACGGCCCGGGCGGTGGCGGCGGTCCTCACCCGGCGGGGGTGGACCGGCCGGCTGGGGTCCTGCGGAAAGTGTGGAGCCCCGGACCAACCAGGTTGATCCGGGGCTCCACACTCTGCCTCGGCGCGCGGGCCGAGCCTTGCTCAGAGGTCGAAGAGCGATCCCGACTCGTCGATCTCGACGTCGGTGCGCGGCGTGTGCGCGGCGCCGCTCGAGGTCGGCTTCGGGGCCGGCTCCTCGGCCGGCTCCTCAGTCGGCTCCTCGGTCGGCTCCTCGGCCGGGGTCTCCTCCACCACGGCCTCGGCCTCGGGCTGGGCCGGCTCGGGGGTCTCCTCCGCCGTGCCGGCGGCCTGGGTGGCCGCCGCGCTCAGCGCCGCGCCGTCAGGAGCGTCGGACGACACCGCTGCCTCCGGCTCGGGCTCCGGCACGGGCTCGGACGCCTCCGGCTCCGACGGCGCGGGCGCCGCCGCCTCCGGCTGGGCGGGGCGCTCGACGGTCGTGGCCTCCGGGGCCTCGATGTCGAAGAGCGAACCCATGGCGTCGAGGTCCACGTCGGTCTTCGGTGAGGTCGCCGACCCGGACGAGGGCGCCGGGGCGCCCGCCGGGGCCGGTGCGGCCTCGGCCTTCGCCTCGGGCTCAGGCGCCGGGGTGGCTTCGACCTGGGGCTCGGGCTCGGCCTTCGTCTCGGGCTCGGCCTTCGTCTCGGCCTCCGGCTCGGCCGCGGGGGCCTTCGCGGTGGCGGTCGGCTCGGGGGCTGCGATGTCGAAGAGCGAGCCACCACCGGACAGGTCGGGCGCCGGGGCTTCGGTCTTCGATGCCGCTGCCTCGGGTGCCTCGGTCGGCTCGGCCTTGGCCGCGGGGGCCGCGGGCTCGTCGCCGGCGATGTCGAAGAGCGACCCGCCGGAGCCCAGGTCGGCCTTCGGCGCCTCGGGCTCGGCTGCCTCCGCCTTCGGTGCCTCGGCCTTCGGTGCCTCCGACTTCGGTGCCTCGGCCTTCGGTGCCTCGGGCTGGTCGCCGCCGAGGTCGAAGAGCGACCCGCCGGAGCCGATCTCGTCGGCCTCGGGCTTCGCCTCGGGCTTCGCCGCGGTCTTCGCCTCGGGCTCGTCGCCACCGAGGTCGAAGAGCGACCCGCCGGCGGACGCCGGCTTCGCGGCCTTCGCCTCGTCGGCGACCGGCTTGTCCTCGGTTGCGGTCTCGGGGGTGTCGAAGAGCGACCCGCCCGAGGTGGCGCCGGCCGGCTTGTCGTCGGCGGCTGCGGCGTCGGGGGAGTCGAAGAGGCTGGAGCCGCCGCTGGCCTTGGCGAGCGGACCGGCGTCCTGGGTCTCGACGACGGTGTCCTCGGTGATGGTCGCGTCGCCGGCCTCGGGCTCCGCCTTGGTGGCGGTGTCGTCGGCGGGGGCGGCGGGCGCCGCCTTGGCGGCCGGGGCCGCCGCAGCCGAGCCGGGCGCGGCCTTGGTGGCCATCTCGCCCTTGACCGAGGCGAGCAGCATCTGCGCGACGTCGAGGACCTCGACCTCCTCGCGGGCCTCGCCCTTCGACTGCTTCATGGTCAGGCCGTCGGAGAGCATCACGCGGCAGAAGGGGCAGCCGACGGCGATCTGGTCGGCGCCGGTCTCCACGGCCTCGTTGGTGCGGTTGATGTTGATCCGCTCGCCGGTGTTCTCCTCCATCCACATGCGCGCGCCGCCGGCGCCGCAGCAGAAGGACCGCTCGGAGTTGCGCTCCATCTCCACGACCTCGGCGCCGGGCAGGATCTGCAGCAGCTCGCGGGGCGGGGTGTAGACGCCGTTGTGGCGGCCGATGTAGCAGGGGTCGTGGTAGGTGATCGAGCGCTTGTGGGCGCCCGCGCCCTCCTTGACCGGGGTCAGCTTGCCCTCGCGCACGAGGCGGTTCAGCAGCTGGGTGTGGTGGACCACCTCCAGCTCGATGCCGAACTCCTTGTACTCGTTCTTGAGGGTGTTGAAGCAGTGGGCGCAGGTGGAGACGACCTTCTTGACCTTGTACTCGGTCAGGGTCTCGACGTTCTGCGCGGCCAGGCCCTGGAAGACGAACTCGTTGCCGGCGCGGCGCGCCGGGTCACCCGTGCAGGTCTCGCCGTTGCCGAGCACGCCGAAGGAGACCCCGGCCATGTCGAGCAGCTCGGCCACCGCGCGGGTGGTCTTCTTGGCGCGGTCCTCGTAGGCGCCGGCGCAGCCGACCCAGAAGAGCCAGTCGACCTCGTCGAGGGACTCGATGTCCTCACCGACGACCTTGACGTCGAAGTCGAGGCCCTTGGCCCAGTCCATGCGCGCCGTGGACGACATGTTCCACGGGTTGCCCTTGTTCTCCAGGCCCTTGAAGAGGCCGTTGAGCTCGGCGGGGAAGTTCGACTCGACCAGCACCTGGTAGCGGCGCATGTCGACGATGTGGTCGACGTGCTCGATGTCGACGGGGCACTGCTGCACACAGGCGCCGCACGAGGTGCAGTTCCACAGCACCTCGGGGTCGATCACCGCGGCGCCGTTGCTCGGGTTGTAGAACCACTCGCCGTCCTCGAGGCCGTCCATGCGCCCACCGGTCTCGCCGACCAGGGGACGCTCGACCTCGGTGGCCAGGGCGGTGTCGCCCTCGAGCATCGCGGCCCGCTCGTCCTCGCCGGCGCGCAGGTAGGGCGCCTTGGCGTACGTCGCGTCGCGCAGCGCGGTGATCAGCAGCTTGGGCGAGAGCGGCTTGTCGGTGTTCCAGGCCGGGCACTGGCTCTGGCAGCGGCCGCACTCGGTGCAGGTGGTGAAGTCGAGCAGGCCCTTCCAGGAGAAGTCCTCGACGGCGCCGACGCCCAGCTTGGCGTCCTCGTCGAGGTCCTCGATGTCGTCGAGGCTGACCCGCTCGCCGTTGTTGGTCAGCGGCTTGACCGCACCCAGCGCGGTGGTGGCGCCGTCGGTGTCGCGACCGGTCGACTCGCGCTTGAAGAAGATGTTGAACCAGGCGGTGAAGCGGTGCCAGGCCACGCCCATGGTCAGGTTGGAGGAGATGACCATCAGCCAGATCATCGCCAGGACGACCTTGATCATCGCGATCACGACGATGGTCGTCTCCAGGGCGCCCTCGTTGCCGGCCACCCCGGCCGGGAAGAGCGCCTCGCCGACGATGCTCGAGATCGGGAAGTGGAAGGCCGTGAAGTCCTCGGGGTGGGCCGAGTCGATCTGGCCGAGGTTGTACTCCGCGCCGCGGATGAAGAGGATCGCGGCGCTCTCGACGAGCACGAACGCCTCGACGAAGTAGGCCTGCCACTGGTTGGAGCCGAAGAACCGGCTGCGGCGGCCCTTGTCGCGCGGGTGGTTGAGCTGGCGGACCACGATCAGGAAGATGATGCCGATCGTGCCGAGGAGGCCCAGGCCCTCGCTGACCCACTCGAAGAGGAAGAAGTGGCCGATGATCGGCAGCGCGAAGTCGGGGTTGAAGAGCTGGACGTAGCCGGTGGCCACCGCCGCGGAGAGCACGATGAAGGCGGCGTACACGAACCAGTGCATCACCCCGATCCAGTGCCACTGCAGCATCCGGGTGTGCAGGAGCGACTCCTTGAGCAGCGTCACCGAGCGTCGTACCGGGTTGTCGGTGCGGCTGATGGGGGTGCCGAGCCGGACGGTGGCCACGATGGCGCGCACCGCCCGCACGGTCATCGCCACGGCGACCGCCGTGAACGCCAGGGACACCACGATGGCGAAGGTCTGCATGCGGACGTGCTCCTCGGGTTCTGTTGGCGCGCGGCTACCTGCGCGCCTGCGTGAGCCTAGGCCCCAGCGTCGGTGCCGTCAGGCTCCAGTCGGGGTGAGATGGAGCCTACCGGGCGGTAACTTCAACGCCAGCGGGTGTCTGCGCAGCGGGCCGCCGCCCGGGGGTCACGAGCGGCGCACGCCGCGCAGGGTGCCGCGCTTGGAGAAGGTCGCGGTCATCTCGACCTCCGAGCCACCGCTCCGGGCGCAGAAGCCGAAGGTGCGGCCCAGTCGCGTGTAGGGCTGGCCGACCTTGCGCATCACCTGCGTCGTGGTCATCCCGCGCTCCAGGCGGCGCTGCACGGTGGCCACCGGCAGCTGCCGCTCGGGGTTGCGGCAGGAGTCGGGGGCGATGCCGTAGGCCCGCTCCCACATCTGCAGATAGCCCTCCGCGCCGCGGGTCATGTCGTCGAGCACCGCGCGGCCGTCACCCTGCTGGGAGTCCGCGACCCGGCCGAGGTCCTCGATCCAGTCGGGGTAGAGGCCGTACTGCGCGACCCCGTCGGCGTTGATGTCATAGACCCGCTCGCCGGCGCGCTGCTGGCGCACGGTGACGCCGCCGAGGCCCTTGAAGGGGTAGGTGACCGGGTTGGGCACGTCGACGCCGCGCGGGTCGCCCTGGGCGCCGAGGCCGTTGATGTCGGCGCCGTAGCCCATGGCGAAGTAGTAGCGATCGTCGGCCCAGCCCACGTGGCGGCGCCACTTCTCGACGAAGCCGGTGGAGTCGCCGGCGTACGGCGTGATGAAGCCGCCGAGCTCGTAGATGCGCGGGTAGGCGTCGGGCGTCGACCAGGAGTGGCTGGAGAGCAGGCCCTGGTAGCCCAGCTCCTCGATCTGGTCGAGGGCCTGGTTGCGCGCCTTGACGCTCATGTGGTCGGGGTCGAAGACGATCTTGCGCTCGGCGAGGCTGTTGATGGTGTGCTCGCCCAGGGTGGTCAGGCCGCGCGCGTTGCAGTGGTTGGTGCGCGGGTAGAGCGGCAGGGCGGGCAGGTTGAGGGTGCCGAAGAGCTGGCCGATCGCCCCGAAGAGCGCGTCCTGCTGGTCGGCGGAGATCTCGGGAGCCGCGAGGGTCTGGTTGCGGTCGTGGTTCTCGGTGTCGGCCGGGGCGCAGGTGCGCATGTCCCAGAACGTGCCGGTCTCGAGGAAGTTGGCGGCGTTGACCGCGACACCGGTCTCGCCGGCGTCGCCCGCGATGCCCGACAACGCGTTGTCGAACTTGTTGACCAGCTCCATCTGGCGCACGCCCAGGTCGTGCATCTCGTCCATCTGCTCGTCGATGGTCTCGGCGTCGCACTGGGCCAGGTCGCCCAGCGGCAGCTTCTTGAAGGTGCAGCCGAAGGGCACCGAGGTCTCGATGCCCAAGATCACGGCCATCTTGCCCTCGTTGATCACCTCGCGGGCCTCGAAGGGGCTGGTCACGATCCGGTAGAACCCCTTGCCGGGGCCGCCGAACTGGGCGTCGACGTAGTCCTGGAACTCGAAGGTGCGCTGGATCTGCAGGCGCACCGAGTCCATGTCGTCGCAGGAGTTCCGCTTCAGCGGGTAGAGCTGGCACAGCTGGTTGTTCTCCACCAGCAGGTTGGTGAACAGGCGCTGGCCGCCGCGCCAGGCGCGCTCCATCCAGCGGTAGTAGGTGCCCTCGTGGGTCAGGGAGTTCGGCGCGGGCCAGTCGACGAAGGTGGGCCAGCCGACCGGGTCGTGGCCGACCTCGCCCGACAGGGCGGTCTCGAGCAGGGCGCCGTAGCCGCCGGTGATGGTGTGGTCCTCGCAGTCGGTCAGGGCGACCTCGGCCCCGAACCGGTCCCAGGGCTTGCCGCAGTGCACCTCGCCGCCGAGGAACTCGTAGGCCATGTGGTGGGTGTGCGCGTCGACGTAGCCGCGGACCTCCTGGAAGGGCGTGACGCCGGTGTGCGGGCGGCCCTTGACGTCGACCTGGGCCTCGGGCCAGCGGGCGCAGCCCCGGGCGGTCGTGAGCCGGAACGCGGTGGCCCCGTCGAGCTCGAGCCGCTCGCCGTCGTTGGTGAACGTGAACCGCTTGCCCTTCTTGGTCGCGGTCCACACCGTGCTGTCGCTGGGCTGGGTGGCGGTGCCGCCCCCGCTGCTGCGCAGGGTCTCGTCGGGCAGCAGCAGCAGGTAGTCGCCCAGGTCGGTGGCCTGGAAGTAGGTCGGCTCCCCGCCGGGGACCAGCGTGTAGCAGCCGCGGGCCATCGCGTAGCGGGTGCGCGGGTGGGTGGTGCGCTTCGGGTAGGCCTTGGTGGAGCCGAGCCGGGGGTCGCGCCGGGCCCGCTCCTGCGCGACGTACGCCGCCGCGGCGGCGCGCTCGGCCGCGGTCGTGGGGTCGCGGGTCTCCGCGCCGAGCTCGCCGGCCCGCGAGACCGCGTTCTTGGTGGCGGGGTCGACGTCGAGGCGCACCTCGTGCCCGTGGGCGTCGGTGAACGGCAGCGTCCCCTGCCCGCTGGCCGCGTCGTGGGCGGCCTGCAGCCCGCCGCGGGCCTGCGCGCCCCGCGCGGCGTCCGTCGCGGGGGTGCTGCTGCCCACCAGGCCGGGGAGCACGAGCGCGGCACCGACCACCAGGGCGGCGCCACCGGCGGTCCAGGCGAGCCGCCGGGTGGTGCCGGGCTCGCGGGAGCCCCGGGTGGGGCGGGTGTCGGACGGGGTGCGGCGCATGGTGACCTCCGGGGGGAACGAGACACGAAAGTGACACATGTTCACTGACCTGTCGAGACGCTCGTCACAGTGTGGGCACCCCGCGACGCTCGCGCCGGGGTTCGCGGGAACTCGCCGGGCGTGGGATCAGTGCGGGTCGGCGTGCGGCGGCACGCCCGGCAGCGCCGCGGTCGGGCCGGCGCTCGCGGCCACCGCGTCCCCGTCGTCGCGAGCCAGGCCGGCGACGGCGCCCAGGATCAGCACCGTGCCCACGACGCCGCCGGGGCCGAGCCGCTCGCCCAGCACGACCGCGGCCAGCAGCGCCGCCGACAGCGGCTCCACCAGCGTGACCAGCGCGGCGGTCGAGCCGCTGGTGGTGCGCAGCCCCGCGTAGAAGGCGGCGTACGCCCCGGCCATCGTGAAGAGGCCGAGGTAGGCGAGCAGGGCCAGCGCGGCGGGGTCACCGGTGAGCTGCGGGCCACCACCGAGCAGGGCGACGGGCACCAGCGCCACCGCCCCGACGCCGGTCGTCGCGGTGGTCAGCACCAGCGGCGGGGTGTCGCGGGCCAGGGCGCCACCCCAGCCGGTGGCCAGGGCGTAGAGCACCCCGGCGGCCACCGCGACCAGGAGGCCGGCCAGGGGCCGTGGCCCCACGCCACCCCCACCGTGACCCGTCGAGGTCGAGACCAGGGCGAGGCCGGCCAGCGCGGCGGTCACCACGAGCAGCCGCGTCGGGCTCGGCGCCCGGCGGGCCGTCACCGCCTCGCTCACGCCCAGGAGCACCGGGGCCAGGCCCAGGCTCACCACCGTCGCGACCGTGACCCCGGCCCAGGTGACGGCCAGGAAGTAGAGGAGCTGGTAGCCCGCGGTGGCCAGACCCACGGCCAGCACCCGGCGCGGCCGCGCCCGCAGCAGCGCCAGCAACCGCCCGCCGGTGCGCTGGGCGAGCACCACCGCCAGCAGGGCGGCCAGGGCGAGCGCGAGCCGCCAGGCGCTGATGGTCGGCACCGACAGCGGCACCTGCTCGCGGACCAGCTGCACGACCAGGCCGCCGGTGCCCCACAGGAACGCGGCCAGGGCGATCTGCGAGACGCCCCACCGCGCCGACGTGCTCACCGGGCCCGCCCGCCGCCCAGGCGGCGGGTGAGCTGGTCGGCGGTGCGGCGCACCTCCGCGGCCAGGGCCTCGACGCCGGCCGGCCGCTCGACCTCCTCGACGGGGTAGGTCACCGCCACCCCCGCGACGGGGTGGTCGTTGTGGTCGCGCACCGCGGCCGCGACGCTGGCCATCCCCGTGCTCACCTCGCCGTCCTCGGTCGCGTGCCCACGCGCCCGGGTCTGGACGAGCAGCTCGCGCAGGGCCGCCGGCGTCCGCGGCCCGAGACCGGTGCGCTCGACCATCCCCTCGGGGCCCGGGTAGGTGGCGCGCACCTGGGCCGCGGAGAGCCCCGCCAGCAGCGCGCGGCCGCTGGCGGTCAGGTGGGCGGGCAGCCGCACGCCCACGTCGGTGACCAGCGGGGCGCGGCCCGGGGCGCGCTCCTCGAGGACGTAGAGCACGTCACGCCCGTGCAGCACCGCCAGGTGGGCGTTGTGTCCGGTGCGGTCGACGAGGGCGGCCAGCGCCCGTCGTGCGATCCGCTGCAGCGGCACCTGGCGGGCGTAGCCGCTGCCGACCTCGAAGGCCGCGACCCCCAGGCCGTAGAGGTGCTCCTCGGGCAGGTGGGTCACGAAGCCCTCCTCGACCATCACGCCGAGCAGGTGGTACGCCGTGGAGCGGGGCAGGTCGCAGGCGCGGGCGATCCGGTCGACCGGCACCGGGTCGGGCTGGCCGGCCAGGAAGCGCAGCACCCGCAGGGTCCGGGTGGCCGCAGGCACCTGCGAGCCCTGGGGCGCGGGCTGCCGCGGGGACGGGTCGGAGGCCATGCGCGCAGCCTCCCAGACAGCAAGCCGGTTCAGGCGCGGTGGCGTCCCTCGGGTCCGTCGTCGGTGCCCTGCGTGTCCTGGGTGCTCTGCGTGTCGTCGGTGCCCGTGCCGGTGCTCGTCTCGGGGGCCAGCTCGTCCGCGGCGCGCAGCTGGTCCTCCTGCTGCGCCTCGTCGTGGGCGAGCACCTGCTCGGCGAGGTGCACCTCGCGGTCGGCCTCGTCGGCCCGGGCGTGCGCCTCGTCGGCGCGGACCTGGGCCTCCTCGACCCGGTTGCGCGAGGCGGCGATCGGCTCGTCGTGGGCGGCCGCGGCGGTGCGCAGCTGACCGGCCTGCTCGACACGGGCGGCGCGCAGGCGGGCGTTGCGCCTCGTCAGCGCGACGACGGCGAGACCCACGAGGACCGCGACGACCAGGACGGCGATGACGAGGAGGACGAGGCTGGTGGTGGACATGGAGATCTCCTACCCCGCTGGCCAGCGGTCGAACCCCGCTCACCCCTCAGGACAGGTCGTGCTCCTCGCGCACCGGCACCAGCCCCACGGCCAGGAGCGGGAAGAGCCCCGCCAGCGCGAACGCCACGGCGTACCCGGCCCGGTCGACGAGCAGGCCGGCCAGCGGGGGGACGGCCGAGGCGGTGAGGTACTGCGCGGTGTTCTGGGCGCCCAGCGCCCGGCCCGACCAGTGCGGTCCGGCGCGCTCGGCGACGGCGGTGAAGGCGAGCCCGTTGTCGGCGACGGTCAGGACCGTGGCCAGCACCACGAGCGGCACCGCGACCGCGGCGTCCTGGCCGGCGGCCAGGCCCAGCAGCACCATGGTGGCGCCGGCGGCCACGGCCACCCAGCGCAGCGGGCGCAACCGGCTGGCGACCACGTCGCTGAGCTGACCGGCCGCGATCCGGCCGAGCGCGCCGGCCAGCTGGGCGCCGGCGACCAGGCTGCCCGCGGCCGCGGCCGACCAGCCCCGGTCGCTGACCAGCCAGACCAGCGCGAAGGTCCACACCAGGAACTGCGGCACCACCAGCAGCACCGAGACGCCGTGGATGCGCGCCAGGTAGGAGTCGCGGCGGTAGGGGTTGGGGGCGCGCTCGCCGGCGCTGAGGGCCGGGCGCGGCGGGTCGACCACGACCAGGGCCACCACCAGCGCGGCCGCGGCCGCGACGACGACCGGGACGGCCAGGGCGGTGGCGACGCCGTACGTGTCGGCGACGACGGCGATGCTGACCGCGGCGAGCGCGACCCCGGTGGGCTGGGCCATCTGGCGCACCCCCATCGCCAGGCCGCGCCGGTGCGGCGGGAACCAGCCGACGACGACGCGCCCGCTGGCCGAGCCCGTGCTGGCCGCGGCCGCGCCGGCGACCAGCAGCGCGATGAAGAGAGCGACCGGACCCCGCGCCGCCATCGCGACCAGCCCGACGACCGCGGTCAGGGCGAGCCCGCTGACCAGCACGAAGCGCTCGCCGCGGCGGTCGGTGAGCAGGCCCCACGCCACCAGCGTCAGCATCACCCCGATCGTCGGGGCGGCGGCGACCAGCCCGGCCTGCGGCAGGCTCAGCCCCTCGTCGCGCAGCACCGGGATCAGGAAGGCCGGGCCGTGGATGGTCACCGCGGCCGCGCCCTGCGCCAGCGTCGAGGCGCCGAGCATCGCCCACCGGCGGCGGGAGGAGGGCTCGGTCGCGGGCGGGCGGGTGGTCACCGCCCCATCTGACGCCCTCGGGGGCCGGGGGAGCCACCTCGTCCCACGGATCCGGGGTGTGAGAAACCAGACGGCCCGGGGCGAGGACCCGCGTGCTGCGGGTCGTCGCCCCGGGCCGGTGCCGGGTGGTGCGGGTGGCTCAGCGGTCGGCGATGGTCACCTTCGAGGTGGCCAGGTCGACCACCGCGCCGGTCCCGTCGAGCAGCGTGATCCGCAGCCCGATGATCCGGATGCCGTTCTTGATCTTCTTCTTCAGGCCGGTCTTGATACTGAGGACGCCGGGGATGCCGATCTCTTCGAGCTCCTCGAGGCTCTGCGGCTCTCCGTCCCCGTTTGTGATGGACCCGAACGTGGCCGAGGCGCTGCGCTTGAGCCGGCCGTTCTTGAGGCGGGTCACCTTGGCCTTCGACTCGATCGCGTCGAGGACCAGGGCGCCGTCGCCGAGGTCGAGCTTCGCGATGCGCGCCACCTCGGTGCCGACCGCCTTCTTCTTGGTCTGCTTGCCCTTCTGGCGGGCGCTGGCGGCCTGCACGACGATCTGGTCGCCGAGGTTGACGTCGGCGGCGTCGGCCGCCTGCCACTCGTTGTCGGTGCCCAGGCACGGCATCGTCTGCCGCACGACGCGACCGACCTGGACCAGCTCGCCGAGGACGTTGGCCTTCACCGGGATCGCGCTGCCGCCGAAGATGCCGGTCTTGAAGCCCTTCTCGAGCTTCGACATGCTGCGCGCGACCTTCACGGTGGTGCCGGTCGGGATCACCTCGATCACCACGCCCACGGCGTAGGCGCGCGAGCGGTTCTTGTCCGGCTCGGGCTTCTCGATCATCCGGCCCAGGCTGATGTTGGCCAGCAGAGGCACCGAGACCGTCTGGCCGGGCGAGGGGATGTCGATCTGGACGGGGTCGCCGCCCGCCGGGGTCAGGGTGATGCCCGCGATCTTGGTGACCGCGGAGGAGGCCCAGCCCTCCTCGGTGTCGAAGGAGGCCTTGGTCGTTGAGACGATGCCCGAGATCGACAGGCTGCCCAGCGGGGTCTCGGCGAGGACGATCTCGGCGACCTTGTGCTTGGACTTCTGGAAGGTCGTGGTGCCCTTCTTCTTGCTGACCACGCGGGAGAAGACGCCGCGCACGGTCCCCAGGCCCGGGACCTCGGTCTCCTCGACGAAGTTGCGGTTCTTCTTGCCGGCGATCGTGGTGCAGGCCATCGAGCTCAGCGCCACCCGGCTGGAGTCGACGGGCAGGTCGCCGCCCTCCACCACGGTGCCGTAGCCGTTGCCCTTGAAGACGAAGGGGGTGCGGGTGCGCTTCTCGGCGACGGCCGGGGCCGCGGAGGCGGCTGCGCCGTCGCGGGGGGTCGGTTCGGCGGCGGTGGCGGGGGCGAGCGAGAGGCCGAGGGCCAGGGCGGCCGTCGTGGCCAGGGTGGCCACGAAGGGCAGGGGCTTGGTGGGGGACATGAGACTCCTTCGACGCCTTCTCCTGGTCCCGAGACAGGATCTGCGTGGTCGGTGGGGGAAGCGGTGTACAGCTGGTACGGACCAGTCTGGCCGATCGTGGAGGCCGGTGTGGGGTTTTGCACCACCCGATCGGTCAAGACTGGTAAAGGCACGCCACACTGGCGGCCATGAAGGCACTCGTGCTCGGCGGCGGCGGCATCACCGGTATCGCGTGGGAGACCGGCCTGCTCGCCGGGTTGGCCGACGCGGGGGTCGACCTGACCGGCGCCGACCGGGTCGTGGGCACCTCGGCCGGCTCGATCGTCGGCTCCCAGGTCACCAGCGACACCCCGCTCGACGAGCTCTACCGGCGCCAGCTCCTGGAGCCGGGCCACCCCGAGGGCCCCACCGAGGCGGCGCTGGCCGCGATCGGGCCGCGGGTGCTGGCGACGTACGCCGTCGCGGTGCTGCGCTCGCGCCGCGACCCCGAGGTCTTCGGGCGGCTGCTCGGCTCCCGCGCCGTGCGGGCCGCAGCGCGGGGCCGCACCCCGAGCATCGCCGAGCGCTACGACCAGGTGCGCCAGCGGCTGACCACCACCACCTGGCCCGAGCGCGACCTCGTGGTGACCGCCGTCGACGCGGCCACCGGCGAGCTGGCCGCCTTCCGCGGCGGCGGCGACGTGGGCCTCGAGGACGCCGTCAACGCCTCCTGCGCGGTGCCCTGCGTCTACCCGCCGATCCCGATCGGGGGCCGCACCTACGTCGACGGCGGGATGCGCTCGGGCGCCAACGCCGACCTGGCCGCGGGCTGCGACCCGGTCGTGGTGCTCTCGCCGCTCGACCGCTCGGTCGGCCCGCTGCGCAGCGCCCGCCAGCAGCTCGCCGAGCTCGGCGTGCCGCACCTGGTGATCACCCCGGACGACGGCTCCCGTGCCGCGATCGGCTCCAACGTGCTCGACCCGGCCGCCCGGCCCGGCTCCGCGCGCGCCGGCCACGCCCAGGCCGCGGCGCACGTCGCCCGGGTGCGCGAGCTCTGGGGCTGAGCGGCCGCGCTCAGCGGGGGCTGTCGAGCAGCATCGTGATCGGGCCGTCGTTGACGCTCTCGACCTGCATGTCGGCGCCGAAGCGGCCGCGCTCCACGTGGGCGCCGAGGCGCTCGAGCTCGCCGCACAGCGCGTCGTACAACGGCTCGCTGACGGGGCCCGGGGCGGCGGCCGACCAGGAGGGGCGGCGGCCCTTGCGGGTGTCGCCGTAGAGGGTGAACTGGCTGACCACCAGCACCGGGGCGTCGTCGTCGGAGGCCGAGCGCTCCTCGCGCAGCACCCGCAGCTCCCAGATCTTCCGGGCGGTCCAGGCCACGTCGGCCGGGCCGTCGTCGTGGGTGACGCCGAGGTAGACCAGCAGCCCGGGCCGGTCGGTGCGGCCGACCACCTCGCCGTCGACGGTGACGCTGGCACGCAGGGTTCGCTGGATGACGGCTCGCACGCACCCATCGTGGCCCAGGACCGGCTGCGGCCTGGACGCCGCCCCGCGGGTCGAGCAGTCTGGGGCGGTGCCGCACCCGCAGATGTTCGACGACGACGACCCGGTCCTGGCGCGGGTCCGCACGATCGCGCTCGCGCTGCCCGACGCCGCCGAGAAGGTCAGCCACGGCCGCCCGGCCTTCTTCACCACGAAGGTGTTCGCCTACTACGGCGGCTCGGTGAAGGTGGCCGGCAGCTACGTGCAGCACGAGCAGGCCGTGATGGTGCTGACCGACCCCGACGACCGCCAGGCGCTGGTCGACGACCCGCGGGTCTTCGTGCCGGCCTACCTCGGTCCGTCGGGCTGGCTGGGCGTCGACCTCGACCTCGAGGGCTCGGACTGGGACGAGGTCGCCGAGCTGCTCGACGCCTCCTACCGGCGCACCGCCGGGGCGCGCCGGGTGGCGCGCCTCGACGGCCGCTGAGCGCGGACCCAGCCCCGCTCAGCCCGGGCTCAGGACTCGAGCGCCTGCACGGCCTCGTGGATCGAGAGGGTGCGCCGGGCGGACTCGACGTGCAGGTTCTCGACCATCTTGTTCTTGTAGGTCACCACGCCGGAGCCCTGTCCGTCCTCCCAGGCCTGGATCAGGCCGCGGGCGTCCTCGACCGCCTCCGGCGAGGGCGCGAACTGCTCGTTGGCGGGCGCGACCTGGCCGGGGTGGATCAGCGTCTTGCCGTCGAAGCCCATCTGGCGGCCCTGGGCGCACTCGGCGAGGAAGCCCTCGGCGTCCTTGACGTCGTTGTAGACGCCGTCGAGGATCTGCACGCCCGCGGCCCGAGCGGCCAGCAGGCTCAGCGACAGCGAGGTCAGCAGCGGGGCGCGGCCCGGCACGTGCTCGGCGTACAGCTCCTTGACCAGGTCGTTGGTGCCCATCACGAGCACCGCGAGCCGGTCGGAGGCGGCCGCGATCTCGCGGACGTTGAAGATCGCCTCGGGGGTCTCGACCATCGCCCACAGGCGGGTGTGGTCGGGGGCGCCGGCCTTCTCGAGGGCGGCGACCAGGGTGCGGACCTCCTCGGCGCTGTTGACCTTGGGCACCACGACGCCGGCGGGGCCGGCCTGGGCGGCGGCGACGATGTCGTCGTCGTGCCACTCGGTGCCGATGCCGTTGACGCGGATCGTCACGGTGCGCCGGCCGTACTCGCCGGAGGAGGCGGCCGCGGCGGCCTGGTCGCGGGCGGCGGGCTTGGCGTCGGGGGCGACGGCGTCCTCGAGGTCGAGGATCAGGCCGTCGCAGGCGATCGACTTGGCCTTCTCGAGCGCCCGCTCGTTGGAGCTGGGCATGTAGAGGACGCTGCGCAGGGGGGTCACGTCGGTCATCTCAGGCGTCCTCTCCGGGCAGGGTGATCGCGTCGTACTGCTTCTTCAGCTCGGGGTCGATCGCGGCCAGCTCCTCGGCCAGCTCGACCATCACCAGGCACTGCTTGAGGGAGGCGTCGTCCTCCATCTTGCCGTCGAGCATCACCGCGCCGGTGCCGTCGCCCATCGCGGCGACCACGCGCCGGGCGTGGGTGACGTCCTCGACGCTGGGGCTGAAGACGCGGTTGGCGATCGCGATCTGCTTGGGGTGCAGGCTCCAGGTGCCGACGCAGCCGAGCAGGAAGGCGTTGCGGAACTGGTCCTCGCAGGCCACCACGTCGGCGATGTCGCCGAAGGGGCCGTAGTAGGGGTAGATGCCGTGCATCGCGCAGGCGTCGACCATCCGGGCGATCGTGTAGTGCCACAGGTCCTGCTGGTACGTCGTGCGGGCGCCGTTGATCGCCTCCTCGCCGGAGCCGTCGGGGTCCTGGCGGACCAGGTAGCCGGGGTGGCCGCCGCCGACCCGGGTGGTCTTCATCCGGCGGTCGGCGGCCAGGTCGGCGGGGCCCAGGGAGAGGCCCTGCATGCGGGGGCTGGCGCCGCAGATCTCCTCGACGTTGGCCACGCCGCGCGCGGTCTCGAGGATCGCGTGCACCAGGATCGGCTTCTCCAGGCCGGCCTTGGCCTCGAGCTGGGCCAGCAGGCGGTCGACGTAGTGGATGTCCTCGGCGCCCTGCACCTTCGGGACCATGATCACGTCGAGCTTGTGCCCGATCGCCGGCACCAGCGTGGTCAGGTCGTCGAGCACCCAGGGGCTGTCGAGGGCGTTGATCCGGGTCCAGAGCTGGGTCGGCCCGAAGTCCGTCTCCTGGGCGATCTTCACCAGGCCCTCGCGGGCGGCCTCCTTGTTGTCGGCCTTGACGGCGTCCTCGAGGTTGCCGAGCAGCACGTCGACGCTGCCGACCATCTGCGGGATCTTCGCCGCCATCTTGGCGTTGCTGGGGTCGAAGAAGTGGATCGCCCGGCTCGGGCGGGCCGGGATCTCCGTCGGCGGGGTCGGCGCCCCCACGGCGAGGGGGCGGAAGAAGTCCTTGGCGCTGCGGCTCGAGCTGGGCATGCGCGCGAAAGTAGCAGCGAAGCATTACCCGTGGGTATGACGGATCTGACAGCGGTGGGGTGTGGAGGGGCCCGGCGGGAGTTTCATCGGGTACCCGATGGACCTCGCGCTACCTGCACGAAGGTTCAGTCCGGTGGCGCCAGTTTCATCGGGTACCCGATGAACCTTCGGCGGGGCCGGGGCGGGGGCGGCGCCACCAGGGGCGGCGGGGCGGGCGGGTGGCGGCGGCCAGCGCCTGGGCCTGCACCTGGGCGCGGACGGCGGCCGCGCGCGCCGTACGCCGCTCGGCCCAGGCGGCGAGGGTGGCCTCGACGTCGCGGGGCATGGTGATGAGCGGGGGCGTGCCGTCGGCGGGGGTGTAGCGGGCGCGGATGACGCGGGCGTTGAAGTCCTCGACCTCGCGCCGGGCCTCGCGCTCGACGGTGAGGGCGTCGAGGCGGGCGTCGAGCTCGGCGTCGTCCTTGCGCAGCTGCAGGCTCGGGGGCAGCACGCCGGTGATCTGCTCGCGCTCGACCAGGCGCTTGACCCACCAGTCGGGGTCGTGCTCGGAGCCGAGGTCCTCGATGGGGCGCCCGCTGCCGGGCAGGTCGTCGAACTCGCCCTTGGCCATCGCCACCCGGACCTGCTGGTCGACCCAGGCGGTCTGGTTGCCGATCCGGGCGGCGGCGATGCTCTCGCCGCTGCGCTTGCGCCGCTCGACCTCGTCGGCGGCCTGGGACTCGTCGGTGGGCCGCGCGGCGTCGGCGCGGCGGTGCGGCTCCTCGGACATGTCGCCACCTCCCTGGTCCCGATCCTAGGCGGTGGGCCCGAGCCGACCAGGGCTCAGAAGGCGTTGAAGCGCCACTGCACCAGCACCAGCGCGAGCAGCCCCAGCGTGCCGGCGCAGGCGGGTCCGACCAGCAGCCAGGCGAAGGCGGCGTCACGCACCCGTGCGCCGACCAGCACCACCACGGCGGAGACGAGAAAGGGGACCAGCAGCATGACCGCCACCGCGACGGCGAGCGGGTCGACGGAGAAGACGACGGCCAGGGCGACGCACCCGGCGACGGCCAGCGCGTCGAGCACGAGCGTGGCGCGCGCGGTCCGCCGCAGCGCCGGGACGCGTCGTACGGCGCGGTCGGGGCGGGGCTCGCCAGTGGTGGCGGAGCGGCTCTCGAGCGCGGGGTCGGTGGTCATGGGCACATCCTGGTCCCCGGCCGCGGCCGGCGTGGTCGTTGTGGGATTTCAGTGGGAGACGGTCAGTAGGCGAGGTGGCGGCTGGCCGCGAGCCCGACCAGGCCGACCACGCCGAGCGCGGTCCAGGCCAGCGCCCGGGCGCGGCCGGGGCTGTGCCGCCGGGCGCGGTGGGCGGCGCCCAGCAGCGCCAGCGACGTCAGCGCCGGGGCGGCGAGGATGACGACGTAGACGAAGCCCACCCCCGCCCACGGGTCGGGGTCGACCCAGGCCTGGGCCCCCAGCGCGACCGCTGCCGCCAGGGCGAGGGCGCAGGTCACCAGCGCGAGCAGCGCCGGCACGGCGTAGGCCGCGCCCGGGGAGCGCGGCGCCGTCACATCGGCCACAGCACGGCGAGGGCGCCGAACGCCAGCCACGTCATGCCGGCGGCGGCGACGCAGGCCAGCGCCAGCGAGACCCTCGGGGCGCGCGGGCGCAGCCGGCGCGCCGCCCAGATCAGCGCCAGCGCCAGGAGCACCGGCGCGGCCAGGAGGACGGCGACGAGGTAGTAGAAGTCGGCGTACTCGCTCGGGTCGGTGGCGCCGGCCACGCACAGGGCCACCACGCCGACCAGGGCGAGGGCGCTGAGGCCCAGCACGACCCGGGTGGCGACCCGGTACGCCGTGCGGGCGCGGGGCGAGCGGCCCGGCGGGGCGCCGTACGACGTCGGGGCGGGGGTGGTGGGGGAGCTCATGGGCACAGCCTTCCCCGCCGGCCCCCGCTCAGTCGTGAGCCCGGGTACTCGGATCGGTGCTCAGCCGACGGGCACGGCGTCGAGCGGCGTGTCGGGCACGGTCTCGACGGGTCGCGGCATCATCAGCAGCACCAGGGCGGCCGCGACGGCCGAGACCGAGCAGATCGCCCACACGGTCAGGTAGCCCGACAGCGGCGCCTGGCCCGCGCCCGGTTCGCCGAGGGAGCCGGTGGAGGCCAGCGCGATCGCGAAGACCGAGCTGGCGAAGGCGCCGCCGACCGTCTTGGTCGCGTTGGTCATGCCGGTCGCGAAGCCGGTGCGGTCGGGCGGGGCGGCGGCCGCCGCGGTGGCCGGCAGCGCCGCCACCAGGGCGCCGGAGCCGATGCCCGCGATCGCCATGTTGACCAGGGTCTGGGTCGTGGAGTCGTGGAAGGGCAGGAACAGCCCGTAGCCCAGCGCCACCAGCAGGGCGCCCGCCACCAGCGCCCCGCGGGGGCCGAGCAGACGGGCGGTCAGCGGCAGGGTGAGGGCGCCGACGGCCAGGAAGACGACGTAGACGCCCACGAGCGTGGAGACGAACGCGGCGTCGGCGCCGAGGCCGTAGCCGGCGACGTCGGGGTCGGTGCGCGCGAAGGTCGAGAGCGGGATCTGGGCGCCGAGCACCGAGATGCCGAAGAGGAACGCGGTCAGCTGCACCGGCCACTGGCCGCGCGTCGCCAGCAGCCGGACGTCGATCATCGGGTCGGCGCGGGCGGCCTCGACACGGTGGAACGGCACCAGCACGGCCAGCCCGGCCGCGATCAGCAGCCACGGCAGCACGCTGCCCGGGCCCTGGAGCCGGACCGCGATCAGCCCACCCATCACCAGCAGCAGCGCAGCGGTGACCAGGCCCAGGCCCGGCCAGTCGAACCCGCCGGTGGCCTCGCCGGGGGCGTCGTCGATGCCGACCCAGATGATGACCAGGCACGCGGTGACCACGACGGCCGGCAGCGCGAGCAGCACGGTCATCGAGGTGCTCTCGACCAGCGCCCCCGAGGTCAGCGCGCCGATGATGACGGCCAGCTCGAGAGCACCGACGAGGACCGCGGCCGAGCGGCGGGTCAGCACCCCCTGGCGACCGGAGCCGGCGGTGCGCCGGTAGATGATCGCGACCTCGAGCGGCAGCCACACGACGTAGAAGCCCTGCAGCGCCCAGGCGACCAGGAAGGTCTCGAAGGACGGTGCGAAGGCGACGCCCCACGAGGCGACCGCGGTGACCGCGGTCGAGATCAGCAGCACCTTCTTGTGCCCGACCAGGTCGCCGAGGCGGGCCAGCGGCGGCACGCACAGCGCCGAGACCAGCAGCTGGGCGGCCTCGAACCAGTTGACGTCGGCGTCCTGGATGCCCAGGTGGTCGGCGATGTCGCTGAAGATCGGGGTGTAGTAGCCCTGGAGGACGCCGCTGGCGAGCTCGACGACGACGAGGAAGCCGACGACGGTGGCCAGGCCACGGGCGCCGGGGGGCAGGGAGCGGTTCACGGGAGCCTCTCGAGGAGTCGGCGGTACCAGTCGACGCCGTCGAGGAAGGCCTCGACGCCGATGTGCTCGTCGTAGGAGTGGATCGACTCGCGCTGCTGCTTGGTCATCCGGAACGGCGCGAAGCGGTAGACCCGCTCGCAGATCGCGGTGAAGTGCCGCGCGTCGGTGGCGGCCATCATCACGTACGGCGCCGGCACGGCGTCGGGGAAGACCTCGGTGATGGTGTCCTCGAGCAGCGCGAACGCCTCGTCGACGCTGCCGTGCCCGCCCCGGCCGTCGGTGGTCGAGTACGGCGAGACGGGGCTGGCCTCGCTGCTCTCGACCACGTCGACCTCGACACCCCTGCCGACGGTGCGGCGCACGTGGGCCAGCACCTCCTCGACGGTGTCGCCGACCATCAGCCGCATGTTCACCCCGGCCTTGGCGGTGGCGGCGATGACGTTGAGGGCGGGGGAGCCCGACAGCGTGGTGACCGCGACGGTGGTGCGGGTCATCGCGGCGGTCTCGGGGCCGGCCGCGAGCAGGACCCGGGTCAGCGCCGGGCGCAGCCGCTCGGCGTTGGCCATCAGCGGCCGCAGCGGCAGCGGCGCGTGCGGCGCCAGGCGGCGGAAGAGCTCGATGGTGGGGGCCGGCAGGCTCGCGGGCAGCGGTGCCTTCTCCAGCCGGGTGACCGCGCGCGCGACGCGGGCGACCGGGCCGTTGCGCGCGGGCGTCGAGGCGTGGCCGCCGCGGCCCTCGGCGCGCAGCTCGACCGAGGTGATGCCCTTCTCGGTCACCCCGATGACCCCGATCGGCGCACCGACGCCGGGGAAGGCCTCCGAGGCGATGGCGCCGCCCTCGTCGAGCACGAACCACGGGCGTACGCCGCGCCGGCGCAGCTCGTCGACGGCCAGCGGCGCCGCGTGGCCGAAGACCTCCTCGTCGCAGCCGAAGGAGAGCCACACGTCCTGGGTCGGGGTGTGCCCGGCCTCGAGGAGCGTCTCGACGGCCTCGCAGATGCCGACCAGGCAGCCCTTGTCGTCGAGGGTGCCGCGGCCCCAGATGCTGCCGTCGGCGATCGCGCCGCTGAAGGGCGGGTGCTGCCACTCGCCCTCGACGGGCACCACGTCGAGGTGGGCCATCAGCACCACGGGCCGCGCGTCGCTCGCGCCGCGCCAGTGGAAGAGGAGTCCGTGGGTGTGCACCCGGGTCAGGTCCAGGTGCCGGTGCAGCAGCGGGAACTGCGTCTCGAGCTCGACGAGGAAGGCGTCGAAGGCGGCGGTGTCGACCAGGTCGGGGTCGCGGTGGCTCACCGTCGGGATCCGTACGAGTGCCTGCAGCTTGCCCACCGCGCGCGACTGCTCCGCGCCCTCCCTCAAGGTCACGGGCGGCAGGCTACGCGGTGCGGGGGCCGGCCCGGGGCCGAACGCCCGGTCCCACCTGGTCTCGCATCCGAGACACAGGCGGGCCGGGGGTCGTTGACCCGCCACGCGGCGGTGGCTGGACTGGTGCCGTGCCCCTCCGCCCCTGCTCAGCCCCAGCCGCCACGGTGCACCACGTCGCCCACCGGACGTCGGCGACGGGTGGCCGGCGAGCCCTTCGCGCCGGTGCCCTCGGCGCGGTGGCCGATCGTGATCACGCCGATCGGGTCGACGTCGTCGGGCACCCCGAACTCCTCGCGCACCTCGGGCTCGCGGTGCGGCGGCAGCCCGAAGAAGCAGGCGCCGAGCCCCTCGTCGACCGCGGTCTGCAGGATCAACAGGCTCGCCATCGCCGCGTCCATGTGCCAGTAGGGCACCGTCCACGGGTCGCCGGCCGGTGCGCCGTTGCGCCGGCGGGTGCCGTCCTTGTCGGGCTGGGCGTAGCGGTCGAGGTACGCCGCGCGGCTGCTGCACGGCACGACCACCACGGGGGCGCGCATCATTCCGGCCAGCCAGCGGTCCGGGTCGTCGACGTCGTCGGAGGTCGTGCGCCAGAAGCGGCGCACGTCGTCGGGGGTGTCGAGCACCAGGAACGACCAGCCCTGGCTGAACCCGGCGCTGGGCGCCCGGGTGGCGTTCTCGAGCATCCGGTCGACCTGCTCGCGTGCCACCGGCCGGTCGGCGTAGTCGCGGACCATCCGGCGGCGGCGTACGACGTCCTGGAACTCCATGGCGACGAGTATGGCCACGAGCTCGGACACGACCAGCGTGGGGCGAGAGGCAGGTGGCCCGGTGGCCGATGACTTCGAGGCGATGTGGGGCGCGCTGGCGCCGGTGGGCCGCTCGGCCGCCAGCGGCGGCTACTTCCGCCAGCCGTGGGCCGGCGCCGAGCGCGAGCTGCGGGCCTGGTTCGTGGAGGCGTGCGAGCAGCGCGGCCTGCGCGTGCAGGGCGACGGCCTGGGCAACCTCGTCGGCTGGTGGGGCGAGGAGCACGCGACCCGCCCCGACGAGCGGCTGCTGACCGGCTCGCACCTCGACTCGGTGCTCGACGGCGGGGCGTACGACGGCCCGCTGGGCGTCGTCTCGGCGCTCGCGGCGATCGACCGGATGCGGGAGCGCGGCGTGGTGCCGGCCCGGCCGGTGGGCGTCTCGGTCTTCGTCGAGGAGGAGGGCTCGCGCTTCGGCCTGGCGTGCCTGGGCTCGCGGCTGCTGACCGGCGCGACGTCGTGGGAGCGGGCGCGCGAGCTGCTCGACCGCGACGGCGTGGCGCTGCCCGATGCGCTCGAGGCGGCCGGGCTGCCGGGCCCACAGGCCGGCGACCCCGACCTGCTGGCGGGCGTGACGACCTTCGTGGAGCTGCACGTAGAGCAGGGCCGGGCCCTGGTCGACCTGGGCCGCGCGATCGGGGTGGCCAGCGGGATCTGGCCCCACGGGCGCTACCGCTTCGAGCTGAGCGGCACCGCCGACCACGCCGGCACCACGCGGATGGAGGACCGGGCCGACCCGATGCTGACCTACGCGACGACCGCGCTGGCCGCCGACGAGGAGGCCCGTCTGGCCGGTGCCCGCGCCACCTTCGGGCGCGTCGAGGTGGTGCCCAACGGCACCAACGCCGTGCCGTCGCGGGTCACCGCCTGGCTCGACGCGCGCTGCGAGTCCGAGGGCGCCCTGGCCGAGCTGGTGGCCGGGCTGGAGCGGCGCGCCCGGCAGCGCGCCGAGCTCGACGGCACCGAGGTGCGGGTGGTCGCCGAGTCGGTCTCGGGCCTGGTCTCCTTCGACCCCGACCTGGCCCGCCGCGTCGCCGCCGACCACACCGGCGGCGACTGGCCGGTGCTGCCCACCCAGGCCGGCCACGACGCCGGCATCCTCTCCGGCGCTGGCATCCCGACCGTGATGCTCTTCGTGCGCAACCCCACCGGCGTCTCGCACTCCCCGGCCGAGCACGCCGAGCTGCCCGACTGCCTGGCCGGCGTCGACGCGCTGGCCGACACCCTCGAGCGGCTGTGCACGTGACGGGGCCGACGGCGTACCTGCTCGAGCGGGCCTGGGTCGGTGGGCGGGTCGAGGACGACGTGCTGGTCGAGGTCGAGGGCGGCCGGTTCACCCGGGTCGAGGCGTCGGCCCGGGTGCCGTCCGGGGTCGAGCGGGTCCCTGGCCTCACCCTCCCCGGCCTGGCCAACAGCCACAGCCACGCCTTCCACAGGGCGCTGCGCGGGCGCACCCAGCGCGGGGGCGGGACGTTCTGGACCTGGCGCGAGCAGATGTACGACCTCGCCGGGCGGCTCGACCCCGACGACCTCCTGGCGCTGGCCACCGCGCTCTACCGCGAGATGGCCTCCGTCGGGATCGCGACGGTGGGGGAGTTCCACTACCTGCACCACGCCCCCGACGGACGCCCCTACGCCGAGCCCAACGAGACCGGCCTGGTCCTCGTCGAGGCCGCCCGGCGCGCCGGGATCCGGCTCACGCTGCTCGACACCTGCTACCTCTCCTCGGGGTTCGGGGCGCCGGTCGAGGGTGCGCAGGTGCGCTACAGCGACGGCGACGCCGAGCGGTGGGCGCAGCGGGTCGAGGCGCTGGCCGCCGCGGTCGCCGACCAGCCCCACGTGGTCGTCGGCGCGGCGGTGCACTCGGTGCGCGCGGTGCCGCGCGAGCAATTGGCGACCGTGGTCGAGGGCGCCCGGGGCCGGCCGCTGCACGTGCACCTGAGCGAGCAGCGCGCCGAGAACGACGCCTGCCGCGCGGCGTACGACGCCTCGCCGACGCAGGTGCTCGCCGAGGCCGGGGTGCTGGGCCCGCTGACCAGCGCCGTGCACGCGACCCACCTCGACGACGCCGACGTGCTGGCCCTCGGCGCGAGTCGCACACACGCCTGCTTCTGCCCCACCACCGAGCGCGACCTCGGCGACGGGGTCGGGCCGAGCCGGGCGCTGCACGACGCCGGGAGCGCGCTGACGCTGGGCTCCGACAGCCACGCCGTGGTCGACCTCTTCGAGGAGATGCGCGCCGTCGAGCTCGACGAGCGGCTCGTGGCCGAGCGCCGCGGGCACTGGGCCGCCGCCGAGCTCCTCGGGGCCGGGCTGCGACACGACGCGCTCGGCCTCGACGACGCCGGCGTGATCGCGGTCGGGGCGCGCGCCGACCTGGTCACCCTCGACACCACCAGCCCCCGCACCGCCGGCACCGGCGCCGACGCGCACACCGCCGTCTTCGCCGCCACCGGCGCCGACGTCACCCGGGTCGTCGTCGACGGACGCCTGGTGCACACCCGCGAGCAGGCCCCCGAGGTCGGCCGCGACCTCGCCGCCGCGATCGACCGCGTCTGGAAGGACGACCGATGACCTCCCTGCTGATCACCGGCATCGCCGAGCTCGCCACCAACGACCCCGCCCGGGTCGGGCCCGGCGACGTCCTCGGGCTGGTGCCCGACGCGGCCGTCGTCGTCGAGGGGGGACGGGTCGCGTGGGTCGGACCCGCCGTCGAGGCGCCCACGGCCGACGCCGCGGTCGACGTCGGCGGCCGCGCGGTGCTGCCCGGCTTCGTCGACAGCCACAGCCACCTCGTCTTCGCCGGCGACCGGTCGGCGGAGTTCGCGGCCCGGATGGCCGGTGAGAGCTACTCCGCCGGGGGCATCCGCACCACCGTCGCCGCCACCCGCGCCGCCACCGACGAGCAGCTGCTGGCCCACGCCGCCGGGCTGGTGGCCGAGATGCGCCGCCAGGGCACCACCACCGTCGAGATCAAGAGCGGCTACGGCCTCAGCGTCCACGACGAGGCCCGCTCGCTCGCGGTGGCGCGCGAGCTCACCGACGAGACGACCTTCCTCGGCGCCCATGTCGTGCCGCCCGAGCACGCGGGCGACCCGGCGGCGTACGTCGACCTGGTCACCGGCCCGATGCTCGAGGCGGCCGCGCCGCACGCGCGCTGGATCGATGCCTTCTGTGAGCGCGGCGCCTTCGACGCCGACCAGGCGAGGGCGGTCCTCGAGGCGGGCGCTGCCGCCGGGCTGCGGGGGCGGCTGCACGCCAACCAGCTCGGCCCGGGCCCGGGCGTCCAGCTGGCCTGCGAGCTCGGCCTCGTCGCGGTCGACCACTGCACCCACCTCGACGACGCCGACGTCGACGCGCTGAGCGGGAGCGGCACCATCGCCACTCTGCTGCCGGGCGTCGAGTTCTCGACCCGCCAGCCCTACCCCGACGCGCGTCGGCTGCTGGACGCCGGCGTCGACGTCGCGCTGGCCTCCGACTGCAACCCCGGCTCCTGCTTCACCAGCTCCATCCCGTTCTGCGTCGCGCTCGCGGTCCGCGAGATGGGGATGACCCCGGCCGAGGCCGTCCGCGCGGTCACCCTCGGCGGGGCCCGCGCCCTCGACCGCGACGACGTGGGCGTGCTGGCACCGGGCAAGAGGGCCGACCTGGTCGTGCTCGACGCCCCCAGCCACGTGCACCTGGCCTACCGCCCCGGGGTGCCGCTGGTGCGCTCGGTCTACCGCGGCGGCGTCCCGCTGCAGTGAGGTCTCGCCGGGTGTGTCCCGGTCGACGGCCGCGCCCGGCAGCGAGAAAGTGTGGAGTCCTGGATCAACCTGGTTCATCCAGGACTCCACACTTCCGATCCGGTCTGGTTCGCGCTGCCGTCTGACGATGACCAGCAGCAGTGGGAAGCCTTGGCCGCCGAGAGTCAGGCAGATGGTTCGTTCCTCGTGCGTGCAGTGCCCCTCTTCGCCTATGACCTGAACTAGGCGACCGGGTGTCGGCAGTCCCGTCCGCAGAGGGATCGCTGGTGGCCACGCGAGTGCTGGAGGACGGGCGCCGCTTCACCTTCCGCGTCGCGCTGCACGCTGGCGGCTCGACGGTCCCGGAGGTGGTGCGTACCTACGGGTCGTTGGGATGCCTCGTCGAGGGCTGGAGCGAATCGCTTGTCGGGCTGTCCTGCGAGGAGGTGCAGGCGCAAGCCGTAGCGGACCGCCTGGCCACTGACGAGGAGCAGGACCGCCTCGCCTACGAGACGGGGCGTCAGGCGTCCTAGCTCGTAGCGCCCGTACGCCGGCGGGGTGGTCATCGCGTGCTGCACTCCTCGTCCGTGACCGGCCGCGGCCATCCAGGACTGGCGCGCGGTGCGCGTCAGCTGCCCGCGTCGATCACTCCTCCGACGACTCGGCAGCCACGACGTCGCGCGACAGCCGTCGACCCGCTGCGAGCGAGACGACGGCGAGGCCGAGGACGAGCGCAGTGAAGGGCAGAGCACGTGCGTCGAGCTCGCCACGGGACCAGCGCCACGCCAGGAGCGCGGAGTAGATCACGAAGAACCCGGCGTACCCGATGCCCGAGATGTAGGCGTAGCGCGGGTCCCGCTCTGCGTCACGGGTGCGGACGAGGACCACGAGGCGCCACGAGAGCCACGCCCAGAAGGCCAGGCCGACGGCCGCCGCGAGCTGACGGCTCGGGTCCCCACTGACGAGCCCGCCGAACGACCGGGGGACCTGGAACACGACGAACCCACCGATCACGAACACCAGGACGATGCGCTTCAGGAGCCTGGTGGCGGGGTCGTCCGGCACCTGCTGGTCATCGGTCACGCCCCGACCCTCTCAAGCCCTGCACCCGTGGGGCCGACCAGCCCACGGCATCCCGGTCAGTAGCCCCGCGGCTTCCCGTCGCGCACCAGCCACTCACGGAACAACCCGTCCAGCTCCTCGCCCGAGACCCGTTCGGAGAGGCGCAGCAGGTCGCGGGTGGTCACGTTGGCGTCGTGGTGGCGGCGCACCCAGGCGCGCAGGATCGCGAAGAAGTCGGCGTCGCCGACCCGCTGGCGCAGCGCGTGCAGGGTCATCGCGCCCCGGGTGTAGACCGGCGCGCCGAAGAGCTGGGAGCTGTCGGTGAAGCGGGTGGGCGCGGGGCTCCACAGGTCGTCGGAGGCCGGGCGGGCGTAGAGCGCCTTGAAGCGCTGGCCCGGGCGCGGCCCGCCGTGCTCGGCGGCGTAGAGCCACTCGGCGTACGTTGCGAAGCCCTCGGCCAGCCAGATGTCGTGCCAGTCGGTGAGGGTGACCGCGTTGCCGACCCACTGGTGGGCGACCTCGTGCACGACGGTGGAGGTGGTCGCGGCGCCCGGCGGGTAGAAGGCACGGGTCTGGGTCTCGAGGGCGTAGCCGACCCTCGCGTCGTCGACCACGAGGCCGGCGGAGGTGAAGGGGTAGGGCCCGAAGAGCTCCTCGTTGAACGCGAGGATCCCGGGCAGGGCCTCGCGGGCGTCGGCCGCGTCGCCGGTGGTGGGGTCGGTGAACGACCAGATCGGGATGGTGCGGCCGTCGACCGACGTCGTCGCCGACTCGTGCACGTCGAACTGCCCGATCGCGACCATCGCCAGGTAGGTGGCCATCGGGTCGCGCGCGTCCCAGCGCCAGGTGGTCGAGGTCGCGGTCTCGTCGCGGCCCACCAGGTCACCGTTGGCGGCGACCTCGTAGCCGGTCGGCACCGTGATCGCGTAGCGGAACCGGGCCTTGTCGCCGGGGGTGTTGTTGGAGGGCAACCAGGTCATCGCGCCGACCGGCTCGCCCAGCGCCACCGCACCGTCCGAGGTGCGCACCCAGCCCTCGGTGGAGCCGTCGGCGTCGGTGTGCTCGGGCGGCTCGCCCTGCCACGACACCGACACCGTGAACCGCCCGCGGCGCACCGGCTCGCTGGGGGTCACGACCAGCTCGTGCGCGCCCGTACGCCGGTGCTGTGCCGCGACCCCGTCGACGAGCACCTCGGTGACGCGCGGGCCCGAGAAGTCGAGGTGGAAGGAGTCGAGGGTCCGCTTGGCGCTGGCGCGCACCAGCACCCGGGTCCGGGCCCGGTTGGTCAGCGGCTGGTAGTCCATCGCGACGTCGTAGACGCGGACCTGGTAGCCGCTGTTGCCCTGGGACGGGAAGAGCGTGTCGCCCGCGGGACGGGCCGAGGCCGGCGCACCGGGCAGCAGGGTCGCGGCGAGGGCGAGAGCAGCGAGGGTGGGGGCCGGGCGCGCGCGACGGCGCGGGGAGGTGGGCACCGACGAAGCGTACGGCCGCGGCGGGCGGGGAGAATCAGTTGACGCGTGTCAAATCGCGCCCTAGCGTGTCCCACGTCACACCGACGTCCGCCCATGCCCCAGGAGGCCCCGTGCCCGCTCCGACCCTGCCGACCACCGCCGTCATCGGCGCCGGCATCAGCGGGCTGACCGCCGGCAAGATGCTCACCGACTACGGGGTGCCCTACACCTGCTACGAGAGCTCTGACCGGATCGGCGGCAACTGGGCCTTCGGCAACCCCAACGGGCACAGCAGCGCCTACCGCTCGCTGCACATCGACACCTCCAAGCACCGGTTGTCCTTCAAGGACTTCCCGATGCCCGAGCACTACCCCGACTTCCCGCACCACACCCAGGTCAAGGCCTACCTCGACTCCTACGCCGAGGCCTTCGGGCTGCTGGACCCGATCGAGTTCCGCAACGGCGTCGAGCACGCCGACCCCGCGCCCGGCGGCGGCTGGGACCTGCGCCTGCAGTCGGGCGAGGAGCGCCACGTCGACCTGCTCGTGGTCGCCAACGGCCACCACTGGGACCCGCGGATGGCCGACTTCCCCGGCGAGTTCACCGGCACCTCGATCCACTCGCACCACTACATCGACCCGCACGACCCGCTCGACTTCACCGGCAAGCGGATCCTGGTGGTGGGCCTGGGCAACAGCGCCGCCGACATCACCGTCGAGCTCTCCAGCCGCAGCCTGCAGAACGAGGTCACCCTCTCGACCCGCTCGAGCGCCTGGATCGTGCCGAAGTACACCGGCGGGCTCCCGGCCGACAAGTACTACGTGACCACGCCGTACCTGCCGCTGAAGTGGCAGCGCAAGGTGCTGCAGAAGATGCAGTTCATGGCCGGCTCGAACCCCGAGCTCTACGGGCTGCCCAAGCCCAACCACAAGTTCTTCGAGGCGCACCCGACCCAGTCGGTCGAGCTGCCGCTGCGGCTCGGCTCGGGCGACGTCACGCCCAAGCCCAACGTCTCGCGCCTCGACGGCTCGACGGTGCACTTCGAGGACGGCACGTCGGGGGAGTTCGACGTCATCGTCTACGCCACCGGCTACAACATCACCTTCCCGTTCTTCGACCCCGAGGTGATCAGCGCGCCCGGCAACCAGATCCGGCTCTTCAAGCGGATGTTCCTGCCCGGGCGCGACGACCTGGTCTTCATGGGGTTGGCCCAGTCGACCCCGACGCTGTTCCCCTTCGTGGAGTGCCAGGCCCGCCTGCTCGGGGCCTACGCGGTGGGCCGCTACCGGCTGCCCGACGTCGCCACGATGGAGCAGGTCATCGACGCCGACCAGCAGAAGTACACCGGCCACGTGCTCGACCGGCCCCGCCACACCCAGCAGCTCGACTACTTCATCTACGAGCACGAGATGCGCACCAAGGAGATCCCGGCGGGCCGGCGGCGCGCCGAGCGGCTCGGCGGCGGCGTGCTGGCAGGCGCCCGGTGAACGCCCTCGACACCGCCACCCCGCGCGGCGACCAGCGGCGCACGGCGCTGCTCAACGCCCTCGACGCGCTGCTGCAGGACTCCTCGTTCGAGGCCGTCAACATCGCCGAGATCTCGCGCCGCGCGGGGGTGACCCGCTCGGCCTTCTACTTCTACTTCGAGAACAAGGCGGCCGCGGTCGCGGCGCTGATGGAGCAGATGTACGACGACACCGCCGCGGCCGCCGCCCTGCTGACGGGCGAGGGCACCCCGCAGGAGCGCATCGAGGGCACCATCCGCGGGCTCTTCGCCAGCTGGGACCGCAACGAGCACCTGTGCCGCGCCACCCTGGAGGCCCGCGCCTCCAGCGCCGCGGTGCGCGAGATGTGGGACTCCGACCGCGAGTCGTTCGTGCCCGTGGTGGCGTCGATGATCGACGCCGAGCGCGAGGCCGGCCGCGCGCCCGACGGGGTGGCCGCCACGACGCTGGCCACGGTGCTGCTCGAGCTCAACGACCGCATGCTGGAACGCAGCGCCATCGGCGGCCCGCTGGGCCGCGAGGAGCTGGTCGAGGGCGTGGTCGCCGTGTGGCTGCGCACCATCTACGGAAGGACGTCATGACCGACACGACCCTGGCTGACACGACACTGGCCGACACGACCCTGGCCGCCCCGGCCCCGACCCACCACGAGGTGCGCTTCGCGTCGGGCTCCGACGAGTGCGTGGCCACCCACGTGCCGGCCGCGCACGACCGGCTGGCCGGACCGGCCGGGCGCCCGGTCGTGGTGATGGCCCACGGCCTGGCCGGCACCGTCGACTCGGGGCTGCTGCCCTTCGCCGACGGCCTGGCCGCCGCGGGGCTCGACGTGCTCGCCTTCGACTACCGCGGCTTCGGGCGCTCGGGCGGGGCGGTGCGCCAGCGGGTCTCGGTGGCCGGCCAGCTCGAGGACTTCCGCGCCGCCGCGACCGCGGCCGCCGCGCTCCCGGGCGTCGACGCGGGCCGCCTGGTGCTCTGGGGCGTCTCGCTGGCCGGGGGTCACGTGCTCGCCGTCGCCGCCGGGCGCGACGACGTCGCCGCGGTGGTCTCGCTGACGCCGCTGGTCGACGGGGCCGCGGCCGGGCGGCTGGCGCTGCGCCACCACTCGCCGCTGACGCTGGCCCGCTCGACCGTCGACGGGGTGCGCTCGCGCGCGCTGGCCTCGCGGCGCGGCCCGGTGATGGTGCCGGTCGTGGCCGACCCCGGTGAGCAGGGCGCCCTGACCCTGCCCGGCTGCAAGGAGGACTACCTCGCGCTGGCCGGGCCGTCCTGGCGCAACGAGGTCGACGCCGCCGTGGCGCTGGAGCTCGGCAGCCACCGCCCGGTCAAGAGTGCCAAGGAGGTCACCTGCCCGCTGCTGGTGCAGATCGCCGACTTCGACCGGCTCGCCCCGCCGCAGGCGGCGGCCAAGGCGGCGGTCAAGGGGCGGGCGGAGGTCCGGCACTACCCCGGCGACCACTTCGACGTCTGGCCCGGCAAGGACTTCTTCGCCCCCGCCCTGGCCCACCAGGTGCACTTCCTGACCCGGCACCTGGCGCCGGCCCTCGACACGACGGGGTGACGTACTCCTAGTATGTGACATGGCCACCTCTCAGAACGCCCTGCTCGACGCGCTCCCCGAGACCGGGGAGCTCACCGAGGAGCGGTTCCGTCGGATGAGCGGCGCCTCGGTCGGCGAGGCCGGCGCTCCCCGGGTGGCCCCGCAGGGGCTGCCGCCGGGGCCGCGGTGGCCGGCCCTGGTGCAGACAGCGGCGCTGCTGCGCTTCCGGCACTGGATGCACCCCTACCTGCACCGCACCTACGGCGACGTCTTCACCGTGCGGCTGGTGCCGCGCGCGCAGCCGCTGGTCTTCTTCACCCGCCCCGAGCACACCAAGGAGATCTTCGCCGCCGACCCGGAGTTCTTCCACGCCGGCAAGGGCAACGCCATCCTCGGCCCGATCATGGGCGAGCACTCGCTGCTGCTGCAGGACGGCGCCGACCACAAGCGGGCGCGCAAGCTGCTGATGCCGGCCTTCAACGGCGCCGCGCTGCGCGAGTACCGCTCCCTGGTGACCGACCTGGCCGCCGACGAGGCGGCGCACTGGCCCGACGGCGTCGTGCTGCGCTCCCTGGACCGGATGAACGTGCTGACCCTCGAGGTGATCCTGCGGGTGGTCTTCGGTGTCACCGACGAGTCCAGGCTGGCCGCGATGCGCCCGCGGGTCAACGCCACCGTCGACATCAGCCCCGCGGTGCTGCTGGGCTGGGGCTACCCGCGGCTGCAGCGCTTCGGGCCGTGGCGGCGCACCGTGCAGAACCAGGCCGAGCTCGACCGGCTGATCTACGCCGAGATCCGCGAGCGCCGAACCGCCCCCGACCTCGCCGAGCGCAGCGACGTGCTGTCGCGGCTGATCCGGCACGGTGTGGAGGAGGGCGACGAGCTCAGCGACACCGAGCTGCGCGACCAGCTGATCACCCTGCTGCTGGCCGGGCACGAGACGACGGCCACCTCCTTGGCCTGGGCGCTCTACGAGCTGGGCCGCGACCCCGAGCTGCTGCGGCGCTCCCAGGCCGCCGCCGACGGCGACAGCGCCGAGGACGACGCCTGGCTCGAGGCGGTGATGAAGGAGTCGATGCGCCTGCACCCGGTCATCCCGATGGTGGTGCGCACCCTGATGCGGCCCGCCACCGTCGGCGGCGTCGACCTGCCGCGCGGGGTCACCGTCGGCCCCTCGATCATCGTGACCCACCAGAAGTCCGAGCACCACCCCGACCCCGACGCCTTCCGCCCCGAGCGCTTCCTGGGCCAGAACCCGCCGACCAACACCTGGATCCCCTTCGGCGGCGGCGTACGCCGCTGCATCGGCGCCGGCTTCGCGCAGATGGAGGGCGTCGCGGTGCTCCGCGAGGTGCTGCGCGTCCACGACGTCGCCACCCCGGTCGACGACGCCCCGAAGGTCCGCAACATCACCTCGGTGCCCCGCGACGGCGCCCGGGTCCGCGTCTCCCGGCGCGACCCGGCTCATATCTCCCGCTGACCCGTCCCAGATCTCGCGCCGACCCGGCGCAAAACCACTCGCGGCGGGGCCACGCTCCTGGCAGCGTGGCCCGTCGTGGTGGGCGATGTCCTGGGGTGAGCGGCTGCGCGCGCTGCGCATCGACCTGACGCCGCTGCGCACCTCGCGCGACTTCCGGCTGCTCTTCGTGGCCGGCACCGTCTTCTACCTCGGCGCGATGGTCACCTACGTCGCCATCCCGTTCCAGGTCTACCGGGTCACCGGCTCCAACCTCGCCGTCGGCGCGATCGGCCTCGTCGAGCTGGTGCCCCTGGTGGTCTTCGCGCTGTACGGCGGCGCGCTGGCCGACCACGTGGACCGCAAGCGGCTGCTCGTGGCCACGGGCGTGGCCCAGGCCGTGGCCACCGCGGTGCTGGCCGCCAACGCGTTCGGTGCCTTCGGCCCCGACCCGCACCTGTGGCTGGTCTTCGTGCTCGCGGCCGTGCTCGCCTCGACCTCCTCGATGCAGCGGCCCTCCCGCGAGGCGCTGATGCCGCGCACCGTGCGTCACGACGAGATCCCGGCGGCGCAGGCCCTGACCAGCCTCGGCATGGAGATCGGGGTCCTCGTCGGCCCGGCCCTCGGCGGCCTGCTGATCGCGTACGTCGGGCTGGGCTGGTGCTTCGTGGTCGACGTCGTCGGGCTGGGGGTGGCCACCCTGATGTACCTGGCGATGCGCTCCTACCCGCACCGCGAGGAGACCACCCCGCCGAGCCTGGCCGGCGTCGTGCAGGGCGCGCGCTACGCCCTGGCCCGCCGCGACCTGCTCGGCACCTACCTCGTCGACATCGCCGCGATGCTGCTGGCGATGCCGGTGGTGCTCTTCCCGGCGCTGGCCGAGACCGTCTTCGAGGCCCCCGAGCTGCTGGGGCTGCTCTACTCCGCGGAGACCGTCGGGGCGCTGGTGGCGACGGCGTTGTCGGGGTGGACCGGGCGGGTCCACCACCACGGCCGCGCGATCGTGCTGGCCGCGGCGGCGTACGGCGTGTGCATCGCGCTGGCCGGCCTGATGCCGAGCTTCTGGCTGGTGGCGGCGTTCTTCGCGCTGGCCGGCGCCGCCGACATGGTCTCCGGGGTCTTCCGCGGCATCGTGTGGAGCCAGACCATCCCCGAGGGGATGCGCGGGCGCCTGGCCGGGATCGAGATGCTGTCCTACTCGCTGGGCCCGCTGGGCGGGCAGGTGCGCGCGGGCGTCACCGCCGACCTGTGGTCGGTGCGCGGCTCGATCACCAGCGGCGGCATCGCCTGCGTCGCGGGCGTGGGCGCGACCGCGCTGTGGCTGCGCGACTTCTGGTCCTACGACGCCCGCACCGACGAGCACGCCGTCGCCGAGCGCGCGGTGCGCGCCGCCCGCGACGAGGCGTGATCGCGTGGCAGGCTGGGCCACCATGAGCGGCTACTACTCCTGCATGGCCTGCGGGCACGAGTTCGACCCGATCGCCACCCGGTGGTTCTGCCCGCACTGCAAGTTCAAGGCGAACTGCTGCGAGGGCGAGCCGCTCGGCTGAGGCGCCGTCGGTGACGGCTCAGCGCGCGAACGCGTCGCGCACCCTCGTCTCGGTGAGGCCGTAGTCCTTGAGCGAGTACTGGTGGGTGGGGCGGGCGTGGCCGGAGCGGGCCTCGGCGTCGATCTCGCGCACCCGCGCCTCGGCCTCGGTCGTGAGCGTCATGCCGAAGGCCTCGTAGACGCCGCGCACGGTGCCGAGCGGGTCGCCCTGGAGGTCCGCGAAGTCGACGTCGACGAACTGGGACTGGTCGTAGCGGGGCCGGGCGTCGTGGAAGGCGTGGAAGGCGCGCGACCACAGGTCGAGCTGGGTGTGGCCGACGACGCCGCCGACGAAGGTGTCGGAGTGCCCGGCGGTGGTGGCCGCCGACAGCGAGCACGACGACGCGATGCAGGTGACCGGGTCGCGGTGCGTGTAGACCACCAGCGCGTCGGGGTAGACGCTCATCAGCGCGTCGAGGGCGGTCATGTGCGAGGGGTTCTTCAGCACCCAGCGCTTCTCGGGGTCGTTCATCCCGATCAGCTGCAGGTTCTGGCGGTGCCGCGCGTAGGCGTCCGTCCAGTCCTGGCCGCGCAGCCAGTCGGTGTAGCGCGGCAGGTTGGCCAGCGACTCGTACGAGTTCGACTTGCCGGTCTGGCGCAGCAGCCGCCAGCACTCCTCCACCGACGTGGCGTCCATGTAGTGGATGCCCATGTACTCCGGGTCCTCGACGTGGTGGGCGCTGAAGGCCTCCTGCATCGCGGCGAAGACCGGGTCGGCCTCCCACGTCGCCCGCGGCGGGCGCGGCTGGGGGAACTGGGTCAGCCACATCTCCAGGCCCTGGTGGGCGGGGTCGGAGACCAGCAGCCGGTGCAGCGCGGTGGTGCCGGTGCGCGGCAGGCCCATCACGAAGACCGGCCGCTCGAGAGGTACGTCGGCGTGCTGGGGCAGCGCGGTGAACTGGGCCTGGGTGAGCAGCCGGCCCACGAGCGCGCTCTTGACCTCGGAGCGCTGGAAGTAGTTGCCGCGCCCGGTCAGCCCCGCCTCGGGGCTGTTCAGGTCCTCGACGAGCACCCGCAGGCCCTCCTCGTGGGCGTCGCCCCCGAAGTCGTCGAGGCCGGTGGTGCGCACCGCGGCGGCGGCGATGTCGTCGTAGGACCCGACGTCGGCGCGCTCGCGGGTCATCACGTTGGCACCGCTCACGAGTGGAACTCCCCGCAGTCGACGTTGAGCGTCTGCCCGCTCACCGCGGAGGCCAGGTCGGTGGCCAGGAAGAGCGCCGCGCGGGCCACCTCCTGCGGCGAGGCCAGCCGCTGCAGGTCGGTCGGGGCGGCCTTCTCGGCGTACACCTCGTCGTGGGTGCGCCCCGACTCCGCGGCGATCCAGTCGAAGTAGGCCTTGTTGACGTCCTCGTAGATGTAGGACGGCGCGACGCTGTTGACGCGGATGCCGCGCGGGCCGAGCTCGGTGGCCAGCGACTCGGCCAGGTGCGCCAGCGCACCCTTGGAGAGCTTGTAGCCGGCGTACTCGGGCTGGGAGGAGTAGCGCACGCAGGAGTTGAGCATGATGACCGACCCGCCCGGCTTGCCCGGCGCCGCGGCGAGCGCGTCGGCGAAGGCGGCGGTCAGCGAGAGCGGCGCGAAGACGTTGGTCTCGTTGGCGCGGCGCAGCTCCTCGACCGGGATGGTCGAGATCGGGTCCATCGGGGGGATCGCGAAGGCGTTGTTGATCAGGCAGTCGACCCGGCCGTACTCCGCCAGGGTCCGCTCCACGAGCGCGGCGCGGGAGGCCTCGTCGGTGACGTCGGTCGGCACCACCAGCGCGCGCGACCCGAGCTCGCGCACGACCGCGGCCATCTTCCTCAGCCGCGACTCGGTGCGGCTGACCAGCACGAGGTCGGCGCCCATCCGGGCCGCCTCCTCGCCCAGAGCGCGGCCCAGCCCGGGGCCGACGCCGGAGAGCACCACGACCCTGCCGCGCAGCAGCGGCTGCGGTTCGTAGCGCTCCTCGACCGAGGTGTCGTGGGTGGTGGCGGTGGTGGGGGTCACGAGATCATCCTCCGGGCGACGTGGCGCTGCCGGGCGGTGATCCGCTCGGCGTGCTGCTGCGGGGTGAGCGGGGCGAGGTGGGGCAGGTGCGCGGGCACCTCGGCCAGCGCGACGACCTGCACGCGCGGGCCGTCGTCGGGGCCGAGGTCGCGCTCGAGGCGCTGCCAGCGCAGCATCATCGAGCCGGTGCGGTGCCCGGTGGTCTCCAGCCAGTTCGCCAGGTACGGCGCCTCGGCGTCGCCGCTGGGCGGGTGCTCGCTGATGACGAAGCGCATCAGCCCGTCGGGGTCGGTGACCGCCTGGGCCTTGGTCAGCGAGGTCTGGTGGGTCTCGTAGTCGGTGGAGGCGTACCAGTCGGAGCCGACCTGGATCGCCTGGTAGCTGCAGTCGTCGCAGCGCGGCACCGTCACGATCATCGCCTCGTCCTCGGCGAGCTCGTAGTGCCCGATCGAGGAGCGCTGCGAGGCCAGCCCGCCGGGGGTCTGCTGGGGCGCGGTGAGGGTGTTGACCGGCTCGGCGTACTGGAACCAGTGCGGGAAGGCGAACCAGGTGCGGATCGAGCCGGTGAGGGTGCGGGCGGCGACGTCGTACCGCTTGGCCAGCAGGTCGCGGGTCAGGTCGCGGGCGGGGCGGCCCAGGGTGTCGGTGCGCTCGATCGTGAGGGTGCCGCGCTCCTCGGTGTCCCAGTCGTTGAAGACCTCGCGCACGATGAGGGTCTTGGCGCCCGGCTCGGCGGTGTAGGTGAAGTCGAAGGAGCCGTCGGGGGCCACGTCGAGCTCGCGGTCGTCGAAGGCCATCAGCGAGGTGGCGGCGGAGTCGGCGGTGTAGGCCCCGCCCATCACCTGGAAGGACAGGTCGGCCGAGCTGCCGCGCCGCCCGCGCACGACGTACTCGACGCCCTCGCGCAGGTAGGCGCTGAAGTAGACCGCGTCGGGGTTGTCGAGGCCCTGGCGGGAGAACTGGTGGGTGGCGTTGATGAACAGCGGTCGGTCGAGGTCGTGGTCGAAGGCCATCTGCATCGCCATCCGGATGCGGCCCGCGAGGTAGTCGTAGCCCTCGAGGCGGTCCTGCTCGGTGCGGATGAACGGGGCGGTCGCGACGAGGTGCTCGCCCTCGGCGATCGCCTCGCGCAGCGGTGCGGTGAGGTCCCAGCCGGGGTCCTCGGTCGGCTCCTGCGACGGGCCGCTCACGCGCCGACCCGGCTGATGACGGACTCGGCGTACCGCTCGAGGTGCTCGACCTTGGTCGCGAGCGGCTCGGTGTCGGGGCCCTTGATGTAGGGCACCCGGAAGCCGACGATGCAGTCGGTGACGCCCTTGTCCTCGAGGCGCTTGACGCCGTCGGGGTCGTAGGCGTCGTAGGAGATCACGTGCACCTCGAAGTCGTCGCGGCTGTCGCCCTCCTCGCGGCGGATCTCGGCGAGCCGGGCCAGCAGCCGGTCGAGCTCCTCGCCGTCGCCGCCGGCGTGCATCCAGCCGTCGCCCTTGCGCACCGCGCGGCGCAGCGCCGCGTCGGCGTGCCCGCCGACCAGCAGCGGGACCGGGCGCCCGGGGGCGGGCCGCTGCTGCATCGACTCGATCGAGAAGAACTCGCCGTCGTAGGAGAAGAACTCGCCCGAGGTCAGCCCGCGCACGATGTCGAGGCACTCGTCCATCCGCCTGCCGCGCCGCTCCCACGGCACGCCCATGGCGGTGAAGTCCTCCGGCCACGGCGAGAGGCCCACCCCGAGACCGAGCCGGTCGCCCGACAGCGCGGCCAGGCTTGAGGCCTGCTTGGCCACCAGCACCGGCGGGCGCACCGGCAGCTTGAGCACGAACGGCGTCAGGCGCAGCGTGGTGGTCAGCGCGAAGAGGTGCGCGCACATCACCATCGTCTCGACGAAGTCCTTGCCCTGCAGGAACTCCCGGTCGCCGGTGTCGGTGTAGGGGTAGGTCGAGTCCGACACCTCGGGGTAGATGAGGCTGTCCGCGACCGTCATCGAGGTGTAGCCGGCGGCCTCGGCGGCCTGGGCCAGCGGCGCGTAGTGCTCGATGCTGGTCATCGCCTCGGCATAGGTGAAACGCATACCGGCACACTAGAACGTGTTTCAGTTCTGTGCCAGAGTTCCGACCGTGGACCTCCCAGAGATCAGCGACCGGCTCGAGGCGGCAGACGTGCTGACCCGCTACACCCGGGCCATCGACACCGGCGAGTGGGACCTGCTCGACACGGTCTTCACCCCCGACGCCCAGATCGACTACACCGCCTCCGGCGGCATCGCGGCCGGGTACGCCGAGGTGAAGCCGTGGCTGGCCGAGGTGCTGCCGGCGTTCTTCCTGCGCCGGATGCACATGCTCGGCCAGGTCGAGACCCGCCTGGAGGGCGACACGGCGACCACGACGGCGTACTTCCACAACCCGATGGTGATGAGCGACGGCGCCGGCGGCGAGAAGGTCGTGGAGCTCGGCGGGATCTACCACCACCGGCTGGTGCGCACCGCCGAGGGCTGGCGCAGCCGGCACCTGCACGAGGAGATCGTGTGGAGGCGCGGCCTGTAGCCGCTGCCCGCGGGGACGCGGCTTGGTCCGCGCCGCGTTGTCCGCGACAATGAGCAGCGACTGCTCGCCGAGACGACGACGGAGACCCCCGTGGCCCTGCACGACGACCGCCCCGTCCTGACGGGGCTGCTCGCGCTGGTCGGCGTCGGCCTGGCCGTCGGGCTGGTGCTCGGCGGTGGCGCCCTGGCCGTGACCCGGGTGCTGGGCATCGACGGTTCCTCCGGCGCCAGCACCGCGACCGACGCCGCCTCCCTCTACCTGCCGCGCCCCTCGCGGACCGAGGGCCCCTCGGGGCCGCTGCTGACGCTGGCCGCCGAGCCGGGCGAGGGGTCCAGTGCGAGCCAGGAGCCGACCCAGGAGCCGTCGAAGAGCGACGACGCCGAGGGCCAGATCTCGCTGTCGGCGGGGCAGACCCAGGTGGCCCCGATGGGCCAGATCGACCTCACCGGCGTCTACCCGGGCGGCGAGGGCCGGGTGCTGCAGGTGCAGAAGTTCGTCAGCGGCGGCTGGCAGGACTTCCCGGTCACCGCCGTGGTCAGCAACGAGACCTTCGCGACCTACGTGCAGACCAGCGCGCAGGGCGTGAACCGCTTCCGGGTCGTCGACAACGACTCCGAGACCGCCTCCAACGAGGTCAAGGTGACCGTCGGCTGAGCCTGCGGCTCCCTGCTCGCGCGTAGTCTCGGAGCATGCGTACGACGGGGCTGACCGGGCTGACGGGTCTGGTGGGCCTGCTGCTGACGGCTGTCGTGGTCGGCGGCTGCGCCGACGAGGGCTCCTCGCCCTCCCAGCCCAGCCCCGGTGAGGGCGTGGCCCCCACCCCGACGAGCCCGGCCGGCCCGTCGGAGGACGCGGCGGGGGAGCCGGCGCCCTTCCAGGCCCGGCCGGTGCTCGCGGCGCAGGGGCGCAGCCCCGACGGGCTCGACCCCGCCCTCGCGCGGCGCCTCGAGGCCCTCGACTGCCTGCGCAGGCCGCCGAGCGCCAACGGGCCCGGCGGCGAGGCGATGCTCGCCTGCGACGCCCGCGGCGCCGGCTTCCTGCTCGGCCCCACGGGGGTCGACGGCGGGGTCGAGGGCGTCGAGGTGGTCGAGGTCGACGGCGGGTACGCCGTGCAGGTCGCGCTCGACGAGGCCGCAGCCGGTGCGCTGGACGAGCTGGTGAGCGGGCTGGTCGGCTCCGAGGGCCGCTTCGCCGTCGTCGTCGACGGCACCCTGGTCGCGCTGCCGCGCGTCGCCGACGGGGTCGGCGCGACCCTGCAGGTCGGCGACGGCTGGACCCGCGCCGAGGCCGACGACGTCGCCGCCCGGCTCACCTGAGGCGGGCCGGGCGGCGTACGGGTCGTGCGGGGGCGGGCTCAGCCCGGGACGTAGTCGAACTCGTCGGGGTTCGGGCCACGACGGCCGTCGGCGCCGCGGTCGAGGGCGGCGATCGTCGCGACCTCGTCGGCGGTGAGGGAGAAGTCGAAGATGTCGAAGTTCTCGCGCATCCGCTCCTCCTTCATCGACTTGGGGAAGACGATGTCGCCGCGCTCGACGTGCCAGCGCAGGGTGACCTGCGAGACGGTCTTGCCGTGGGCGGCCGCGATCTCGCCGATGGTCTCGTCGGAGAGCACCGCGCCCTGGGCGATCGGCGACCAGGCCTCGACCTCGATGCCGTGGCGGATCGAGGCGGCGCGCGCCTCCTCGTTGGTGAAGTAGGGGTGCACCTCGATCTGGTTGACCGCGGGCACGACGCCGGTCTCGGCGATGATCCGCTCGAGGTGGGCGGGCTGGAAGTTCGAGACGCCGATGGAGCGGGCGCGCCCGTCGGCCACGAACTCCGACAGGGTCTGCCAGGTCGAGACGAAGTCGCCGTCGTAGAGGGTCGGCAGCGGCCAGTGGATGAGGAAGAGGTCGATCTGGTCGAGGCCGAGCTTGCTCATCGTGTCGTCGAAGGCGCGGCGGGCGTCGTCGGGGCGGTGGAAGCCGTTGTTGAGCTTGCTGGTCACGTACAGCTCGTCGCGGGGGATGTCGGCGTTGGCGATCGCGACGCCGACCTCCTGCTCGTTGCCGTACATCTGCGCGGTGTCGATGTGCCGGTAGCCCACCTCGAAGGCCTTGGTCACGGTGTCGGCCGTCTGCTCGGGCGGCACCTGGAACACGCCGAAGCCGAGCTGCGGGATCTGCGTCTGGTTGTTCAGGGTGATGGTGGGAACGCTCATGGTGTCCACAATGCCCCGCAGGCCCTGGCTCATTCCTGTCACCGGGGTGAGGAGAGGATGCTCACGTGCACTACACCGACTACGACACCCGGCTCGCGGCGTACGCCGTCATCACCGACGACCAGGGGCGCGTGCTGCTGGCGCTGTGGAACGAGGGGTCGCGGCGGCAGTGGACGATGCCGGGCGGTGGCGTCGAGCTCGAGGAGGGCGTCGAGCAGGCCGTGGTGCGCGAGGTGCGCGAGGAGACCGGGTACGACGTCGTGGCCGGCGCGCTGCTCGGCGTCGACACCTACGTGCTGCCCCCGCACCGCCGGCTCAACGACAGCGACCGGTCCCTCAAGGCCGTGCGCACCGTCTTCCGCGCCGAGGTCGTCGGCGGCGAGCTGACCCCCGAGCGCGACGGCAGCACCGACGAGGCGCGCTGGTTCACCCTCGACGAGGTGCGCGGCCTCGACCGGGTCTCGATCGTCGACATCTCGCTGCGGCTCGCCGGCCTGCTTTAGGCAGGGGGCCCGGGAGAGGGGCTGACGGCCACCCTCCTGCGTGGCACCATCGGCTGATGGACGGCGAGCCCCGCACCGGTGCGCCGGTGGGGCTGACGGGGCTCGCCGTGCTGGCCGTGGCGGTGCTGGTCGTCGTGCGGGTCTCCGACCACCGGCCAGGCTCGCCCCCGCTCGCCGACGTCGCGGTCCCTGCCGAGCGGGCTCCTGCGGTGGTGCCGCCGCTGGTCGACGAGCCTGTGCGGGTCGGCCCGGAGGTGCTGCGCGGTCTGGCCTTCGAGGACGTCACCGCCCGTGCCGGGCTCGCGCGGGGACCGGGGGGCGGCCCGTCCCTGCCCGACGAGCTCGACGGCGGGGTCGCCGTGCTCGACCTCGACGACGACGCCGACCACGACCTGGTGCTGACCGCGGCGGGCCCCGCCAGCGGTCTCTACCGCAACGTCGGGGGCAGGTTCCGCGACGTGACCGCGGGGTCGGGACTGACCGGGTTGGCCACCGTCAGCGCGCTCGCGGTGGGCGACCTGGACGCCGACGGCCACGAGGACCTCTTCCTCGGTGGCCCCGAGGGCAGGTTCGGCCGGCTCCTGCTCGGCGACGGCACCGGTGGCTTCCGCGACGCGACCCGGGCCGCGGGCATCGACGACCGGCCAGCGGTCGCGGGGGCGCAGCGGCGGCGCATCCGGGGAGCCGACATGGGTGACGTCGACGGTGACGGCGACCTCGACCTGCTGGTCACCGACTGGAACTCCGCCGCCATCGTGGCGGCGTCGATGGCGGGGCGGGGCCCGACGGGTTTCGAGACGCAGTGCGAGTTCGCGGCCTTCATCGACCGGGAACGGGTGCGTGGGGGGCTCGAGGCCACCGGCGACACCCGGCTGCTGCTCAACGACGGTGCGGCCGGTTTCCGCGACGCGACCCGCGAGTGGGGGCTGGAGCCGCTGCGCACCCGGCTGCCGATGACCCCGCAGCTGCACGACCTCGACGACGACGGGCGGCTGGACCTCGTGGTCGCCGGCGACGTGTGCACCTCGCGGGTCTACCGCAACGTCGACGGCGAGCGGTTCCTCGACCAGACGCCCTCCTCGTCCGCCGGAGGGGCGGAGAACGGCATGGGCTCCTGGCTGGGCGACCTCGACGGCGACGCCCGCCCGGACTGGCTCGTCAGCTCGATCGGCTACCCGACGAGCGACGGCGACTGCCCCGAGGTCTCCCTCTTCGCCGGGTGCTCGGGCAACCGTGCGTTCGCCAACGAGGGCGACCTGACCTTCGCGGACCGCACGGACGACTGGGGGCTGCGCGACGGCTGGTGGGGCTGGGGCATCAGCGCCGCCGACCTCGGCAACGACGAGCGGGAGGTGGTCGTGGCCGTCAACGGTCGAGCGGCGGGGCCGGGGCCCGCGGCGCCGGACGACGCCGCCGACGTCTACTACCGGGCCTTCGTCGACGACCCGAGCCGGGTGTGGGTGCCGGACGGCGGGACCTACGTCGACGTCGCCGAGCAGGTGGGGATCGACCACACGGCTGTCGGCTTCGGGCTCGTCGTCCTCGACGTCGACCGGGACGGCCGGCTCGACCTCCTGGTCGCCAACGGCGGTGCGGCCCCGACGCTCTACCGCAACGTCTCACCGCGTCGTCACTGGCTCGCGCTGAGGCTCGAGGACCCGCGCTCGACCGGCAACGCCGCGGGGATCGGGGCCCGGGTCGAGGTCCGGCTGCCCGACGGGCGCCGCGTGGTGCGCTGGGTGCACCGCTCCGGGTCCTACCAGTCCCAGCGGCCGCCCGAGGTGCACGTGGGACTGGGTGCGGTCGGGGGTCCCGTCGACGTGCTGGTGACCTGGCCGGGAACCCGGCTCCCGCAGCGCGTCGACGACCTGGCGGTCGACCGGCTGGTCACGCTCGCGCGTCGCTGAGTCCCGGCCTCAGGCCGCGGCGGGGTCGATCTCGTCGACGAGGAGCCACACGCCGTCCGCCGGCTCCAGCACGAACACCCGGTCGAGCGGACGCCCGTCGACGCTGCCGGTCGCGTGCAGGCCGAAGCGGGGCACGGCCTGCTCGTCGGACGGGTCGCGCACCAGCACCAGCTCGACGGCGTCGACGTCGTACGTCGCCGGCGCGACCCCGGCGCGGATCGCGTCCGTCGTCGCGGCCAGCCGGGTCGCCCCCAGCGCGGTGGCGGCCATGGCCGGGTCGCGCTCCTCGAGCGCCCGGTGCTCGATGGCGAGGGCGGCCAGCAGGTCGGTGGCCATCTCCCCCGCGTCGAGCCCCGAGGTGCCTCCCCGGATGCTCTCGACCTCCGCGGAGACGCCCACCTCGGGCGGCGCGGGCAGGGTCACGGCGGGGCGCGCCCCGGACGGGGTGGATGCGTCGTCGGACGCGGAGGTGGTCGGGGTGGGCGCGGGGGTCGTGGCCCCGACGACGAGCACGAGCGGCACGAACGCGGCGGCCAGCGCCAGGACCGTGGCGCGCGACATCGGGGACGCCGGGGACGCCGGCACCGCGCTCCGCTCGCGTGCCCACCCCAGCACCGGTCGCAGCGCGCAGACGGCGACCAGGCCCCCGAGCAGCCCCACCTTGGCGCCGAACTCGGTCTCGGCGGTGGCGATGAGCAGCGTGCACGCCGCCGCCACCGCGGCGCCGAAGGCGACCCGGGACCGAGGGTCGCGGGGCGAGGTCATGGGGTCGGTGATCATGAAGAACATGAAGACCAGGACCTCCGGCGAGGCCAGCACCACCAGCCACAGGTCCGCTCCGCAGACCGGTGCGGTGCTCCAGCGGGCCGAGAAGCAGTGCCCGGTCAGCGCCAGCGCTCCCACCCCGACGCCCAGGACGCCCCAGAACGCCAGCGACATCGCCAGCAGGCCCAGGCGCCGGGTCACCGCCAGCGCGCCGGCCAGCAGCACGGCGTACACGACCAGGAGCGCCGGCCCCAGGTCGCCCCACCAGAAGTCGAGCGGGTTGACGAGGTCCTCGCCGACCACCAGGAAGCAGACCACCAGCCCCAGGTTGGAGGGGTTGACGAGGGGTCGCCCCCGGTGGCGGAGCACGTACTTGGAGAGGAGCGCCAGGGCAGCTGTCGCCGCGAAGACGTACCAGCCCTGCAGGCTCCACCAGTCGCCGTGCTCGGTGCCGTTCCAGCGCAGCACCAGCGCCACCCCGTTGCCGGTGAGGAGCGCGCTCGCGGGCCAGGCGAGCACCCCCGACTCCCGGGCCACCACGACGATCTCGATCGCCGCGCAGGTCCCGAGGCAGAGCAGGATCTGGGCGATCGAGACCTGCCAGCCCAGGACGGTCTGGCCCAGCACCTGCAGCGTGCTGATGGTGACGGCCAGGTGCAGCCGGGGGTCGCGCGGTGACGGCAGGCGCACCGGGTAGTCGGTGCCGCCCAGCCGGACCGTGCGCCCGGCGGTCGCTGGCTCGGTCGCGGGCATGCGTGATCGTAGGCCGCCAGCACCGCCGCGGTCAGCCCGTCGGCACCTGTGCCTTCCAGGCCGGTCCCGCGGGTCGCTGCCGGCGCGGGCGTCGGTTTGGCGCCACCGCGGCAGGGCAGGATCGGCCCGTGCTCGACGTGCATCCCCATGCGGTGGCCACCGCCGCAGGCCGCGTGGACGCGGCCGCGTCGGCGATCCTGGACGTCGACGCGGCGCAGACCGCCGCCACGGTCTCCGGCGCCGACGGCGGCGCCAGCACGCGGTTCGAGCAGGGGAGGCCCCGATGAGCGGGTGGACGATCCCGCTGGTGCGCTCCTGGCGGCCCGCCGCCCTGACCTCCGCCGCCGACGACCTCGGCAGGGCCTCCAGCGCCGTCGACGACCAGGTCGACGAGCTCGACGACTCCCAGCGCGAGACCGCCCGGCGCATCGCGTACCGCTCCCTGCTGGCCCGTGGGGTCCTGGACCCGCCGACGCCCGAGGCGATCGCGCGGACGGCCGCGGTCCGCGACGACACGGATCCGCCGGCCCTGACCGTCTTCTCCGGCCCCGACGGGTGCTGGGTGGTGGATGCTGCGGACGAGCCGCTGCGTGCCGAGCTGGAGGTGCTGCGTGGCTGAGAGTGCGCAGCTCGACATCCCGCGGCTGCTGTCACGCCAGCCGACGACGTGGCTGGCGTTCGGAGGCACCGTGGTCGCCGTCCTCGCCATGGCGGGGTGGGCCGTGGCCACCGAGACCGGGGTCAACCAGGTGATGGCGGGACTGGTCGTCGCGGCGACGGTCGTGGCGGTGGCAGCGGTGGTCTGGCGCCGCACGTGGCTCGACACCGGCGACGGGACGCTGCACCACCGGGTCGCGTTCCTGCCGGAGCGCAGGGTGGCCTGGGCGCAGGCCACGACCGTGGACCTCGAGCGCAACCGGGCGGGCCAGCTGGCCCTGCGCGCCCGGGGCGAGCGTGGGACGGTGCGCGTCACGCTGCTCGCCGACGACCTCGGGGGCGAGCGCAGCGCCGGCCCCGACCTGCTCCGGGTCCTCGCCGACGAGATCGACCGGTGGGCCCCCGAGCGGCGCCGGCTCACCGCGCGGCTGCGGGCCCAGGCCGACCACGTCGAGTCCGGCGGGGCGCCGCGCGAGTCCCCGCTGGCGCGGCACCTCTGACGCGTCGCCCCGGAGTCCTGCTGCTCAGAGCCCGGTCGGCACCCAGTAGCGCTTCTTCGCCGCCACCGTCCCGGTGGCGGGCGCGACCCCGTCGGGCACCCCGTCGCAGGCCTCGATCACCGCGGCCGAGCCGACGTTGTCGACGTCGCAGGTGACCAGCGCGTGCTCGATGCCGTGCCCGCGGCACACCTCGAGGCAGCCGCGCAGGATCGCGGTGGCGTAGCCGCGGCGGCGGTGGGCCGGGCGCACGCCGTACCCCACGTGGCCGCCCCAGGTGGCCAGGAAGTCGTTGAGCCCGTGGCGCACCGAGGCCCGCCCGACGATCTCGCCGTCGACCTCGGCGACCAGGAAGGTGGCCGGCACCATCCAGTCCTCGAGGTCCTCGCCCCGGCGGTGCGCGTCGAGCAGCGCCACGTACTCGCCCCAGGGCTGCTCACCCGGTTCGGGCAGCAGGAACCCGAAGCCGTCGGCGGCCAGCTCGGCGTGCGCGGCGCGCGCCTGCGCCTCGTCGTCGGGGCCCAGCGGTCGCAGCAGGAGGTCGCTCATGGGACGCAGCCAAGCACGGGAATGAAAGCGGCTGCCATTGCATTGGAGCCAGTGAGCAAAGTTGAGTTGATTGGGCTCAAGTAATTTGCCAGACTCTCGGCAGCGACGCACGATGGTCGCACCGGACTTCCCCAGCACGTCCCCCTAGATGGAGGTAACACCATGGCCAGAGCGGTCGGAATCGACCTCGGCACCACCAACAGCGTCGTGTCGGTCCTCGAGGGTGGCGAGCCCACCGTCATCGCCAACGCCGAGGGCGCCCGCACGACCCCCTCGGTTGTCGCGTTCGCCAAGAACGGCGAGGTCCTCGTCGGCGAGGTCGCCAAGCGTCAGGCGGTCACCAACGTCGACCGCACCATCCGGTCGGTCAAGCGCCACATGGGCACCGACTGGAAGACCAAGGTCGACGACAAGGACTTCACGCCGCAGCAGATCAGCGCGTTCGTCCTGCAGAAGCTCAAGCGCGACGCCGAGGCCTACCTCGGCGAGACGGTCACCGACGCGGTCATCACCGTGCCGGCCTACTTCTCCGACGCCCAGCGCCAGGCCACCAAGGAGGCCGGCGAGATCGCGGGCCTCAACGTCTCGCGCATCGTCAACGAGCCCACCGCGGCCGCGCTGGCCTACGGCCTCGACAAGGGCGACGACCAGACGATCCTCGTCTTCGACCTCGGTGGCGGCACCTTCGACGTGTCCCTGCTCGAGATCGGCGAGGGCGTCGTCGAGGTCAAGGCGACCTCCGGCGACAACCACCTCGGTGGTGACGACTGGGACGCCCGCGTCGTGGAGTGGATGGTCAAGAAGTTCAAGGACAACAACGGTGTCGACCTCGCCGCCGACAAGATCGCCAAGCAGCGCCTCCAGGAGGCCGCCGAGAAGGCGAAGATCGAGCTGTCCTCGAGCTCCGAGACCACGGTGCACCTGCCCTACATCACGCACGGCGAGTCGGGCCCGCTGCACTTCGAGGAGCGCCTGACCCGCTCGGAGTTCCAGAAGATGACCTCCGACCTGCTCGACCGCACCAAGGCCCCGTTCCAGGCCGTGCTCAAGGACGGCGGCGTCGCGATCGACAAGATCGACCACGTCGTGCTCGTCGGCGGCTCGACCCGGATGCCCGCGGTCACCGAGGTGGTCAAGGACCTGCTCGGCGGCAAGGAGCCCAACAAGGGCGTCAACCCCGACGAGGTCGTCGCCGTCGGCGCCGCGCTCCAGGCCGGTGTCCTCAAGGGCGAGGTCAAGGACGTGCTGCTCCTCGACGTCACCCCGCTCTCCCTGGGCATCGAGACCAAGGGCGGCGTGATGACCAACCTCATCGAGCGCAACACCACGATCCCGACCAAGCGCTCGGAGATCTTCACCACCGCCGACGACAACCAGCCCTCGGTCGAGATCAAGGTCGCCCAGGGCGAGCGCCAGATGTGGGCCCAGAACCAGCCGCTCGGCAACTTCGAGCTGACTGGCCTGCCCCCGGCGCCGCGCGGCGTGCCCAAGATCGAGGTCACCTTCGACATCGACGCCAACGGCATCGTGCACGTCTCGGCGAAGGACCAGGGCTCCGGCAAGGAGCAGTCGATGACCATCTCCGGCGGCTCCGCGCTGTCGAAGGAGGAGATCGACCGGATGGTCAAGGACGCCGAGCAGTACGCCGAGGAGGACGCCAAGCGTCGCGAGGCGATCGAGGTCCGCAACCAGGCCGACCAGCTCGTCTACACGACCGAGAAGTTCCTCTCCGAGAACGGCGAGAAGCTGCCCGACGACGTCAAGACCGAGGTCCAGGCCGACGTCGACGCCCTCAAGGCCACCCTCGAGAAGGACGACGCCGACGCCGACGAGCTCAACGCCGGCCTCACCAAGCTCAACGAGTCGAGCCAGAAGATGGGCGCCGCGATGTACGCCGCCGCGGAGGCCGAGCAGGCCGCCGCCGGTGGCACCACCGGGGCGACCGGCGAGGGCGACGACGACATCGTCGACGCCGAGGTGGTCGACGAGGAGCCCGGCACCGACGGCACCGACGGTGCCGACGGTGGTGAGAGCAAGTGACCCAGCCCCGCGACGAGGAGAACATCCCCCCGCCCGAGGGGTCCTTCCCCGACGAGGCGGCCGAGATGGTCTCCCAGACCGACGTCGAGGCGGGTGCGGCCGGCGGTGACCCTGCCACGGCCGACCCCGCCGCCGACTCCAGCGACCCCGGTGCTGCCGGGGCCTCGGAGCCGGCCGACGACGAGCTCACCCTGGCCCGCATCGCCCTGGAGGAGCGCACGCTCGACCTCCAGCGCCTGCAGGCCGAGTTCGTCAACTACAAGCGCCGGGTCGAGCGGGACCGCGACCTGATCAAGGAGAACGCGACGTACGCCGCGCTCGCCCCGATCACCGAGGTCCTCGACACCATCGACCGGGCCCGCGAGCACGAGCCTCTCGAGGGCGGCTTCAAGGCCGTCGCCGAGCAGCTCGAGCGCACCGTGGGCGCGGCGGGGCTGACCCGCTACGGCGCGCCGGGCGACCCGTTCGACCCCAGCCTCCACGAGGCCCTCTCCCACATCGGGGAGGATCCCGAGGTGAGCGTCACGACCTGCAAGGTCATCGCCAAGGCCGGCTACCGCATCGGTGACCGGGTGGTGCGCGCCGCGCAGGTGCTGGTGGTCGACCCGGCCGACGCCGACGCGCCGGCCGCGACCGACCAGCCGGCCGAGCAGGACCAGCCAGACCAGTAGCACCAGCACGACCCGCTGCGGGTCGGCCCCCGGGCCGGCCCGCAGCACCCGTACCGAGACCTGCACCGACCGCCAGGAGCGAGGGGAGGACCACGTGAGCGACACCGACGGCATGCGCGCCGACTGGGCGCAGAAGGACTTCTACGCCGTGCTCGGGGTCAAGAAGGACGCCTCGACCGACGAGATCAAGAAGGCCTACCGGCGCCTCGCGCGGGCCAACCACCCCGACACGCACCCTGGCGACACCGCCAAGCACGACACGTTCAAGAAGGTCGCCGAGGCCTACGACGTCGTCGGCGACCCGGCCAAGCGCTCCAAGTACGACGAGATGCGCCGCCTCTACGCCTCCGGGGGCTACCCCGGCGGCGGGGCCGGTGGCTTCGGCGGCGGTGGCTTCGGCGGCCAGCAGGGCGGGGTCAACCTCGAGGACCTGCTGCGCGACGGCGGCGGGGCCGGCGGCTTCGGCGACATGTTCGGCGACCTCTTCGGGGGCGGCGGCGGTGGCCGGCGGCGTACGGCGCGCCCGCGCCCCACCAAGGGCAGCGACGTCGAGACCTCGGCGACCATCAGCTTCACCGACGCCATGGACGGCGTCACCGTCTCGCTGCGGCTCTCCTCCGAGACCGCCTGCACCACCTGCGGCGGCTCGGGCGGCAAGCCCGGCACCAGGCCGCACATCTGCACCACCTGCGAGGGCGCCGGCTTCGTGGTCGCCTCGATGGGCGGCTCGTTCTCGGTCAACGAGACCTGCCCCGCCTGCGGTGGTCGCCAGCTGGTCTACGACGACCCGTGCCCCGCGTGCCGCGGCACCGGTCGCGGCACCTCCGCGCGCACCATCCAGGCCCGGATCCCCGCCGGCGTCAAGGACGGCCAGCGCATCCGGGTGCGCGGCAAGGGCGCCCCCGGTGAGAACGGCGGCCCGCCCGGCGACCTGTTCGTGGCCGTGAAGGTCTCGCCGCACCGGGTCTTCGGCCGCAAGGACGACAACCTCACGATCGACGTGCCGGTCTCCTTCGACGAGCTGGCGCTCGGTGCCGAGGTCCGCATCCCCACCCTCGGCGGCAGCCCGGTCACGCTGCGGCTGCCGGCCGGCACCCCCAACGGTCGCACCTTCCGGGTGCGCGGCAAGGGCGCCAAGAAGGCCGACGGCTCGTACGGCGACCTGCTGGCCACCGTCGAGGTGCAGGTGCCGGCGGTGCTCGACGCCGCGACCCGCGCCGCCATCGAGGCCTACCGCGAAGCGACGGCGTCCAAGCCGCTGCGCGCCAACCTCTTCGAGCAGGCAGGTGCCTGATGGCCGGGCGGTCGGGCAACCCCTTCGGTGACGCCCACCCCGACGCCGCCGTCTTCGTCATCTCGGTGGCCGCCGAGCTCACCGGGCTGCACCCGCAGACGCTGCGCACCTGGGAGCGCCTGGGCCTGATCACCCCCGGTCGCACCGGGGGCGGCGGGCGCCGCTACTCGGGGCGCGACATCGAGCGGCTGCGCGAGATCGCCGAGCTCTCCGGCGCCGGCATCGGTATCGAGGGCGTGCGCCGCATCCTCGACCTGGAGAACCGGGTGAGTGCCCTCTCCTCCCGCAACGAGGAGCTGGTGGCCGAGCTCGAGGCGACCCGCGCCGCCCTGCGCCAGGCCGTCGCCGTGCGCCGCGGCGACCTGCCGCCCAACAAGCTGCCCGTCCTGCGCGCCCCCGACGCCTCCGGCTCGATGGTGGTCTGGCGCCGGCGCTGACCAGGCACAGATCTCGCGCCCACCCGGCGCAAATCTCACCCTGACCTGGCGCAAACCTCGCGCTGACCCGGCGCAAACCTCCCACGAGGAACTTCGGGCCGGCTCGGTGGGAGATTTGGGCCAGGTCACTGCGGCGGGTTCTAGGTAGTGATGCAACACCTCGATGACTGAGGAGTTGTGCCATGGCTCGTCCGATGCGGCCCAGGGAGTTCGATCGTCCGTTCTGGGAAGCGATCCGGTCAGGGTTGGGGGTGAAGTCAGCGGCGCGGGTCTCGGGCATGTCGTCGACCACCGCGAAGCGGGTCTTCGGCAAGGCTGGCGGGGTGAACCCTGTTCCTGTGAACCCGCCGGTGGGTCGGTATCTGTCGTGGGCCGAGCGCGAGGAGATCGCGGCACTGACCCACGCCGGTCACGGGGTCCGCGAGGTCGCGCGTCGTACCGGCCGCAGCCCGGCCACGGTCAGCCGCGAGTTGGCCCGGGGCGCGACCGGTCGCGGTTACCGAGCCTCCGTGGCCCAGGCCAAGATCGACCGTGGCCGTACGCGATCGCGGTCCGCGAAACTGGCCACGAACCTGGCGCTACGCCGAGTGGTCCAGGAGTACTTGGTCCAGCACCTGAGCCCCGAGCAGATCGCTGGCAGACTCGTCCTCGACTTCCCCGACGATCCGGAGATGCGGGTGTCGCCCGAGACGATCTACCAGTCGCTGTACATCCAGGCCCGCGGTGGGCTCAAACGCGAGCTGACCACCCATCTGCGCACCGGGCGCTACATGCGCAAACCCCATCGCCGTGAGGCCGAGCGCCGCGGCCGGATCCCCGGCATGGTGATGATCAGCGAACGCCCCGCCGAGGTCGAGGACCGCGCGGTGCCCGGGCACTGGGAAGGCGACTTGATCCTCGGCTCGACCGCCTCGAAGTCGGCGGTGGGCACCCTGGTCGAGCGCAGCACCGGGTTCGTGATGCTGCTGCACCTGCCAGGCGACCACGGCGCCCTGGCGGTCCAAGACGCACTCGTGGCGAAGATGGCCACCCTGCCCGAGCAGCTGCGCCGCTCGTTGACCTGGGACCAGGGCGGCGAGATGGCCAACCACGTCCAGATCGCTGAGGCCACCGGCCTGGAGATCTACTTCTGCGACCCCCACTCGCCCTGGCAACGCGGCTCGAACGAGAACACCAACGGCCTGCTGCGCCAGTACCTGCCCAAGGGCAGCGACCTGTCCTTCTACGGACCCGGCCTGCTCGACAAGATCGCCTCCGAGCTCAACGCCCGACCCCGCAAACGCCACGGCTTCCGCACCCCAGCAGAAGTGCTGGACCAACTACTCTCACAACCCACCACCAACAACGGTGTTGCGTGACTACCTAGATTTCGCCTGCAACATTTGCGCCGGGTCAGGGTGAGATCTGCGCCGAATCGGGGAGCCAGGTCGCGGCAGCGTGGTGCGAGGGGTGGCGTGAGTCACCCCACAACGCTATCGAGCCCTGTCGCGGGACCGACCTCGACGCTAGTCTCGCCAGGTCAGCCCGGGTGCCGCGCGCTCGGGGCAGGCTCTGGGGAGGGTCGGACGAAGGGCGAGACGTCGGTGGACTGGTTCTACGAGTGGGTGGCGGGAATCCACTGGGTCCACTTCCTGACGATCCCCGTCTTCACCGGCGTCGTCGGCTGGCTGATCAACTGGTCGGGGCTCTTCATGCTCTTCAGCCCGCTGCACTTCAAGGGCGTGCGGATCCCCGGGATGCGCGAGCTGGCCTCGATCCTGCCGCGCAAGGTCCAGGAGGTGCCCGGCGTCCTCCAGGGCGGCATCGGCTGGCAGGGCATCGTGCCCGCCCGGGCCGCGAAGATGGGCTCGATCGCGGTGGACAAGGCGATCTCCAAGCTCGGCACGCCCGCGGAGTTCTACCAGCAGCTCGAGCCCGAGCGGATCGCCGAGCACATCGTCGAGTCCTTCCGACCCGAGGTGCCGGGCCTCGTCGAGGAGGTGATGCGTCGCGAGCACCCGCGGCTGTGGCGCGACCTGCCGCGACCGATCCGGCAGGCGATCATCGACCGGGTGCAGTCGCAGCTGCCGAGCGTGGTCAGCGGCATCACCACCGAGATCGGCGTGCACATCGACCAGCTGCTCGACCCCAAGATCATGGTGATCGACCACTTCCGCGACAACCCGTCGCTGGTGGTGCGGATCTTCCGAGACTTCGGCCAGCGCGAGCTCAACCTGATGGTCGCCTTCGGGTTCGTCTTCGGCTTCGCCCTCGGCGTGCCCGTGGCCGTCGTCGACAGCATCTTCGGCCAGTGGTGGCTGCTGCCGGTGATGGGCGTGGTGGTCGGCTGGATCACCAACGCCCTGGGCATGTGGCTGATCTTCGAGCCGCCCGAGCCGCGCCGCATCCTGGGCGTGAAGGTGCACGGGCTCTTCCTGCGCCGCCAGGCCGAGGCGGCCGAGGTGTACGCCCGGATCATCGCCGAGGACGTCATCACCCTCGAGCGGATCGGCGACTTCCTGCTCGACGGCCCCAGCGGCGACCGGACCCGCCAGATGCTCGCCCACTCGCTGCGCCCGGCCATCGAGCGGGCCGCGGGCCCGGCCCGCGGCGCCGTGCGGGTGGCGGTCGGCACGCGCCGCTTCGACACCATCCGCGACCAGGTCGCCCAGGAGGCGGTCGGACGCACCCTGACCCCGTTCCGCGACCCCGAGTTCAGCCGGCAGCAGTCCGACAAGATCCAGGTGCTGATCGCGCGCCGCACCAAGGAGCTGCCGCCGCGCGACTTCGTCGAGATGATGCGCTCGGCGATCCGGGAGGACGAGTGGATGCTCTACGCCCACGGGGCCATCATGGGTCTCGGCGGCGGGTTCCTGCACCTGTGGATCTTCGGTGTCGCGTGAGCCGACAGGAGGGCTGGTCATGACCGATCTGCACGACGAGGTGGCGCCGCCCGCCGGCGCGCCCCTGCCCCCCGAACCCCAGCCCCCCGAACCCCTGCCCCCCGCGCCCCAGCCCCCCGCGCCCCAGCGGGACGACCCGCGTGCCCACCCGAGCGCCCACGACCGGCTCGCTCCCGCGGTGGAGGCGCTGCCGGGCCTGGCTCGCGTGGCCGCCTCGGCGGCCTGGCACACCACCGGCTGGGGCGTGCGCCAGTCGCTGCGCAACACCGCGCGGCTGGCCCGCGCCGTCACCGACCGCGACGAGGCGGCCGCCCTGGCCCACGAGGCCACCGAGGCGGTGCAGGTCGTCAGCGACCTGGCGCGCTCGGTCTCGGCCGGCATCCCCGTCTCCTCCGCGCTGGTGCGCGCCGGCGAGACCCTCGGCTCCTTCTCCGAGCCGCCCGAGCGCCGGGCCCGCCGCCACGACGAGGACGCCCCGCCGCGGCCCCACCCGCGCCGGCCCTCGCTGCGCGAGCGCGGCGCCGAGCTCCTGGAGCGCTCGCGCGACGTGTGGAGCGAGCGCGACGGGCACCCGGCGTACGAGCGGATGCTCGGCGAGCTGGCGCCCGACGAGGCCCGCGTCCTGCTGCTGCTGCTCGAGCACGGCCCGCAGCCCAGCGTCGACGTGCGCACCGGGGGCCCGATCGGGATGGTCAGCAGCCAGCTCATCGCGCCCGGCCTGACGATGATCGGGGCCCGCGCGGGCTGCCGCTACGTCGACCAGGTGCCGGCCTACCTCAACAACCTCTTCCGTCTCGGCCTGGTGTGGTTCTCCCGCGAGCCGCTGCGCGACCCGATGGACTACCAGGTGCTCGAGGCCCAGCCCGACGTGCTGGAGGCCTGCCACACGGTGAAGTTCGCCAAGGTGGTGCGACGCAGCATCCACCTCACGCCCTTCGGCGAGGACTTCTGCCGCACCTGCCTGGTCGACGAGGTCACCGCCGAGCGCTCCTTCCCCGAGCACCAGGCGCCGCCCGAGGCCGAGAGCGGCGAGCCCTCCCAGCACGGCGGCACCGCCGACTGAGACCCCCGGCCCAGAGGTGGGGCGGGGTCCGGAGCAGGGTCCGGCCCCCGACCCGGTGGCCGGGTCGGGAGCCGGTGTCGCTGGCGGCGTCGACGCCTACTCCGAGGAGTCGCCCACTCCCTCCACAGGCGGCTCGGGGAGCGACGGGGCCTCCACCGCCAGCGAGATCGTGAAGACCGAGCCGCCGTAGCGGCCCGGCGCGTAGCCCACCGTGGCGTCCTGCGCCTCGGCCAGGGTGCGGACGACGTACAGCCCCAGCCCGGTGCCGGTCGCCACCGTGCCGCTGGCCCGGGTGAACTCCCGGAACAGGTCGTCGCGGAAGCCCTCCGGCACCCCGGGGCCGTGGTCGACGACGTCGATGCAGACCCGGTCGTCCTCGCCGCGCACGTGCACCAGGAACGGGGCCCGCCCGTACTTCAGGGCGTTGCCGAGCAGGTTGCCGACCATCTGCTCCAGGCGCAGCGGGTCGACGCGCACCTCGCGGTCGTCGTCGACGCGGACCTCGACCACCGGGTCGGGGTCACCCCGGTAGCGGTCGTGGACCAGCGACTCCACGACCTGGCGCGGGCGCACCGGGCGCAGGTCGAAGCGCAGGGTGCCGCGCTGGATCTGCGCCGCGGTCAGCAGGTCGGCGGTGATCGAGTCGAGCATCCGCGCCTGGCGGGCCACCGAGCCCATCAGTCGGGCGCGCACCTCGGGCCCGAGGTCGTCCTCGCCCCACTCGCTGGTCTCGGCGATGCCGCAGATGACCGCGACGGGGCCGCGTATCTCGTGGGCGGTGGTGGCGATGGCGCGGCGCAGCAGGCCCACGTCGTCGCTGGCGGAGTCGAGGAAGACCAGCACCGACCAGCCGGTACGCCGCATCGTCGCGCGCACCGTCGCGCCGTCGAGCTCGACCTCGAAGGAGGCGTCGGCGTCGAGGCGGTGGTAGGCCACGAGCGTGGCCAGCGGCCCCGACGTGAAGCCCAGCGGGGTGCCGGGGCTGGCCGAAGAGCCCAGCAGCCGCTGCGCGGTGGTGTTGGCGAAGACGATGCGGAACAGCGGCTCGTCGGCGAGCTCGAGGATGCCCATCGGGGCCATGCTCAGCGCCTGCCACCAGGAGATCTGCGACGCCGAGGCGGGGTTGCGCGGCGCCTGCTCGACCGGCTCCGGCGCCCCGGCGGCGCCGGCGGCCCCCGCGGCCTCCGCACCCGGGGCCCCGTCGTCCTCGCGGACCGGGTGGGTGCGGCTCTCGGACTCCTCCAGGGGCGGCACCACCGACAGCGAGCGCGGTGCCCGGGGCGACGACGCCCCGGAGGTCATCTCCCCGACGTAGTCGAGGATCGAGTCGAGCGAGGCGCCCTTCTGCACGTAGCCGTCGGCGCCCACGGCCAGCGCCCGCTCCGACATCTGGGTGGCCCCGAACCCCGAGAGCACCACGACCTTGGCCCGCGGCACGCTGCGCCGGATCGAGGGCAGCGCCTCGAGGCCGTCCATCACCGGCATCGACAGGTCCAGCAGCACCAGGTCGGGGCGCTGCTCACGCACCACCTCGATGCCGCGGCGCCCGTCGCCGGCCTCGCCGACGACGTCGTACCCGCCGCGGCCCAGGGCCAGGCGCAACAGCTCGCGCAGGTCGGCGGTGTCGTCGATGATGACGACCCGCAGCGGTCGGGCTCGGGCGGCTGCGCTCACGGGGCAGGCCTCTCTGGTGGGGCGGTGGGGTCGCCGTCGGGCGGCTCCTTGAGGATCTCGGCGGCGGCGCTGCGCACCAGCTCGAGGGACTGGCTGGCGCTGTTGCCGAGCAGGTCGGTGATGATGCGGCTCGCCGAGTCGATCGACGAGGAGAGCGCGGCCTGCGCCCGGGCGGGGTCGTCGAGGTCGAGCGCCATCTTGGCCACCACCAGGCCCTGCAGGACGGTGTCGTTGAGCTCGAGCGCCTGCTGCTCGCGCTGGCGCAGGTCCTGGAAGAGCTGGGCGCCCTCCATCAACGAGGAGTACTGGCGTCGCTGCGACCAGTAGTAGACGCCCACGGCGGCGCCCACGACGTCCCACAGCGCCAACGGCCAGCCCCACGCGGTGCGCATCGCCAGGCCCTGCACGTCGTCGAGCCCGAAGCTCGGCAGCAGCATGTGCACCGAGTGGGCGCCGTGGTGGACCGCGCAGGTCAGGAAGATGGCCGCGGTGGCGGCGCCCAGCGGGTTGGTGCGCAGCTGGTTGCTACGGGCCAGCGGCACCACGATGGCGGTGCTGATCAGCAGGTAGGCGATCGCGATGACGGTGTTGCAGACCAGTCCGACGACCCAGGGCTCCACGCTCATCCGCCCGCCCCGCTCAGGGAGAGCAGCGCCAGCGCCGTCACCGAGACGCCGAGGTACGCCGTCGCGGCCGGGTGCCAGCCGGCCGCAGCACCGCCGGGCGCCGGCGGCGCGCCGCGCAGCAGGGCGACGCAGACGCCGACGACGACGAGCTGCCAGGCCACGGCGGCGAGGTCCCAGGCGCCGACCGCCTCGGGGGTCCCCATCAGGCCCAGGGGCAGCCCGACCGTGCGGGTCAGCGCCCACAGGGCCAGGCAGGCCGCGTTGCCGACGGCGCCGAGCAGCAGCAGGCGGCGGCTCGGTCGACCGGGGCGTTGCAGGGCGGCGGCGGTCCAGGCCAGCTGGGCCAGCGCGGCCGCGGCGAAGAAGAGCCCGAAGAGGGTCTGCTCGCGCAGGTGAGCCGGGCCCATCGCGGCGTGCACGCCCGCGGCGGCGGCGCTGGAGACCAGCGCGAGCGGCAGCAGCAGGGTGCCCGCGGTGCCGGCCCGGGGCCGCGCGGCGGGGCCGGGGGTCGTCGCGAGCGGGCGGACCTGCAGGGTGCCCGTGGCCGCGGCGTGGCGCAGCGCGGCGACCCGCAGGTCGTGGGCGTCGGGCGCGCGGTGGGCGGTCGGCAGCAGCCGGGCGCCGAGCAGACCGGCGAGCGCGACGAGTCCGCCGACCACCAGTGCGTAGTGCACGGTGTGCGCGGCGGCGCTGGCGCTCGTGGCGCCGACCCAGGCCGTCACCGGCTTCCCTCCCGGGTCCCTCCTCCCCAGGCGGGACCCTGCTCCGCGCACCACCGTAGGGCGCGAGGAGGGCCGTGCGAGCCGAATCACAGAAAAATTGTTGACCGGACAAAGTTGAGTGGAACAGACTCAACTTGTCGGGCGTTGAGGCCAGTGACCGACCCGCACGACCCAGCCAGACACCGCACGACACCGCACGAGACAGGGAGAGCAGCCGTGAGCCAGTTCGGGGCCGAGAAGTTCACCACCCGCAGCCGCGAGGCGATCGAGACCGCCCAGCGGCTCGCCACCACCTCCGGGCACAGCCACACCGAGCCCGTCCACCTCCTCGTCGCGCTCCTGGGCCAGGACGACGGCATCGCGCGCAGCCTGGTCACCAAGGCCGGCGTCGACGTGCAGCAGCTGGTCACCGGTGCCGGGGCGGCGCTCGAGGCGCTGCCGCGCGCCAGCGGTGCCACCGTGCAGCAGCCCTCCGCCTCCGCCGCGCTCACCCGGGTGCTGGCCGGGGCGCTCGACCTGGCCTCCTCGATGAAGGACGAGTACGTCGCCACCGAGCACCTGCTGATCTCGATGGCCGGCACCGAGTCCAGCGCCCAGAAGGTGCTCGCCGACGCCGGGCTGACCGAGGCCGGCCTGCGCGAGGGGCTCACCGCGGTGCGCGGCAACCGCCGCGTGACCAGCCAGGACGCGGAGTCGACGTACGAGTCGCTCGAGAAGTACTCCGTCGACCTCACCGCGGCCGCCGAGGAGGGCCGGCTCGACCCGGTCATCGGCCGCGACGCCGAGATCCGTCGCGTCGTGCAGGTGCTGAGCCGGCGCACCAAGAACAACCCGGTGCTGATCGGCGAGCCCGGCGTCGGCAAGACCGCCGTCGTCGAGGGCCTGGCCCAGCGCGTGGTCGCCGGCGACGTGCCCGACTCGCTCAAGGGCCGTCGGGTGCTCAGCCTCGACCTGGCCGCCATGGTCGCCGGCGCGAAGTACCGCGGCGAGTTCGAGGAGCGGCTCAAGGCCGTGCTCGAGGAGATCAAGGACGCCGGCGGGCAGGTGATCACCTTCATCGACGAGCTGCACACGGTCGTCGGCGCGGGCGCCGGCGGCGACTCCTCGATGGACGCCGGCAACATGCTCAAGCCGATGCTGGCGCGCGGCGAGCTGCACATGATCGGCGCCACCACCCTCGACGAGTACCGCGAGCGGATCGAGAAGGACCCGGCGCTCGAGCGCCGCTTCCAGCAGGTCTTCGTCGGCGAGCCCAGCGTCGAGGACACCATCCAGATCCTGCGCGGCATCCAGGAGAAGTACGAGGCGCACCACGGGGTGCGCATCACCGACGCGGCGCTGGTGGCCGCGGCCACCCTGTCCGACCGCTACATCAGCGGGCGCCAGCTGCCCGACAAGGCCATCGACCTCATCGACGAGGCGTCCTCGCGGCTGCGGATGGAGATCGAGTCCTCGCCCGAGGAGATCGACCAGCTGCGCCGCCACGTCGACCGGCTCAAGATGGAGGAGTTCGCGCTGGCCAAGGAGAGCGACGAGGCCTCCGTCGAGCGGCTCGAGGCGCTGCGCGCCGACCTGGCCGACGCGGAGGAGGAGCTGCGCGGGCTCGAGGCCCGCTGGGAGTCCGAGAAGGCCTCGCTCGAGGGCGAGGGCGAGCTGCGCCGCCAGCTCGACGGGCTGCGCATCGAGGCCGAGCGGCTGCAGCGCGAGGGCGACCTGGGGCGCGCCAGCGAGATCCTCTACGGCCGCATCCCCGAGCTCGAGCAGCAGATCGAGGCCGCCGCGGCCGCCGAGAGCGGCGAGGTCGAGGGCACCGAGCCGCTGGTCGGCGAGGAGGTCGGGCCCGAGCAGATCGCCGACGTCGTCGAGGCCTGGACCGGCATCCCCACCGGCCGGATGCTGCAGGGCGAGACCGCCAAGCTGCTGGAGATGGAGCAGGTCATCGGCGAGCGGCTCATCGGCCAGCGCGAGGCGGTCGCCGCGGTCAGCGACGCCGTACGCCGCTCGCGCGCCGGCATCGCCGACCCGAACCGCCCGACCGGCTCGTTCCTCTTCCTGGGCCCCACCGGCACCGGCAAGACCGAGCTGGCCAAGTCGCTGGCCGACTTCCTCTTCGACGACGAGCGCGCGATCGTGCGCATCGACATGAGCGAGTACTCCGAGAAGCACTCGGTCTCGCGGCTGGTCGGCGCGCCCCCGGGCTACGTCGGCTACGACGAGGGCGGCCAGCTGACCGAGGCGGTGCGCCGCCGGCCCTACTCGGTGGTGCTGCTCGACGAGGTCGAGAAGGCGCACCCGGAGGTCTTCGACATCCTGCTGCAGGTGCTCGACGACGGCCGGCTCACCGACGGCCAGGGCCGCACCGTCGACTTCCGCAACACGCTGCTGATCCTGACCTCCAACCTGGGCTCGCAGTACCTCGTCGACCCCACGCTCGACGCGGCCACCAGCCGCGAGCAGGTGCTGGCGCTGGTGCGGGCCTCGTTCAAGCCCGAGTTCCTCAACCGGCTCGACGAGATCGTCACCTTCGAGTCGCTGAGCCAGGAGGCGCTGACCCACATCGTCGACCTGCAGCTGGCGCTGCTGGAGAAGCGGCTGGCGGTGCGGCGGATCTCGATCGACGTCACCGACGCGGCGCGGACCTGGCTCGCCGAGACCGGCTACGACCCGGCGTACGGCGCCCGGCCGCTGCGCCGGCTGATCCAGACCGCCATCGGCGACCGGCTGGCGCGGATGCTGATCGGCGGCGAGGTCGTCGACGGGGGCTCGGTGCAGGTCGACGTCGGCGACGACGGGCTGGTGCTGCGCACCTGACGTCGCAGGGCGGCCGGGCTCAGGCCCGGTCGCCCCGGTCGTCGCGGCGGCCCAGCCAGCCGCCGCCGAAGAGGGCCCACAGCACCAGCACGGGCTGGAAGAACAGCCGCACGAAGCGGGCCCGGTCGGTGGTGAGGCCGAAGGCGTCGGTGCGCTCGAGGTACTGGCCCACGTTGCCGGGGAAGATCGCCACGAAGAACGCCGCCAGGAGCGCGCCGACCAGGCGACGGCGCCTCGGCAGCGCCACGAAGGCCGCGCCGAGGCCGATCTCGACGACCCCGGAGCCGACGACGACCAGGTCGTCGTCGAGGGGGAACCAGTCGGGCACCTGCGCCTGGAACTCCTCGCGCTGGGAGGTCAGGTGCAGCACCCCGGCGCCCACCATCGCCGAGCCGAGCAGCAGCCGCGCGGCGGTGCGCAGGGCGGAGGAGCGGGGCGCGGACCGGGCGGGAGTCATGGCCCCAGCGTAGGCAGCCCGGCGGGCTCCCTTGGTCGTCTGGTGGAATGGGCGTCATGTCAGATGCCGCTCCCGCCCGCCCGCGGCAGGTGACCGTCGCTGCCTGGTTGATCATCCTCGGCTCGGTCTTCGTCGTGCTCTCCGCCTTCGGCCAGGTCTCGGGGGTCAGCTCGCTCGAGACCCGCGAGCGCATCGAGGCGCTGCTCTCCGAGCCCCCGGCCGACGGCCTGGGGCTCTCGGTCGGCACCGTGCTCGACATGCTGCGCGTCGTGGCGATGGTCGCCGCGGCCACCGCGACCGCCACCGCGATCCTCGGCACCCAGGTCCTGCAGCGCTCCCGTGCCGCCCGCACCTGGCTCTCGGTGCTGGCGGTGCCGCTGTTCCTCTCGGCCGCCTTCATCGGCGGCTTCATGGGCGCGCTGGTCGCCGCGGCCGTGGTGATGCTGTGGCTGCAGCCCGCCAAGTCCTGGTTCGCCGGCGAGCCGCTGCCCGAGCGCTTCAACGCCGACGGCACGCTGCGCAAGGACGAGTCGGCCCAGAAGCCGGCCCAGAAGCCGGCGCCGGCACCCGAGCGGGACCACCAGCCGGTCGGCCACGGCGCGCCGCCGCAGCAGCCGTCGGCGTACCCGCCGCCCCCGGCGTACCCCCAGCAGCAGCCCGGCCCCGCGCCGTACGCCGGCTTCGGCCACCCGCAGGCCGAGCGCCCGCAGGCGGTGCCGGGTGGCGCGCCCGCCCCCGGCCCCCGGCGGCGCCCGGCCGCCCTGGCCTGGGCCTGCGCCCTGACCTGGGTCGGCAGCGGCCTGGTCTCCCTGTTCTGGTTGCTGGCCACGCTGGTCTTCGTCGCGGTGCCCCAGGCCGACTTCGACGAGCTGCTGGAGGGCCAGCCCGAGGCCCAGGCGCAGCTGGCGGCCTACGACTGGGCCGAGGTGACGCAGAGCGTCTACGTCATGACCGCGGTCAGCGTGACGTGGAGCATCGTGGCCATCGTGCTCGCGGTGCTGGCCTTCCGGGGCGTGGCCTGGGCGCGTCTGGCCCTGACGGTCTCGAGCGCAGCGCTCGCGGGCGTGCTCTTCGTCTGGGGTGTCGTCTGGGCCCCCGCGATGCTGCTGGTCATGGTGCCGGTGGCCGCGACCGTGGTGCTGCTGCTGCGCCCCGACGTCCGCGCCTGGCGCCGCTGACCAGGCCGCCACCTCGCGCCGACCCGGCGCATACTTCGCGCCGACCCGGCGCATACTTCGCACCGACCCGGCGCGAACCGGCGCCGGCGCGCGCTCAGGCGGTGAGGTCGGCGGCGGCCAGGCGGGCCAGCCCGTCCTCGATCACCGGCACGGTCTTGCAGAAGGCGAAGCGCACCAGGTGGCGCCCCGCGTCGGAGTCGGGGTAGAAGCCGCGCAGCGGGATCGCCACCACGCCGGCGCGCTCGGGCAGCGCCCGGCAGAAGGCGGTGGAGTCCTCCCAGCCGAGGTGCTCGACGTCGACGCTGGCGAAGTAGGTGCCCTGCGGCACCCGCGCCGGCAGCCCCGCGGCGCCCAGGCCCTCGCAGAGCAGGTCGCGGCGGCCCTGCAGGTCGCGGGCGAGCTCGAGCGGGAAGTCGGCCTCCTCGTCCAGCGCCTGCGCCACCGCTGGCTGCAGCGGCGAGCCCGAGGTGAAGGTCAGCCACTGCTTGGCGTTCAGCACGGCCTCGACCAGGTACGACGGCCCGGTGGCCCAGCCGACCTTCCAGCCGGTGAAGGACCACGACTTGCCGACCGACGACAGGCTCAGGGTGCGCTCGGCCATCCCCGGCAGGGTGCTGATCGGCGTGTGCACGGCGTCGTCGTAGACCAGGTGCTCGTAGACCTCGTCGGTGATCACGACCAGGTCGTGCTCGATCGCGACGTCGGCCACGGCCTGCAGATCCTCGGGGCCCAGGACGGTGCCGGTCGGGTTGTGCGGGGAGTTGAGCAGCACGAACCTCGTGCGCGCGGTGACCGCCGCCCGCAGCTCGGCCACGTCGAGGCGGTAGTCGGGGGCGCGCAGGGTGACCGGGCGTCGTACGCCGCCGGCCATCTGGATCATCGCGACGTAGGAGTCGTAGTAGGGCTCGAGCACCACCACCTCGTCGCCGGGGTCGACCAGGCCGAGCAGCGCGGCGGCGATGCCCTCGGTGGCGCCGGTGGTGGCGCAGACCTGGGTGTCGGGGTCGAGGTCGATGCCGTAGTGACGGCGCTGGTGCTCGGCGACCGCCCGGCGCAGCGCGGGGACGCCGGTGCCGGGGGCGTACTGGTTGGCCCCCTCCTCGACGGCGCGCGCGACCCGGGCGCGGCTGCTCGCCGGCCCGTCGACGTCGGGGAAGCCCTGGCCCAGGTTGACCGCCCCGGTGCGCAGCGCGAGCGCCGACATCTGGGTGAAGATCGTCGGCGGGATGCCGTCGAGGCGGTGCGCGGGCGAGGCGCCACGCGGCCGGGAGGCGGGGGCGGAGGTGGAGGACGTGCCGGGTGCAGCCATGGCCCCACCGTAGCCACGCACCCGGGTCGGGTTGAATGTCTCGCGTGAGCGAGACGACTGCTGCCCCCGACGCCGCCCTGGCCGCCGACATCGACGCGCTGTGCCGCCTGACCGGCAGCTTCACGCTGCGCTCGGGGCAGGTGGCCTCGGAGTACTTCGACAAGTACCTCTTCGAGTCCGACCCGGCGCTGCTGCTGCGCGTGGCGCGCCAGATGGTCGGGCTGCTGCCGGATGACACCGAGCTGCTGGGCGGTCTCGAGCTCGGCGGTGTCCCGATCGCGACGATGGTCTCGAGCCTGACCGGGCGCCCGGCGCTGTTCGTGCGCAAGAAGGCCAAGGAGTACGGCACCTGCAAGCTCGCCGAGGGCCCCGACGTCGAGGGCCGCCGGGTCACGCTGGTGGAGGACGTCATCACCACCGGTGGCGCCGTGCGCGACGCGACGAACGCGCTGCGCGCCGCGGGAGCGGTCGTCGAGGTCGTCGTCTGCGCCATCGACCGCAGCCCCGAGGGCGAGAACCCGCTGGCCGACGTCGGCCTCGAGGTCCGCCCGGTGCTCACCAAGGCCCAGCTGGACGCCGTCTCGTGACCGAGGCCCGCACCCTGGCGACCAACCGCCCCCGCCACGCGCTGCCGCTCGACCTGGTGCGCGGCTTCCTGATCGGCTGCGCCGAGCTGGTGCCCGGCGTCTCGGGCGGCACCGTCGCGCTGGTCACCGGCGTCTACGAGCAGCTCATCGACTCCGCCCACCACGTCGTCTCCGCCGTACGACGCCTGGTCACCGGCCCCGACCGGCTCGCGTCGGCGCGCGCCGAGCTCAGGCGCACCGACTGGTTCCTGATCGTGCCCGTGCTGGTGGGCATGGCCGCGGCGCTGCTGACGATCGCGGGCGTGATGGGCGCCTTCGTGACCGACCACCCCGAGCTGTCGCGGGGGCTCTTCCTGGGGATGGTCGCGGTCTCGATCGTGGTGCCGCTGCGGATGCTGCCGGCCGGGCACCGCCCCGCCTGGGTCGACGCCCTGCTGGTGGCGCTGGTCGCGGTCGCCACGTTCTGGACGGTCGGCCTCGCGGGCGGCGGGGCCGAGGTCGACCCGTCGCTGGTGGTCGTCTTCGGGGCGGCCGCGATCGCGATCTGCGCGCTGGTGGTGCCGGGGGTGTCGGGGTCGTTCTTCCTGCTCACCGTCGGGCTCTACACCACCACGCTGGAGGCCGTCGACAGCCGCGACCTGGTCTACGTGGGGGTCTTCGCCCTCGGTGCCGTCGTCGGGCTGGCGTCGTTCGTGCAGCTGCTCAACTACCTGCTCGACCACCGCCGGCGCACCACGCTGCTGGTGATGGTCGGGCTGATGCTCGGCTCGCTGCGGGCGCTGTGGCCGTGGCAGTCGGTGCCGGAGGCGTCCTCCGACGGCGAGGCCCACGGGCCCGGCGCGCTGCTGGCGCCGTACGCCCCGTTGGCCGGCCCCGTGCTGCTGGCGCTGCTGGGCGCCGCGGTGGTGCTGGTGCTGGTGGTCGTCGAGGCGCGCGCGACCCGCGACACCGCCCGAGGCTGACGGTTCGTGCCGGCTCGAGGCGAAGTTCGCGCCGGGTCGGCGTGAGATCTGCGCCGGGTCGGCGTGAGATTTGCGCCGGGTCAGCGGGTGGTGCGCGACTCCCGGCGCCACTCGAGCACGAGCGGCACCGCGAAGACCGCGAGGATCAGCAGGATGGCGAAGTCGAGGTTGTCGCCGAGCCAGGGGATGCCGCCCAGGAAGTAGCCCAGCAGGGTGATCCCCACGACCCAGAGCACCGCGCCGACGAAGCTCCACAGCCAGAAGGTGCGCCTCGGCATCCCGGTCGCACCGGCCACGACGGTGACGAAGGTGCGCACGAACGCCACGAACCGGCCCAGCACCAGCGCGGTCGAGCCGTGCCGGTCGAAGAAGTCGTGGGTCTGGTCGAAGTGCTTGCGCTTGATGATGCGCCCGTCGCGGGCGTAGAGCGGTGGACCGATGCGTCGCCCGATCTCGTAGCCCGCGACGTTGCCGGCGAAGGCGGCCGCGATCAGCAGCACGATGGCGATGGCGAGCTCGGTGACCACGCCGCCGGGGAACAGGTCGATCTGGCCGGTGGCGATGAAGAGCCCGAGGCTGAAGAGCAGGGTGTCGCCGGGCAGGAACGGGAACAGCAGCCCGCACTCGACGAACACGACAGCGAGGGCAATCCAGAAGAGCGTCTGCCCGAAGTGGCCCAGCCACCACTCCAGCTGGAGCCACTCGATGCCGAACAGGAACGGCTCGATACCCAGCACGGACGTGAGCCTATCGGTCGACGCCGACTAGCCTGCGGACGTGTCCGCGCAGAGTCCCCCTCCCGTCGGCCCCGACCTGCCCGAGGAGGCCCGCCGGGCGCCGTACGACCCGATGCCGCACGGCCCGGCCGAGGTCGGGGTGGGCCCCTGGGAGGGTCCCTGGCCCACCGGGGAGCAGTGGGACGCCGAGCTGCTCGCCGGCGGTGACCGGCGCAACGTCGTCGACCGCTACCGCTACTGGAGCCTCGAGGCGATCCGGGCCGACCTCGACACCCGCCGCCACGACTTCCACGTCGCCATCGAGAACTGGCAGCACGACTTCAACATCGGCACGGTCGTGCGCAGCGCCAACGCCTTCCTGGCCGCCGAGGTGCACATCGTGGGCAACCGTCGCTGGAACCGGCGCGGGGCGATGGTCACCGACCGCTACCAGCACCTGCGCCACCACGAGGACGTGCCGGCGCTGCGCGACTACCTGCACGCGCTGCCCGGCGGCCCGGTCGAGCTGCACGGCATCGACAACCTGCCGGGCTCGCGCCCGCTGGAGGCCGGGCCGGTGCCGCGACGGGTGTGCTTCCTGCTGGGCCAGGAGGGGCCGGGGCTCTCCGAGGGGGCCCGCGAGGCCTGCGACGCGACCTTCTCGATCGCCCAGTTCGGCTCGACGCGCTCGATCAACGCCTCGGCCGCCGCGGCGATCGCGATGCACGCGTGGGTGCGCGACCACGCCGACCTCGGCGACGAGCGGGCCTGGCGCGGCTGAGCCGGCCCCCGCGGTGCGCGGGAGCCGGCTCAGGGCTGGTGCTGGGTGCTGCTGGGCGTCGCTGGATCAGCGGCAGGCGCGCTTGAGGTTGAAGCGCTTGACCTGGCCACGGTCGATGAAGACCTTCTTCGACGCCAGGGTCTTGCCGCCCACCTCGCAGCTGAGCGTGTACTTCTCGCGTGCGCCGTCGGTGAAGGTCGACCGGCTGGCGTACTGCCCCACCTCGAGCGTGTACGACGGGCTGACGGAGGCGTAGTTGACGACCCGCAGCACGTAGGTGCCCTTCGCCGCGTCGAAGACCTGCACCTCCTCCTTCTCACCGGGGGCGTTGCCCGAGGTGCCGACCTCGACGAGCTCGCCGGAGGCGTCCTTGCGGTAGACCTCGAGGTCGAAGTCGTCGGGGGTGGACCAGTCGAGGTTGATGCGCAGCACGTCGGAGTCCTCGGTGGCGACGTACTCGTGGTCGACGGTGCCGACCACGGGCTCGGTGGCGCCGCCCTCGATGGTCTCGCCGGCGAACGGCTCGTCGTCCAGCTTCTCGATGGGCCGCGACTGCAGGAGCGGGCGGGTCGAGGGGTTGACCACCCACGAGAAGCGCCCCTTCTTGCCCACGGTGATCGTCGAGTCGAGGAAGTCCTCGAAGGAGGACTCCCAGGTCGGGGACTCGAAGTCCTTGCGCAGGCGCAGCGTCGCGCCCTTGGGGGCCTTGCCCTTGATCACGCCGTGCTGGCTGGTGTCGATGGTGTGCTGCAGCGCCAGCAGGTACGCCGCCCGGTTGCCGCGGCCCTCGTGCTCGCCGGCGCCGAGGTACTCGTCGACGACGTGGGGGAACGGCGGGTGGAACTCGTCGGGGCCGATCTCGAAGGTGTAGCCGAAGCCGCCGGTGGCGTTGTAGGACCAGTCCTCGGTGGTGCCGGTGGTGTCGTAGAGCTGCCAGCTGTTCTGGTTGAGGTAGCCGTTCTGCGCGGCCATCTTGGCGCCGAGCGCCTTGAGGCCCTTCTCGTCGGGCGCGTTGCCGACGGGGTTGCCGTCGGGGCCGATGGTGGTCGGCGCGACGCCGTTGGGGCGCAGGATCAGGTTGGAGAAGGTGTGGTTGGAGATCATCATCGTGACCTGGCGCTCGCGCACCAGCGTCTGGATGTTCTGGGTCTCGGGCTCGGAGAACGCCGAGGCGCCGCGGTAGGTCGGGTCGAGGAAGCCGGTGTCGACCTCGGCGGGGTTCGGGAACGTGCCCGCGGCGCCGGGGCCGCCCCAGAAGCCGCCGTAGTTGCGGTTGAGGTCGACGCCCAGGCCGAACCCGCCGGGGCTGGCCAGGGTGGCGCGGCACGAGCCGTCGGGGATGTCCTGGCCGTCGACGACGCGGCAGTTCTTGCGCTTGTAGGCCTGGCCGGGGGTGGCCAGAATGGTGGTGGAGCCGCCCAGCGGGTCCGCGCCGGTGTCGTTGAGCGCGCGCAGGTCGACGTACTCGCCGTCGGTGCGCGAGAGGTCGAAGCCGTCGGGGTTGACGACGGGGACGACCAGCACCCGGGCCTTCTTGAGCATCCGGGTGATCTGCTTGTCCTTGCCGAAGCTCTGCGCCAGGTCGGTGGCGAACTCCATCGCCAGCTCGCCCGAGGGCCACTCGCGGGCGTGGTGCAGGCCCATCAGCAGGAAGGTGGGCTTGCCCGAGGCGGGCTTGTCGACGTCGGCGCCGATCTCGATGGCGTGCACGGTGTTGCCGTCGAGGGTCGGGTTGGCCAGGTCGAACATCCGCACGTGGCCCGGGAAGTCGGCGGCCAGGGCGGTCATGTCGGCGACGTAGTCGGCCAGCACGCGGTAGCTGTCGCGGCCCGAGGGGAGCGGGGAGACGTCGACGGAGGCGGCGTACGCCTCGTTGATCTCGGCGATCTCGACGCCGCGCTCGACCAGGTTCTCGATCCGCACGTCGTAGGTGAAGCCGGCGGCGCGCAGCGCGGCCCGCTCGGCGGCCGTGTGCAGGACGACCTCGACGTAGTCGTGGCCGGCGTGCTCGGTCAGGTCGAGGCCGAGCTTCTGCAGCCGGGTGCGGTCGGCGCGGTCGGGGGTGTCGACGGTGACCAGCTGGGGTGCGAAGACGCTGGGGGCGCCGGGGGTGGCGGCGCTGCTGCCCACCGTGGCGGCCATCGGCGCGGTCACGGCGAGCGCGGCCAGGGTCGCCAGGCCGGCGACGCGGCGGCGCGCCCGGTGGCGGTGGGGGACGGGGCGGGGTCGGCGGGTCATCGTCGATCTCCAAGCGGGGTCGGGGCGAGCGGATGTGCCCCTTACAACGCCGCTTTGCCCCGTGGGTCACGCCGGCCCCCGACCCGCCCCGCCGACCCGGCGCCACTTCCTCGCCGAGTCGGCGCCACTTCCGGAACTGGCGCCGGCTCGCGGGGGAACTGGCGCCGGCTCGCGTCAGGTGGGCGGGGTCAGGGTGCGCTGCAGGGCGGCCAGGCCGCGCGAGGAGTGGCTCTTCACGGTGCCCTCCGAGATGCCCAGCTCGCTGGCGGTCTCGGCGACCGAGAGCCCCAGCCAGTGCCGCAGCACGACCACCTTGCGCTGCTGCGCCGGCAGGGCCTGCACGGCGGCGAACAGCTCGCTGCGCTCCTCCAGGCCCGGTACGTCGCCCGCGGCAGGGTCGGCGACCCCGCTCAGCGTCTCGCCGGCCTGCGAGGAGGGCACCTCGCGGCGCCAGGGGCGCCGCCGCTCGTCGACGTCGGCGCGCACGATGATGCGGCGCGCGTAGGCCTCCTCGCGCCCGTCGCGGTGCAGCCGCGGCCAGGCGACGTACAGCTTGACCAGCGAGGTCTGCACGAGGTCCTCGGCGCGGTGCCAGTCGCCGCAGCAGGCGTAGGCCACCCGGCGCAGGTGGGTGCGCCGGGCGGCCACGAAGTCGCTGAACTCGCTGTCGCGCGTCACCGCATGCCCGTGCCGCCCTGGTCGGCGTAGCGCTCGGTGGCCAGCTCGAGGAAGCTGTCGATGTCGTCGCCGGTCTCCTCGGAGAGCGGGGTGGCGACGTAGTCGCGCTCGCCCTCGAGCTCGCGGGCCAGCACGAACCAGGTCAGCCCGTCGCGCTCGACCTGGGCCACCGCGGTGCGGGCCGAGGCGGGCGCGAACGGCGCCGGCAGGTCGGGGTCGGGGCGCTGCTCGAGGATCGTGGCGCCCTCGCCGGCCTCGAGGCTCTCGCCGCCCCCGAAGCGCACCAGGTCGCGACCGATCGCCTCCACGGTGTCGACCGCGTAGGCCTCGAGCCACTCCTCGAAGCTCCAGGCCGGCACCGTCGAGCTCTCCTGCGCGAAGCGGGGCCGCTCGCCGTCGGTCCACAGCAGGTAGCGCCAGGAGCGCCTGCCGTCGGTCTCGGCCAGCGCCAGCGCGGTCGAGGAGAAGGCCGGTTCGAGGCCCAGCGGGTCCTCGGCCACCTCGGTGACCTCCAGCCCCTCACGCACCACGACCTCGCCGTCGACGTAGCCGGCGAGCTGTCCCTGGCCCCACGAGTCGGGCACGTCGTCGGAGTACGTCGGCGGCTCGGGCTCGGCGCTCGGCTCCTCGCCGGGCTCCTCGCTGGGCTGGTCATCGGGTTGGGCCGGCTCCGAGGCGCTCGTGCCGCCCGCCACCAGGTCGTCACCGCCGCCGGGGGTGCCGGTCTGCGCCACCACGGCGCCCACGCCGACGACGCCGAGCACGGCCAGCGCGCCGCCCCAGGTCGCGGCCCGGCGCCGGCGCAGCGCCCCGCGCCCGGCGGCGACGACCTCGTCGACCGGCCCGGCGGGGGGCCCGTCGCCGAAGGAGTCGTCGATGCGGCGGGAGAGGTCGCGCTCGTTGTCCTGGTCCATGCCCTGTCTACGGATCTCGTGGTCGATCGGTTGTCATGCGTCGCGACGGATCTTCGCCCAGACCGGCCCCGATCAGGGGGCGGCGCGCTCGAGGTCGCGCACGACCCGTCGGTGCACCAGCTCCATCAGCGCCTCGCGGGCCGGCACGTCGGTGAGCAGGTAGGCGCGCCCCAGCACCCCCGAGGGCGTGAACGTCACGGTCTGCGCCACCCGGCAGCAGCGCGGCCCCTCGGGGGTGACCTCGGTGGTCAGGCGCACCGTGCCGGGCGCGCGGACCTGCGCCTCGAGCACCAGCCGGTGGTGGTCCGCGGGCCCCTCGGCCACCGGTCCCGACTCCACGACCTCCCAGAAGCCGGCCGTGTCGCCGGCGCGCAGCACCGGCCGGTCGGGCACGGGCCAGCGGCGCCCACGCCCCAGCGCGAGCCGGTCGACCGCACCGCGGAGGACGAACGGCGCGGCGTCGACGTACCACTGCGGTCCGGCGCGGGCCGAGGCCACCAGCCGCCAGGCGTGCGCGGCGTCGAGGCTCAGGCGGCTCGCGCGGGTGGCGCTGGTCAGCGACGTGCGACGCTCCATCCTCCGCAGCGTACGCCGCGCGCGGGCTCCACTAGGGTGGCCTCGCCCACCCACGACCGTGACCCAGGAGCCCGCAGTGCCGATCGCAACGCCCGAGAAGTACGCCGAGATGCTCGATGCCGCCAAGGCCGGCGGCTACGCCTTCCCCGCCATCAACGTGTCGTCGTCGCAGACCCTCAACGCCGCGCTCAAGGGCTTCGCCGACGCCGGCTCCGACGGCATCATCCAGGTCTCCACCGGCGGCGCGGAGTACCTCTCGGGCCCCAGCGTCAAGGACATGGTCACCGGCTCGGTCGCCTTCGCGGCGTACGCCGCCGAGGTCGCGAAGAACTACCCGGTCAACATCGCGCTGCACACCGACCACTGCCCGCAGGACAAGCTCGACGGGTTCGTGCGCCCGCTGCTGGAGATCTCGCGCGAGCGGGTCCAGCGCGGCGAGGCGCCGCTCTTCCAGTCGCACATGTGGGACGGCTCCGCGGTGCCGCTCGAGGAGAACCTCTCCATCGCCGCCGAGCTGCTCGAGCGGTGCATCGAGGCCAAGATCATCCTCGAGATCGAGGTCGGCGTGGTCGGCGGCGAGGAGGACGGCGTCGAGAACGCGATCAACGACAAGCTCTACTCCACCCGCGAGGACGCCATCGCCACCGCCAGGGCGCTGGGCCACGGCGAGCGCGGCTACTACATGACCGCCCTGACCTTCGGCAACGTGCACGGCGTCTACAAGCCCGGCAACGTCAAGCTGCGCCCGAGCGTCCTCAAGGACGCCCAGGAGGCCGTGGTCGGCGAGTTCGGCCTCGAGCCCGGCTCCAAGCCCTTCCACCTGGTCTTCCACGGCGGCTCCGGCTCCAGCGCCGAGGAGATCGCCGAGGCCGTCGACTACGGCGTGGTGAAGATGAACGTCGACACCGACACCCAGTACGCCTTCACCCGCCCCGTCGCCGAGCACATGCTGCGCAACTACGACGGCGTGCTCAAGGTCGACGGCGAGGTCGGCAACAAGAAGCAGTACGACCCGCGCGCGTGGGGCAAGGCCGCCGAGGCCGGGATGGCGGCCCGGGTCGTCGAGGCCTGCGAGAACCTGCGCTCCGCGGGCCGCGCCCTGGCCTGAGGCCCCGACGGGGCGGCGTGCGGCCCACGCCGCCCCCGGTCAGGTCGTGGCGCCGTCCTGGAGCACCATGACGGCGAACAGCGCCGCGGACGACGACAGCGAGACCAGGACCAGCCCCCACAGCCGGGAGCGTCGCCACCCGGCGAGGGTGGCGACCGACACGGCGAGGAAGCCGACCGCGCCGACGACGGTGCCGGCGGCGCGCACCGCCGGGTCGGCGTCGCTGAGCAGCCCTGCCAGCAGGCACAGCGCGGCGACGAACAGGGCCGCGTAGGTGGCGAGCCCGCGGGCGACGTCATCGCCGACGTGCGCGAGGAGACCGGTCGTGGTGGTGCCCTCGGCCCCGCTGGCCGGGGGCCGGTCGGACGGCAGGTCGTGGTCGCGCTGCTCGGCGGGCATGGCGGCAGCCTTCCCCCGGTGGCGCCGTCGACACCAGGGCCGGGTGGCCGGACCCCGGGTGGCACCATGGCGGCATGAACATCGGACAGGACCTGATGGCCGGACCGCCCCCGACCCACCTCCCCGCGGATCCCGCGCAGGCGCTGCTCGCCTCGGGCACCGACCGCCACGACGTGGCCCGCACCCACCCCGCCTCGCCCTTCGCCTGGGCCGCGCTGGCCGGGGCGGCGGCGGAGGCGCAGGAGGACGCGATCACCGTCTACGCCTACGCCCGCGTGGGCTACCACCGCAGCCTCGACATGCTGCGCCGCAACGGCTGGAAGGGCCACGGGCCGGTCCCGTGGGAGCACGAGCCCAACCGCGGCTTCCTGATGTGCCTGGCGCTGCTCGCGCTCGCCGCTCGCAGCATCGGCGAGGACGACGAGTGGGAGCGCTGCCGCGACTTCCTGCGCGACTCCAGCCCGACGGCGTACGACGAGCTGGTCAAGGACGCCTAGCACCTCCCCGCAACGCCGAGCCGGCTCGTTCGAACGAGCCGGCTCGGCGTTCGTCGTCAGGGGGTGAGCAGGCTGCGCACCTTCTCGGCGCCCAGCGCCAGGAACAGCGTCGGCAGGCGCGGGCCGCGCTCGGCGTCGACCAGCAGCTCGTAGAGCAGCCGGAAGAACGCCTTCTGGTCGGCCTTCACCTCGTCGGTGGGGGCGTCGTCGAGCCCCAGGCCGCGCGCGAGCTTGGGCACGCCGTAGATCAGCGCGGTGGTCTCGTCGAGCTCGAGCCGGTCGGGCATCCGGTCGAGCAGCTGGCGCAGCCACAGCTCCTCGTCCTCGTCGAGCGCGGCGAGGCGGGCGGTGTCGGGCTCCGAGCGCACCGTGGTGCGCTCGGTCTCCGGCACGTACTCCGACATCCAGGTCATCGCGCGGCTCAGCCGCGGCTCGAGGTCGGCGACCGAGTCGTGTTCGTGGCCGACGTCGCCGACGATGCGGCTGACCAGCTCGGCGCTGCCGGCGGTCACGTCGGCCACCGAGGAGAGCAGCCGGAAGGGCACCACGACCGGCGGCGTGGGCAGCGTGCCCGCGGCCGCCGTCGACGAGGCCCGCTCGTAGGCCAGCACCTGGGCGTCGCGCTTGGCCGGGTCGGCGGCCTTGCGGGTCAGGGAGTCCCACTCGTCGTAGAGGCGCACCACCTCGGGGCCGAAGTCGACGTTGAAGGCCTGCTTGGGCTGGCGGCGCACGTAGAGCCAGCGCAGCACCGGCGCCTCGAGGATCTTCAGCGCGTCGGCCGCGGTCGGCACCCCGCCGCGCGAGGACGACATCTTCACCTGGCCGCCGGCACCCACGAACGAGTAGCCGACGAAGGACGGCGCGCGGGCGCCGTACACGGCCTTCACGACCTCCTTGCCCACGGTGTACGATGACCCGGGACTGGCGTGGTCGACGCCGCCCGGCTCGAAGTCGACGCCCTCGACCGACCAGCGCATCGGCCAGTCGACCTTCCAGACCAGCTTGCCCTCGTGGTCGGTGCGCAGGTTGGTGACGCCCTCGAAGCCGCACGAGGTGCAGGTGTAGGCGAGGTCGGCGCTCTCGTCGTCGTACGCCGTCGCGGTGGTGGTGTCGCGGCCGCACTCGCGGCAGTAGGGCTTGTAGGGGAAGCGGGCGAGGTCGCCGGACCCGTTGCCGTCGCCGGCGCCGGTCGCCTCGTCGTCCTCGAGCACGGAGTCGGCCAGGGCCGCGGCCTCCTGCTCGGACTCCGCGACCGGGGCGGCCTTGGTGCGGTAGCGGCCCAGGATCGTCTCGATGCGGTCGCGGTGGGCCACGGCCTGCAGCACCTGCTCGACGTAGTTGCCGCGGCGGTAGGCCTCGGTCTGCGAGACCTCCTCCATCTCCACGCCCATCGCGCGCAGGGAGGCCACCAGCGGCTCCTTGAAGTGCTCGGCCCACGACGCGTGGCACTCCCACGGGTCGGGCACGGCCGAGAGCGGGCGCCCGATGTGGTCGGCCCACGAGGGGTCGACGCCGGCGGGGACCTTGCGGAAGCGGTCGTAGTCGTCCCAGCTGTGCAGGTGGCGCACGGGCAGCCCGCGGCGGCGGATCTCCTCGGCGACGAAGTGGACCGTCAGGAACTCGCGCAGGTTGCCCAGGTGCACCGGGCCCGACGGGCTGGCGCCCGAGGCGCAGGTGATGGTGCGGCCCTCGGCGCGCACCGCGTCCTCGCCGCCGGCGTGCCGGATCGCGTCGTCGGCTGCCCGGGTGACCCAGTCGGTGGGGTCGGGCCGGTCGGTACCGCGTGCGTCGCCGCCTCGTGCCATGGGGTGGGGAGCTCCTGCGTCGTGGGGTGCTGTGGCCGCGCAAACGCTACCGGAGCGCCGAGGGGGTGCAGGACGCCGGAGCCGTCCCCTGTGGCAGCTCCGGCGCCCTCCTGCGGTGGTCGGAGCAACGTCATCCCCCGATGTCGCGAGACTCCAGACCCCGGCCGAGGACGGCGGGGCACCGCGGCACCCATCTTTGCCTGACCGGACCGTGCCAGTCGCGGCGTACCTGTCGCTGGCAGCAAGTTGCCACTACAGTGGAGCGATGGTCCGCTCGAGCTACCCCTCGGTGATCAGCGCGCTCGGCTTCTCCCGCAACGCCGACCGCGCCTACCACCGGGTGCTGCCGCAGTCCGGGCGCGAGCTGGTCTCGGTGGCGGCCTCGCTGCTGCAGACGCCCGAGGAGCTGCTGCGCGACCTGGCGCCGCTGCGCGAGCGCGGCATCGTCACCGTCGAGGACTCGCGGCTCTTCGTCAGCTCGCCGGCCGAGGTGATCGGCCAGATGGTGACCTCGGCGGCCGAGTCGGCCGCCGCCTCGCACGCCCGGCTCAACGCCGTGGCCGACGCGATCCCCTACCTCAGCGGCAGCAGCGCCCGGCCCGGCCCGGTCGACATCCTCGACGTGGAGCCGATCGACGGCGAGGTCACCTCGGGCGGGCAGCCCGTGGAGCTGCTGACGGCGCTGATCCGGGAGAGCCGGGGCGACCTGCTGTGGCTGCGCCCCGACCAGTTCCGCAAGCCCCGCGAGGACGCGATGGCCCACGTCGTGGGGGAGGCCATCCGCACCGGGCGCCAGTCGCGGGCGATCTACCCGGTCCGGGCGGTCAGCGAGGTGCCCGACACGCTGCGGCTGCGCGCCGAGGTGGGCGAGCAGATCCGGCTGCTGCCCGACCTGCCGACCCGGATGTTCATCATCGGCACCACCCACGTGATCCTGCCCGAGCCGCTGGGCTTCATGGACGAGCCGCGGACGCTGGTGCGCCAGCCGGGCTGGGTCGAGGCGATGATCCTGTGGTTCGAGTCGATGTGGGACCGCGCCGTGCCGCTCGACCTCGACGGTGCCCGCGACAACGGCCCCGACATGCGTGATTTCCTGCTCGAGCAGCTGGCCTCGGGCGCCCAGGACGAGCAGATCGCGCGGCGGCTGGGGGTCAGCCTGCGCACCGTGCGCCGCCGGGTCGCCGAGCTCCTCGCCGAGTTGGGCGCCGACTCGAGGTTCCAGGCTGGCGTCGAGGCGGCCAGGCGGGGCTGGCTCTGAGCCCCTGACGGCTCAGGAGGAGCGGCGCCGGGGCAGCACCATCGTGTACGCCGCCGGCTCCAGGCGCCAGGTGCGTCGCCGCTCGGGGCCGTAGATCTCCCCGTCGGCCGCGCACCAGAACTCCTCGCCCGAGACCGAGACCTCGGTGCCGCGCAGCGAGATCACGTCGTCGCGCTCGGGGTGGCGCCCGCGCACCAGCCCGGCGACGTACCCGAAGCGGGCCACGGGGCCGACGGCGCGCGAGATCATCACGTCGAGGCGACGGTCCTCGGTGTCGGCGTCGGGCACCAGCTCGGTGCCGCCGCCCACGCTGGAGCCGTTGCCGACCGCCACCATCAGCACCGGCTGGTCGAAGCCGATCACGCTGCGCCCGTCGACCTCGACGTGCAGGCGCACGTAGGGCGGCCGGAACGCCGCGAGCGCGGCGCCGACCGGGTAGCCGAGCTTGCCGAGGTTGACCCCCTTGACGCCGACCGAGCCCAGGCGCTCCTTCCAGCGCGCGCCGCGCCGGCTGGCCTGCGCCCCGGCGCCGACGTGGACGCTGTTGACCACGACCTCGCCCACCTCGTCGACGACGAGGTCGACCGGGCGCGGCTCGCCCGAGAGCACCAGGCGTGCGGCCTCCTCGATGTCGAGGGGGATGTCGTTGCCGCGGGCGAAGTCGTTGCCGGTGCCCAGCGGGAGCAGCGCGAGCGTGCGCTCCGCGAGCTCGTTGCGCCGGTGCAGCGCCGAGACGACCGCGTGCAGGCTGCCGTCGCCGCCCGCGACGACGATGCGTCGCGAGCCCGCCCGGTGCAGGACGCCGTTGAGCTCGCCGGGGTTCGACGTGCCGGCCACCTCGACGGAGGTGCGGGCGCGCAGGACCGCCAGGCCCCGCTCGAGCGTCTCCTCGTCGGCGGTGCCCGCGTCGCTGTTCTTGATGACGAGCAGGGGTTCCATCGCCGGTGACCCTATCCGCCCGTCCCGACGACCGGCGGCGAAAGGGGAGGCCGGCGCCCGTTTTGGTAGCGTGACTGCGCAAGAGGCCCCGGTGCGCTTGTGCCGGGGTTCTTCGATTTCCACGGAGAGTGAGCGAGCAGATGCCCGCTATCGCCATCATCGGAGCCCAGTGGGGCGACGAGGGCAAGGGGAAGGCCACCGACCTCCTCGGTTCCAGCGTCGACTACGTCGTGAAGTTCAACGGCGGCAACAACGCCGGCCACACCGTGGTCATCGGGGACCAGAAGTACGCCCTGCACCTGCTGCCCAGCGGCATCCTGACCCCGGGCTGCACCCCCGTCATCGGCAACGGGGTGGTCGTCGACCTCAACGTGCTGTTCCAGGAGATCGAGGGCCTCGAGGCCCGCGGCGTCGACACCGGCAAGCTGGTCGTCAGCGCCAGCGCGCACGTGATCGCCGACTACAACCGCACCGTCGATAAGGTCACCGAGCGCTTCCTCGGCTCGCGCCGCCTGGGCACCACCGGGCGCGGCATCGGCCCGACGTACGCCGACAAGATGAACCGCATCGGCATCCGGGTGCAGGACATCTTCGACGAGAAGATCCTGCGCCAGAAGATCGAGGGCGCCCTCGAGCTCAAGGGCCAGGTGCTCACCAAGATCTACAACCGCCGCGCCCCCTCGGTCGACGAGACCCTCGAGGAGCTGCTGCAGTACGCCGACCGGCTGCGCCCGATGGTCGCCGACACCGGCCTGCTGCTCAACCAGGCCCTCGACCGCGGCGAGACCGTGCTGCTCGAGGCCGGCCAGGCCACGCTGCTCGACGTCGACCACGGCACCTACCCCTTCGTGACCTCCTCGTCGGCGACCGCCGGCGGCGCCTGCACCGGCTCGGGCATCCCGCCGATGCGGATGGACCAGGTCATCGGCATCGTCAAGGCCTACACGACCCGCGTCGGCGAGGGCCCGTTCCCCACCGAGCTCTTCGACGACAACGGCGCCCACCTGGCCAGCGTCGGCGCCGAGTTCGGCACCACGACCGGTCGCCAGCGCCGCTGCGGCTGGTACGACGCCGTCATCGCCCGCTACGCCGCCCGGGTCAACGGCGTGACCGACTTCGTGCTCACCAAGCTCGACGTGCTCACCGGCCTCGAGACGATCCCGGTGTGCGTGGCCTACGACGTGGGCGGGGTCCGCCACGACGAGATGCCGGTCAACCAGACCGACTTCCACCACGCGCAGCCGATCTTCGAGGAGCTGCCCGGCTGGACCGAGGACATCAGCGGCGCGCGGACCATGGACGACCTGCCCGCCAACGCCCAGGCCTACGTGCGCCGCGTCGAGGAGCTGTCGGGGGCGCGGATCTCCGCGGTCGGCGTCGGTCCGGACCGTGAGGCCACCGTGGTCGTCCACCCGCTGATCTGAGAGAGTCAGGGCCCGTGAGCACCGCCCCCTCCGCGACCGCGCCGACCGGCCCCCTGACCGTCCTCGTCATCGGCACCGGTGGCCGCGAGCACGCGCTGTCGCGGGCCCTGGCCCACGACGCCGGCGTCGCCGCGGTGCACTGCGCCCCCGGCAACCCGGGGGTCGCGGCGGTCGCCGAGCTCCACGACGTCGACCCGATGGACGGCACGGCGGTGGCCGACCTGGCCGAGCGCCTCGGCGCCGACCTCGTCGTGGTGGGTCCCGAGGCGCCCCTGGTCGCCGGCGTCGCCGACGTCGTGCGCGAGCGCGGCACCGCGGTCTTCGGCCCCTCGGCCGCCGCGGCGCAGCTCGAGGGCTCCAAGGCCTTCGCCAAGGACGTGATGGCCGCCGCCGGGGTGCCGACCGCCGCCGCCACCAGCTGCACCACCGCCGACGAGGTCGCCGCCGCGCTCGACGCCCACGGGGCGCCGTACGTCGTCAAGGACGACGGCCTGGCCGCCGGCAAGGGCGTCGTGGTGACCTCCGACCGCGACGAGGCGCTGGCCCACGCCGCCGGCTGCGAGCGGGTGCTCGTCGAGGAGTTCCTCGACGGCCCCGAGGTCTCGCTCTTCGCGATCTGCGGCTGGGACGAGGAGCAGGGCGCCGTGGTGCACCCGCTGCAGCCCGCCCAGGACTTCAAGCGCATCCGCGACGGCGACGAGGGCCCCAACACCGGCGGCATGGGCGCCTACACGCCGCTGCCCTGGGCGCCCGAGGGCCTCGTCGACGAGGTGCTGGCCACCGTGCTGCGACCGACCGTCGAGGAGATGGCGCGCCGCGGCACCCCCTTCACCGGCCTGCTGTACGCCGGCCTGGCGCTGACCTCGCGCGGCGTGCGGGTCGTGGAGTTCAACGCCCGCTTCGGCGACCCCGAGACCCAGCCGCTGCTGGCGCTCCTCGACTCCCCGCTCTCCCCGCTGCTCCTCGGCTCCGCCACCGGCACCCTGGCCGACGTGCCCGCCCCGCAGTGGCGCTCCGGCGCGGCGGTGGGTGTCGTGATGGCCAGCGCCGGCTACCCCGAGTCCTCCTCGAAGGGTGACGTCATCGGCGGCCTCGAGGCCGCCGAGGCGCTGCCCGACGTGCACGTCATCCACGCCGGCACCGCGCTCGGCGGCGACGGCGAGGTCGTCACGGCCGGCGGTCGCGTGCTGGCCGTCGTCGGCACCGGTGACTCGCTCACCGAGGCCCGTGCGGCGGCGTACGCGGGGGTCGGGGCGATCTCCTTCACGGGCGCCCAGCACCGCACCGACATCGCGCTGAAGGCCGCCGAGCAGGGCTGACCCCCCTCGCCCGCCCTGCGTCGGGTCGTGGCCTGGGTCGTGGCCTGGGTCGTGGGTCCGGGCCGCGCCCTGGCGCGTCCTCAGGCACACGACCCGAGCCACGACCCGGACCACGACCCGCGAGTGGGAGCCGGCGCGGCGCATCGGTGAGAATGGGGCCCGTGACCGTCCCGAACGTCCTCGCCACCCGCTACGCCGCCGCCGACCTGGCCCAGATCTGGTCGCCCGAGCACAAGATCGTGCTCGAGCGCGAGCTGTGGGTGGCGGTGCTCAAGGCCCAGCGCGACCTGGGCATCTCGGTGCCCGAGGGGGTCGTCGAGGCGTACGAGCGGGTGGTCGCGCAGGGTGCCGACGCGGTCGACCTGGCCTCGATCGCCGCCCGCGAGCGGATCACCCGCCACGACGTGAAGGCCCGCATCGAGGAGTTCTCGGCGCTGGCGGGGCACGAGCACATTCACAAGGGCATGACCAGCCGCGACCTGACCGAGAACGTCGAGCAGCTGCAGGTCAAGCAGTCGCTCGAGCTGCTGCGCGACCGGGCCGTGGCCACGCTGACCCGCCTCGGGAGGCTGGCCGCCGAGCACGAGACCACCGTGATGGCCGGCCGCTCCCACAACGTCGCCGCGCAGGCCACCACCCTGGGCAAGCGCTTCGCCAGCGTCGCCGACGAGATGCTGGTCAGCCTCGAGCGGGTCGAGGACCTGCTGGGGCGCTACCCGCTGCGCGGCATCAAGGGCCCGATGGGCACCGCCCAGGACATGCTCGACCTGCTCGACGGCGACGAGGACAAGCTGGTCGACCTCGAGCAGCGCGTCGCCGCCCACCTCGGCTTCGAGCGGGTGCTGACCAGCGTGGGCCAGGTCTACCCGCGCAGCCTCGACTTCGACGTGCTCTCCGCGCTCGTCCAGCTCACCGCCGGCCCCTCCAACCTGGCCACCACGATCCGGCTGATGGCCGGCAACGAGATCGTCACCGAGGGGTTCAAGGAGGGGCAGGTCGGCTCCTCCGCGATGCCGCACAAGATGAACACCCGCTCCTGCGAGCGGGTCAACGGGCTGGCCGTCGTCACCCGCGGCTACCTCTCGATGGTCGGCGAGCTCGCCGGCGACCAGTGGAACGAGGGCGACGTCTCCTGCTCCGTGGTGCGCCGCGTCGCGCTGCCCGACGCGTTCTTCGCCGTCGACGGCCTCTTCCAGACCTTCCTCACGGTGCTCGACGAGTTCGGTGCCTTCCCCGCGGTGATCCAGCGCGAGCTCGACCGCTACCTGCCGTTCCTGGCCACCACCAAGGTGCTGATGGCCGCGGTGCGCAACGGGGTAGGTCGCGAGAGCGCCCACGAGGCGATCAAGGAGGCCGCGGTCGGCACGGCGCTGTCGATGCGCCAGGGCCAGGCCGAGAACGACGTCTTCGCCAAGCTCGCCGCCGACGAGCGGCTCGGGCTCACCGAGACGCAGCTCGAGAGCCTGGTCGCCGAGCCGATCGCCTTCACCGGCGCCGCGGTGGCCCAGACCCAGGCCGTCGTACGCCGCGTGGCGGCGCTCGCCGAGCAGCACCCCGTCGCGGCGGCGTACGCACCCGGCGCGATCCTGTAGGTCGCCCACGCAGGCTTTGCCCGGCCTCACCCCTGAGGTCGGAACACGTGCGTCGGGGCACCTGTTGTGACGGGGTACGCAACTTCAGCTGATCGAAGGAGCAACCCCATGAGCAAGATCCTCTTCGTCGTCACCGGCGCCCGTCACTGGACCCTCAAGGACGGCACCCAGCACCCCACCGGCTACTGGGCCGAGGAGCTCGTCGCGCCCTTCCAGGTCTTCACCGGCGCCGGCCACCAGGTCGTCGTCGCCACCCCCGGTGGCGTGCAGCCCGTGGTCGACGAGGGCAGCCTCGCCGCGGAGGTCAACGGCGGGCAGGAGAACGCCGACGCGCTGCGCAAGGCCATCGACGAGATCGAGCAGCTGCGCTCGCCCGAGTCGCTCGACCTGGTCGACCCCACCGCCTACGACGCGGTGTTCTACCCCGGCGGCCACGGCCCGATGGAGGACCTCTCCGGCGACGCCGACTCCGCCCGCCTGCTGGTGCAGACCCTCGAGTCGGGCAAGCCGCTGGGCATCGTGTGCCACGCGCCCGCCGCGCTGCTCGCGACCGAGGGCGAGGACGGCTCGCCCTTCTCCGGCTACCGGTTGACCGGCTTCACCAACGCCGAGGAGACCCAGGCCGGGCTGGCCGAGGGTGCGCCGTGGCTGCTGCAGGACCGGCTCGTCGCCCTGGGTGCCGACTTCCAGGAGGCGGACCCGTGGTCCGAGAACGTCGTGGTCGACCGCTCGCTGTTCACCGGCCAGAACCCCGCCTCGTCGGGGCCGCTGGCGAAGCGGATGCTCGAGTCGATCGGCTCCTGAGGGCCTGACGACGCAGTGACCGACCGGCGCGCCGGTCGCGGGGCTCAGGCCTCGCGGCCGGCGCGTTCGTCGCGCAGGGCCACGACCGCCGCGACCAGCGCCAGCGACACCAGCGCCGCCGAGGTCAGGAAGGCCGTGCGCAGCCCCGCGTCGGGGCCCCAGGTCCCCAGCGCCACCGTGTAGGCGGTGACGCCGAGGGCCGAGCCCACGGCCGAGCCGATCCGCTGACCGGTCTGCAGCGCGCCGCCGGCGGCGCCGCCCATCCGCGGCGGCACCCGGTCGAGGGTGAGGGTGAAGTTCGGCGAGATCACCGCGCCGCCACCCAGGCCGCCCACGAAGAGCAGCGGCGGCAGCAGCGCCCACAGGGCGGCCCCGTCGCGCCCGGGCACCAGCACCGCCATCACGAGCACCGCCGCGACGACGGTCACCAGCGCGGCGACGCTGAGCTGGCGACCCACCGTCGTCACCACCCGCCCCGCCAGCGGGGCCGAGATCGCCGAGCCGAGGGCGAAGCCGGTGAGCAGCAGCCCGGCCGTCAGCGGCGCGAGCCCCATCTCGGTCTGCAGGTGGATCGAGAGCACGAGCACCAGGCCGGTGAACCCGGTGAAGTAGAGGGTGCCGACCGCGATGCCGTTGGCGAAGCCGGGCGTGCGGCGCAGCAGGGTGACGTCGAGCAGCGGCGCGCCGCCCCGGCGTACGACGCGGTGCTCCCAGCGCACGAACACCGCGCCCACCACGGGCGCGAGCGGCAGCAGGAGCAGCCACAGGTAGTTGCCGCTCTCGGCCCGGACCACCGGGTAGAGCAGCAGGAGGACCGCGGCGCCCAGCAGCGCCGAGCCCAGCGGGTCGAGCCGCGGACGGGTCTCGCCGGCCCCGCGCGCAGGGGTGTGCGGCACCAGCCGCAGCACCGCCACCAGCGCCGCCAGCCCGATCGGCACGTTGACCAGGAAGATCCAGCGCCAGCCGTCCTCCTCGCCGAAGAGCGAGATGATCAGCCCACCCAGCACCGGGCCGAGGGCCGCGGAGACCGAGACCGTCAAGCCGAAGATCCCGAAGGCGCGCCCCCGCTCGCGACCCGAGAAGAGCTCCTGGATCAGCCCCGAGTTCTGCGGGGTCAGCAGGCCCGCGGCCGCGCCCTGCAGCAGCCGGGCCAGGATCACCAGCTCGACGCCGGGCGCGAGGCCGACGGCCGCGCTGGTGAGCACGAAGAGGCCCAGCCCGACCAGCAGCAGCCGCCGGCGCCCGTAGGCGTCACCGAGCCGGCCGCCGGTCACGAGCACCAGCCCGAAGCTCAGCGCGTAGCCGGAGACCACCCACTGCACGGTGCCGGTCGAGGTGTCGAGGCCCTCCTGGATCGAGGGGATCGCCACGTTGACGATGGTCACGTCGAGCAGCGCCATGAAGCCGACCACCAGCGAGACCGCGAAGATCCGCCAGCGCCGCGGGTCGGGCTCGTCCCCGCCGTCGCCGCCGGACCAGGGTGCGAGGGCGTCGCTGCGCCCCCTGGTGGCGCGCGGGACGTCCTGCTGCTCGACCATGCCCCCAGCCTGACGCACCACCCCAGACCCGCGGGGGTGTGCTGGGCGCGGGATGATCCTGGGGGTCCCACCGGGTTCCCGGTCCAGGACGCCCCCGATCCCGGACCCAGGAGGAGCCACCGTGCTCGACGCACCCGCGCGCCGCGCCCTCGGGCCGGGCCTCGACGCGGCCGCGGCCGGCCTCGACCGGCTGGGCGTGCGCCCGCTGGCCGTCACCGGTCTCGGCTGGCTGGTGGGCCTCGCCGCGTGCGTCGCCGTGGCCACCTCGCACTGGTGGACGGCGCTGGTCCTGTGGTTGGCCAACCGGCTCCTCGACGGCCTCGACGGCCCCCTCGCGCGCCGCCGCGGCGCCACCGACCTGGGTGGCTACCTCGACCTGCTCGCCGACTTCAGCGTGTACGGCGGCTTCGTGCTCGCCGTCGGGGTCGCCGTGCCCGAGGCGCGGCTCGCCTGCCTGCTGCTGCTGCTGACCTACTACGTCTCGGGGACCGCCTTCCTCACCCTCGCGCCGCTGCTGGAGAAGCGCGGCGCCCGCGGTGACGGCCGCTCCGTGCTCTTCGTCGGTGGCCTGGCCGAGGGCACCGAGACCGTGCTGGCCTACGCCGTGCTGTGCCTGCTGCCCGGCCACGCCGAGACCGTGCTGTGGGTCTTCGCCGCGATGGTCGCCCTGACCGCCCTCCAGCGCATCGCCCTGGGGGTGCGGAGCCTGGGTGAGCGGAGCCCGGGCATCCAGGACCGGCGGCCGCTCCGAACGACCCCCGAGACCCGCCCTGCCGAGGAGACCCCGTGACCCGCCCCGCCCGCGCCGCCGCCCTGACGGCGACGCTCGCCGCCACCGCCCTGCTCGCCTCCGCGTGCGGCGGCGGGCCGGAGGAGGCCGTCGCCGTGGACACCTCCGACTGGGACGCCGTCCTCGCCCAGGCCGAGGGCCAGAGCGTCGACTGGTACATGTACGGCGGCGACCAGCGGCTCAACGACTTCGTCAACGGCGAGGTGGCCGACCGGCTGGCCGCGCTCGGCATCACGCTCAACCAGGTCAAGATCACCGACACCGCCGAGGCGGTCAACAAGGTGCTCGGCGAGCAGCAGGCCGGACGCACCTCGGGCGGGTCGGTCGACGCGATCTGGGTCAACGGCGAGAACTTCGCCACCGGTGTGCAGGCCGACCTGTGGGCCTGCGGCTGGACCGCCGACCTGCCCAACGCCCGGTACGTCGACCTCGACGACCCGGCGGTCGCCACCGACTTCGGGGTGCCGGTCGAGGGCTGTGAGGCGGCCTGGCAGCAGGCCAGCTCGGCGCTGGTCTACGACAGCGCGGTGCTCGACGAGGCCGACGTCGAGTCGGTCGAGTCGCTGCTGGCCTGGACCGCCCGGGAGCCGGGGCGCTTCACCCACCCCGCCCCGCCCGACTTCACCGGCTCGATGGCGGTGCGCACCTTCCTCTACGACACCCTCGGCGCCGAGACGGTCACCGCCGCCGCCGAGGACGGCGGGCTCGACGACGCCGTCTACGAGCAGGCCCGCGACGAGACCTTCGACCGCCTCCTGGCGGCCTCCGACGGCTTCTGGCGCGGCGGCGAGACCTACCCGGTCAGCCAGGAGGAGGTCGAGAAGCTCTACGCCGACGGCGAGATCAGCGCCTTCCTGACCTACGGCCCCGGGGCGGTGAGCAGCCTGGTCGCCGACGGCGTCTTCCCCGGGAGCACCCGCGAGACCGTGCTGTCGGTCGGCAACATCTCCAACGTCTCCTTCGTCGGCGTGCCCGCCAACGCGGAGGACCGGGCGGGGGCGATGGTGCTCGCCGACGTGCTGCAGGACCCCGAGGTCCAGCTGGGGCTCTACGAGGCCACCGGCATCTTCCCGGTCGTCGACCTCGACACCCTCGACCCCGCCCTGGCCGAGCGCTTCGCCGCGGTCGACGCGGGCCCCTCGGTGCTGACCCCCGCCGAGCTCACCGCCGACGCCCTGCCCGAGCTCGACAGCACGACCCTCGCCCGCATCGAGGACGACTGGAGGGCACAGGTCCTGCGGGGCGAGGAGTGAGCCCACGCCTGCGCATCGCCCTGCTCCTGGCCCCGGCCCTGCTGGTGGTCGGCGTCTTCGTCGTGGGCGGGGTGCTCCAGGCCGTGCTCCAGAGCCTCGGGTACGCACCGGTCGTGGGGGAGTCGCAGTGGACGCTCGACGCCTACCGCCGCGTGGTCGCCGACCCGGCGGTGCGCGCCTCCCTGCTGCTCACCGCCCGGGTGTCGCTGATCTCGACCGCGGCCGCCGCCGTCCTCGGCACCGCGCTCGCCCTGCTGGTGCGCCGCCTGGGCGGACGCCGCCGGCTCGCCGCGCTGTTCCACGGCACCCTGGCGGTGCCGCACCTGGTGGGGGCGCTGGCCATCGGCCTGCTGCTCTCGCCCTCCGGCCTGCTCTCGCGGGCGGCGTACCGCCTCGGGCTGGTCGACTCGGTGCAGGACGTGCCCGCGCTGACCCAGGACGCCTTCGGCTGGGGGATCATCGCGGAGTACACCTGGAAGGAGACGCCCTTCGTCGCGGTCGTGGCGCTCGCGGCGCTGAGCCGCCGCGTCGGCGACCTCGAGGACGTCGCCGCGACCCTGGGCGCCACGCGCTGGCAGCGGCTGCGCGAGGTGACGCTGCCGGTGCTCGCCCCGCCGGTGGCGGCCGCCTCGGTGCTGGTGCTGGCCTTCGTCACCGCCTCCTACGAGGTGCCGCGGCTGCTGGGGCGCCCCTACCCGGCGACGCTGTCGGTGGAGGCCTTCCAGCGCTACCGCGACATCGACCTGACCTCGCGGCCCGAGGCGATGGCGCTCGCGGTGCTGATCGCGCTGCTGACCACCGTCGCGGCGCTGGTCTACCTGCGCCTCGTCGGCGGGCTCACGAGGCGGTCGCTGTGACCCGCAGCCCGTGGCGCGGCGCGGCCGTGGCCGTCGTCGCGGTCGTCACCCTGCTGCCGATGCTGCCCGTGGTGCTGTGGGCGGTGGCCGGCGCGTGGCGCTACCCCGACCTGCTGCCGCCCGAGCTGAGCCTGCGCGGCCTGCGGCTGCTCGGCAGCGAGGGCGTCGTGGGTGCGCTGGGCACCTCGGTGCTGGTCTCCACCAGCGTCGCGGCGCTGGCCTGCCTGGTCGGCCTGCCCGCGGGCCGGGCCCTGGGCCTGCACCGCTTCCGGGGCCGCCGCCTGGTGCAGTTCCTGCTGCTGGCGCCGATCATCGTGCCGCCGCTGGCGGTCACCCTGGGCCTGCAGGTCTTCTTCGTGCGCTACGGCCTCTCCGACACCGTCGCCGGCGTGGTGCTGGTCCAGCTCGTGCCGACCGTGCCGTACGCCGCCAGCCTGCTCGCCGCCGCGCACGCCGACCTCGACACCGACCACGAGAAGGCCGCCCGGGTGCTCGGTGCCGGCCCGGTGGCGACCCTGCTCCACGTGAGCCTGCCGCTGCTGCGCCCGGCGCTGGTGACCGCCTTCCTGCTGACCTTCCTCATCTCCTGGAGCGAGTACGTGCTGACCCTCCTCGTCGGCGGCGGCCGGGTCACGACCCTGCCGCTGCTGCTCTTCTCGGCCATCGAGTCCTCCGACCGCACCGCCGCCGCGGCCCTCGGGCTGCTCGTCGTGGCGCCCCCGGTGCTGCTCGTGCTGGCGCTGACCCGGGTGGCCGGGCGCGACGTCGCGTGGATGGGGGTCTCCCGTGCGTGAGCCCCGACCGCGTCCCGGCGACGCCTCCGCCCCCGCAGCCCGGGTGGTCGCCCGCGACCTGGTGGTCCGCTTCGGCGAGACCGTCGCCGTCGACCACCTCGAGCTCGACCTCGAGCCCGGCAGCTTCACCGCCCTGCTGGGCCCCTCGGGCTGCGGCAAGAGCACCACGCTCGGGGTGCTCGCGGGGCTGCAGCGCCCCGACTCCGGGGGCGTGAGCATCGACGGCGTCGAGGTGCTCGGCAGCCCGCCCGAGCGCCGCCCGGTCGGGCTGGTGCTGCAGAAGCCGCTGCTCTTCCCGCACCTCGACGTCGCCCGCAACGTGGGGTTCGGGCTGCGGATGGCCGGCGCCTCGAGGTCCCACGAACAGGCCGAGGTCGCCGACATGCTGCGCCGGGTCCGTCTCGACGACCTCGGGACCCGCCGGCCCCACGAGCTCTCGGGCGGGCAGGAGCAGCGCGTCTCGCTGGCCCGCGCCCTGCTGCGCCGCCCCCGGGTGCTGCTGCTCGACGAGCCCTTCAGCCAGCTGGACCCCGAGCTGCGCGCCGACATGCGCACCCTCGTGCGCCGGCTGCACGACGAGCTCGGGGTGACCACCCTCTTCGTGACCCACGACCGCGACGAGGCCGTGGACGTCGCCGACCGGGTGCTGGTCCTCGACCACGGCCGGGTCGTCGGGGGCGGCACCCCCGAGGAGGTCTACACCCGGCCCGCGACCCTGGCCACGGCGCGCTACTTCGGCCCGGTCAACGAGCTCGCCGGCGAGGTCGCCGACGGCTGCTTCACCAGCCCCGACGGCACGCTGCGGGTGCCGACCGGCGCCCCCGCCGGACCGGCGGTGCTCGTCGTGCGGCCCGAGGCGCTGCTCCTGGCAGACCCGACCCCCGGGGCCGCCCGGGCCGGTGTCGTCGACGCGGCCGTCAAGGAGGTCCGCTTCGCCGGGACCCACCTGGTCGTCGAGGTCGCCCTGGCCGACGGCACGCCGCTGCGGGCCCACCTGCCGGTGGGCTCCGCGGTCGTGCCGGGCGAGCCCGCGCGCCTGGTGCTGCCCCCCGACCGCTGCCACGTGCTGCCCCGGCAGCCCCAGCAGGCCCAGCAGGACGGAGGAGAGCGATGAACCGCGCGACCCTCGTCAAGGCCGGGGTGCTGCTCGCCCTCGTCGCGCTCGCCGTCGGGCTCCAGCTGAGCGTCGGCCTGCCCAGCCAGGCCGAGCTGCGCTCGACGCTCGACGGCCTCGGTGCGTGGGCGGTGCCCGCCTTCGTGGCGGCCTACGCCGCCGTCAGCCTGCTGCCGGCCGGCCCGACCGCGGTGATGACGGTGCTCGGCGGCCTGCTGCTGGGCTTCGGCACCGGGCTGGCCGCCGTGCTCGCCGCGGCGGTGCTGGGGGCCGTCGCCGCCTTCTTCGTCAGCCGGCTCCTGGGCCGCGACGCCGTGCGCAGCCTCACCGGCCAGCGCTTCGCCAGCCTCGACGACCGGGTGCGCGACAACGGCTTCGCGACGGTGCTGCTGGCCCGGCTGATCCCGCTGGTGCCGTTCAGCACCGCCAACTACGCCTTCGGCCTGACCTCGGTGAGCACCCGCTCGTACGCCGGCGCCACGGCGCTGGGCATCGTGCCGGGCTCGGCGGTCTACGTGGCGGTCGGCGCGTTCGGCACCGACCCCGGCTCGCCGCCGTTCCTGCTGGCGATCGCGGCGCTGGTGCTGCTCACCGTGCTGGGGGTGTGGCGGCAGCGGCGGACGCGCGGTGCTGCACCCAGCGGCGCCGACCACGCGCCAGGACCCGGGTGACGGTCGCCGGCACCGGCTTCGCCAGCTCCTCGCGGGTCCGCGAGAGCGCGGCCTTGGAGACCCCGTCGCTCCACGCCGGGTAGGGGTGGATGGTGCCTGCGACGGTGCGCAGGCTGACGCCGGCCTGGGCGGCCAGCGTGAGCTCGGCCAGCACCTCCCCGGCGCGGGGCCCCACGACGCGGGCGCCCACCAGCCGGCCCCGGCCGTCGAGCACCACCGCGACCTCGCCGTCGGTGTCGTCCTCGGCGACGGCCCGGTCGACCTCGCCGGCGTCGATGCGGTGCACCGTGTGGGACGGGTCGTCGCTCTCGGTGCCGACCCCGAAGGAGGCCACCTCGGGCTGGGTGTAGGTCACCCGCGGGACCGTGTCGAGCCGGACCTTGCGGCGCAGGCCCAGCACGGCGTTGGAGGCCGCGAGGCTGCCGTGCATGCCGGCCACGTGGGTGAAGGCGGGGTGGCCGGTCAGGTCGCCGGCCGCCCAGATGCGGGGGTTGGTGGTGCGCAGCGCGCCGTCGACGACGACGTGGCCGCGCTCCGTCAGCTCGACGCCGGCGACCGCCAGGCCCAGGTCGCGGGTGCCGGGCGCGCGGCCGACGGCCACCAGGACCCGGTCGGCCTGCAGGCGGGTGCCGTCGGAGAGGTGCGCGGTGACCCCGCCCGGTGCGCCCTCGACGCGCTCGAGGGAGACGTCCTCGTGCAGCTCGACACCGTCGGCGCGCAGCGAGGCGCGCACCAGGTCGGCGGCGTGGGCGTCCTCGGGGCCGAGGATCCGTGGGCCGGCCTCGACGATGGCGACCCGGCTGCCGAGCCGGGCGAAGGCCTGGCCGAGCTCGCAGCCGATCGGACCGCCGCCCAGGACCAGCAGGCGCCCCGGCAGCTCGGTGAGGTCCCAGACGTCGTCGGAGGTCAGCGGGTCGGAGTCGGCCAGGCCCGGGATCCCCGGCACGCTCGGTGCGGAGCCGGTGGCCAGCAGCGCCTGGGCGAACCGCACCGGCTCGCCGTCCACGACCGCGCTCTGCGGCCCCGTCATCACCACGCTGCCGTGGGCCACGGCGACCCCGGCCCCGCGCAGCCGCTCGGGGGAGTCGACGGGCTCGATGCGCTCGATCGTCGCGTGCACGTGGCGCATCACCTCCGCGAAGTCGACCCGCACGTCGCCGACGTGCACGCCCAGGCGCGGCGCCTGCCGGGCCGCGGCGGCGGCGTGCGCAGCGGCGAGCAGCGCCTTGCTCGGCACGCAGCCGGTCCACAGGCAGTCGCCGCCGGTGCGGTGCCGCTCGACGAGCAGGGTGCGGGCGCCGAACCCGGCTGCGGTGTGGGCGGCCACCAGCCCGGCGGTGCCGCCGCCGACGACCAGCAGGTCCCAGGGTGCGCCGTCGGGGGCGGTGAGCGGGTCGGAGCGGCGGGCCGCTGCCTCGGGGCTGCCGGGGCTGCCGGGGGTCCGGGTGGTCGCTGTCATCGGGTGTCTCCGTGGGTCAGGTCGCGGACGACGTCGTGGGCCCGGCGCAGGGAAGCCGGGGGAGGGGTGTGCCCGGCGCCGAGGCGGTCGAGCGCGGCGTGCACCCGCCGGCGCTCGGCGGCCGAGGAGGCGCAGCGCCCGCATACAGCCAGGTGGCGCTCGAGACGTTCGCGCTCGGCCCGGCCCAGCGGTGCGGCGGGCTGCTGCTCGACGTAGCGGTCGAGGACGCGGCCCGACCACCAGCACTCCAGCATCGATCGTGGTCCTTGCATCAGGCACCTCCTGCGGGACGACGGTGGGCCAGGGCGGTGCGCAGGCGGGAGCGGCCCCGGCTGACCCTGGAGACGACCGTGCCGACGGGCACGTCGAGGGCCGCGGCGGCCTCCTCGTAGGTGAGGTGGTCGACGTCGACGAGCAGCACCGCCCGGCGGAACTGCTCGCCGAGGCCGGCCAGGGCGGCGGCCACGTCGGTGTCGAAGCCCTGCTCGTCGACGATCTGCTCGGGCGAGGCGGCCCGGGCGCTGCCGAAGGCCGGGCGCCGGGTGGTCAGGACGTCGTCGCCGACCAGGTCGGGCCGGGTGCGGCGCAGGCTGTTGAGGTGGGTGCGCCGCAGGATGGTCAGCAGCCAGGCGCGGGGGTGGCGGCCGTCGAAGCGGTCGGCTGCGCGCCACGCCCGCACCAGCGTGTCCTGCACGACGTCGTCGGCGTCGCTCCAGGAGCCGGTCAGCGTGTGGGCCACCCGCAGCAGCACCTCGACCTCGGGCTCGACCCACCGGGCGAACGCCTCGGCCCGGGCGGCGGCCGGGTCCTCGGTCGTCGGGTGGGTGGCGGCCGGGGTCATGTCCTCGGAACCCGTCGGGCCCTGTTGTTCCTTCCCGTCGCTGGGGGTCATCGGCCCATCCTGTCGCACCGCCCGGTTTGGCGCCCCGGGGGCCGGCCGGGAGGATCCGGGGCATGAGTGCCCCCGTCACCGTCTCGATCACCCGGCACCTCGACCCCGGCCGGGAGGCCGAGATGGCCAGCTGGCTCCAGGCCGGCACCGCGCTGGCGCAGCGCTTCCCCGGCTTCCTGGGCGCCGGGTGGGTGCGGCCCGAGGCCGACTCCGAGACCTGGCACATGCTCTACCGCTTCGCCGACGCCGAGGCGCTGGCGCGCTGGGAGGACTCCCACGAGCGCGAGTGGTGGCGCCACGCGGCGGTCGGGCTGGGCGTGCGCGAGTCCCGCGTCGAGCGGCGTACGGGCATCGAGGGGTGGTTCGACGAGCCCACCAGCCGCGACGTGCGCGACCTGCGGCTCAACCCGCCGCCCCCGCCGCGCTGGAAGCAGGCGGTGACGATCTTCCTGGTCTTCTACCCGCTCAGCGTGCTGGTCAACTGGCTGGCCGGCTCCTACGTCGCCGACCTGGCCCTGCCGGTGCGGATCCTGCTGACCGTGCTGGTGATGACCCCGGTGATGACGTACGCCGCGCTGCCCTGGATCACCCGCAGGATGCAGTGGTTCCTCCAGGGCCAGCCGCCGCCGTGGCGGCGCACCAGCGCCGGGGGCTGACCGATCGGTCGGGAATCTTCGGCGCGCCTCTTGTGGGCTGGGTCACACGCTGCCTAGGGTGACGCGCACATGACATGCCCGCCCCTGGACGACCGGGGGAGCGGGCGGACTTTCTCGGAGGAACTCGTGCGTCTCAGTTCACTGTCCCGTGCCGCCGTGCCGGCACTCGCCGTCACCACGGCCGCAGCACTCGTCGCCGGCGGCGTCGGCTTCACCGCCAGCGCCGACGACACCACCACCATCCAGGCCGCCGAGCGCGGCAAGCCCAAGGACAAGGGCTTCGACCTCCCCAAGCAGCTGACCAAGCGGGTCAAGGCCGAGGGCATCGACGTGCACCTCGACAAGCTCCAGGCGATCGCCGACAAGTTCGACGGCAACCGTGCCTCGGGCACCCCCGGCTACAACGCCAGCGTGCGCTACATCGTGCGCACCCTCGAGCGGGTCGGCTACGAGCCCGAGGTGCAGGAGTTCGAGTTCCCCTACTTCGTCGAGAACGCGCCGGCCACGCTCGCGCAGACCGCCCCGGACGCGACGACGTACGACTCGCCCGAGGACTTCTCGATCATGACCTACTCCGGCTCGGGCGAGGCCAGCGGAGCGGTGGCCCCCGTCGACACGACGGCCACCCCCGGTGCGGGCACCAGCGGCTGCGAGGCCACGGACTTCACCGACTTCCCCGCGGGCTCGATCGCGCTGATCCAGCGCGGCGGGTGCACCTTCGGCACCAAGGCCACGAACGCGCAGGACGCCGGTGCCACCGGCGTCATCATCTTCAACTCCGGTGCGGAGGGCGCGACCGACTCCTTCGCCGGCACCCTGGGCCAGCCCGGCTACACCATCCCCGTCGTGGGCACCTCCTTCGCCGTCGGCCAGGACCTCTATGACCCGGCCGGCACCGAGGTCACCCTGACCACCGACACGACGTCCGAGATCCGCACGACCTACAACGTCCTGGCCGAGACCCGCGGCGGCGACAAGGACAACGTCGTGATGGCCGGCTCGCACCTCGACTCGGTGCCCGAGGGCCCCGGCATCAACGACAACGGCTCCGGCTCCGGCGCGATCCTCGAGACCGCGGTCAAGCTGGCCAAGTTCGACGCCAAGGAGAAGAAGAAGGGCAAGAAGGCCAAGGGCAACGGCGGCAAGGGCCGCCTGACCAACCAGGTGCGCTTCGCCTGGTGGGGTGCCGAGGAGCTCGGCCTGCTCGGCTCCGAGTACTACATCGACCAGCTGGTGGAGGCCGGGGAGACCGACGAGATCGCGCTCTACCTGAACTTCGACATGGTCGGCTCGCCCAACTACGTGCGCTTCGTCTACGACGGCGACAACTCCGAGGGTGGCGGCGCGGTCGGCCCCGCCGGCTCCGACGACATCGAGGCGATGTTCAACGAGTACTTCGACAGCGTCGACCTGCCCTCCGAGGCGACCCCGTTCAGCGGCCGCTCCGACTACGGCCCGTTCATCGCCGAGGGCGTCGACATCCCGTCCGGTGGCCTGTTCACCGGCGCCGAGGGCGTCAAGACCGAGGAGCAGGCCGCGATCTACGGCGGCACCGCCGGCGAGGCCTACGACCCCTGCTACCACCAGGAGTGCGACGACCGCGACAACGTGAGCAGCGACGCGATCGCGGAGATGTCCGGCGCGATCGCCCACGCCGTGGCGACGTACGCCGTCAGCACCGAGGGCCTCGGCGAGGGCTCGCCCGCCCCCGAGCCGCGTCCCAGCGGCTCGGAGCGCAAGGCGGCCCAGGAGGCGGCCCGCAACGCCGAGCTGCACCCGGCGCACGACCACCGCGACGACCTGCGTCGCTGACACCCAGCACCACCCAGCAGCACCAGCAGCACCGGCGGGGCCGGTCCGGAGGAGCGATCCTCTGGGCCGGCCCCGTCGCCGTTCCTGGGGCAGCCCTAGGCTGGGCGGGTGAGCGCCGACCTCAACATCCCGCCCGCCCCCGCCCTCGACGGCATGCGCCACCTGCACTCGGGCAAGGTGCGCGACCTCTACGAGGTCGAGGCCGGCGAGCACGCCGGGCAGCTGCTCGTGGTGGCCAGCGACCGCCTCTCGATCTTCGACTTCGTGCTCGACACGACGATCCCCGACAAGGGCGAGATCCTGACCCGGATGTCGCTGTGGTGGTTCGAGCAGCTCGCCGACCTGGTGCCCCACCACGTGCTCTCCACCGACGTGCCGGCCGCGGTGGCCGGCCGCGCGGTCATCTGCGAGCGGCTCGACATGTTCCCCGTCGAGTGCGTGGCCCGCGGCTACCTGACCGGCTCGGGGCTGCTCGACTACGACGCGACCGGCGAGGTGTGCGGGGTCGCCCTGCCCCCCGGTCTCGTCGACGGCAGCCGGCTGCCCGAGCCCGTGTTCACCCCCGCGACGAAGGCCGAGCTGGGCGAGCACGACGAGAACGTCTCCTACGCCGCGGTCGCCGGGCGGATCGGCGAGCAGGACGCCGCCCACCTGCGCGAGCTGACCCTGGCGGTCTACCGGCGCGCCGAGGAGCTGGCCCGCGAGCGCGGCATCCTGCTGGCCGACACCAAGCTCGAGTTCGGGCGCTCCGTCGGCGCGGCCCGCAACCCCGCCGGCGCGGTCGTGCTCGGCGACGAGGTGCTCACCCCCGACTCCTCGCGCTTCTGGCCCGCCGACGACTGGCAGCCGGGGCGCACCCAGCCGTCGTACGACAAGCAGATCGTGCGCAACTGGGCGCTCTCGCCCGAGTCGGGCTGGGACCGCGCCTCCGGCGAGGCGCCGCCCGCGCTGCCGGCCGAGGTCGTCGAGCGCACCCGCGCCCGCTACGTCGAGGCCTACGAGCTGCTCACCGGGCAGGCGTGGTGAGCCGCGAGCGCACCGTGGGCGGCACCGTCGCCTTCCCGTGCTCGGCCGAGGCCGCCTTCGACTACCTGGTCGACCCGCGCCACCGGGCGCAGTGGCAGTCGAGCCTGGCCGGCGTCGAGCAGGTCGAGGGCGAGGTGGGGGTCGGCCAGCGCTGGGTCGACGTGACCCGCCCGGGCCTGCGACCGGCGATGGAGACCACGGCGTACGACCGGCCGCGGCGCTGGGCCGAGGTCGGCACCTGGAAGGCGGTGCGCGCGAGCCTCGAGCTGTCCTTCGCCCCGACCGCGACGGGCTGCGACGTCACCTACGGCTTCCGCATCAGCGGGCCCGGGCCGCTGCGCCCGCTCGGGCTGCTGCTCAGCCTGGGCTCGGTGCTCCCGGTGCGCGCCGACCTGCGCCGGGCGGCCAGGTTGTGCCAGGGGGCCTCGTCCGCCTGAGGACCCGTCGGTAGGTTGGGGCCATCCACCAACGTGACGGAGGCCACCGCGTGACCAGCTACAACCTTGCGACCCTGCTCGAGAGCACCGCCGGCGAGTTCGGCGACCGCGACGCGATCATCTTCGGCGACACCCGGCTCAGCTACGCCCAGGTCGACGGCGCCGCCAACCAGGTCGCGAACCTGCTCGCCTCGCGCGGCGTCCAGCCCGGCGACAAGGTGGCCCTGAGCTGCCCCAACCTGCCGTACTTCTCGATCGTCTACTACGGCATCCTCAAGGCCGGCGCCACCGTGGTGCCGCTCAACGTGCTGCTCAAGGGCCGCGAGGTGGCCTACCACCTCGCCGACTCCGACGCGAAGGCGTTCTTCTGCTTCCAGGGCACCCCCGAGCTGCCGATCGGCACCGAGGGCCACGCCGGCTTCAGCGAGACCGACTCCTGCGAGCACTTCTTCATGATCACCGCCGACCCGGCCGCCGAGTCGCCGATCGAGGGCACCGAGACGATGGGCCGTGCGATGGCCCAGCAGCCGCCGACCTTCGAGACGGTGGCCACTGACGAGGACGACACCGCCGTCATCCTCTACACCTCCGGCACCACCGGGCAGCCCAAGGGCGCCGAGCTGCGCCACCGCAACATGCGCGACAACGCGCTCGCCGGCACCGACCTCTTCGGCGCCGACCCGGCCAAGCCCGACACCTACCTGTGCGTGCTGCCGCTGTTCCACTCCTTCGGCCAGACCGTCATCCAGAACGGCGCCTTCGCCTTCGGCGGCACCGTCGTGATGCTGCCGCGCTTCGAGGCCGAGCCGGCCCTGTCGCTGATGCTCAAGGAGAAGGTGACCTTCTTCGCCGGCGTGCCGACCATGTACTGGGGCCTGCTGGGTGCGCTGACCCCCGAGCACGACGTCTCCTCGCTGGCCGCCAACCTGCGCGTGGCCGCGGCCGGCGGCTCGGCGCTGCCCGTGGAGGTGCACAAGGACTTCCAGAAGAAGTTCGGCGTCACCATCCTCGAGGGCTACGGCCTGTCCGAGACCAGCCCCGTCGCCTCCTTCTCGCCGTACGGCGAGGAGCCGCGCCCCGGCTCGATCGGCACGCCCATCCCCGGCGTGGAGATGAAGCTGATCAGCCCCGAGCCCGGCGACTGGAGCGACATCACCGAGACCGGTCCCGACGCCGTCGGCGAGATCGCGATCAAGGGCCACAACATCATGAAGGGCTACTACGGGCGCCCCGACGCGACCGCGGAGTCGATCCAGGACGGCTGGTTCCGCTCCGGCGACCTGGGCCGCAAGGACGAGGACGGCTGGTACTACATCGTCGACCGCTCCAAGGACATGATCATCCGCGGCGGCTACAACGTGTACCCGCGCGAGATCGAGGAGGTGCTGATGAGCCACCCCGACGTCTCGCTGGCCGCCGTCATCGGCGTGCCGCACGAGTCGCACGGCGAGGAGATCAAGGCCGTCCTGATCATGAACGAGGGCTCCACCGTCACCGAGGACGACATCGTCGCCTGGTGCAAGGAGCAGATGGCCGGCTACAAGTACCCCCGCATCGTGCAGTTCAGCAAGGACCTGCCGATGACCGCGACCGGCAAGATCCTCAAGCGCGAGCTGTCGTGACCGGTGCCCGGATCCTCGGGCTGGCCGTCGCGGCCGTGATGCTGGTGGGAGGGGCCGTGGTGACCTACCTCGGCCTCTCCTACGACGGCGCGGCAGGGGAGTCCGGCGGCGACCGCACCCTGGGCACCCTCGGTCCGATCCTGGCCGGCCTCGGCGTCGCCCTGGCCATCGTGGTCCTCCAGCGCCGCCCCTGACCCGGCTCAAATCTCACCCTGACCCGGCGCAAACTTCACCCTGACCCGGCGCAAACATCACCCTGACCCGGCCCGAACTTCTCGACGAGAGGTTCGGGCCGGGTCAGTGCGAGATATGAGCCGGGTCAGCGCGAAATTTGGGCCGGGTCAGGCGAAGGGGTTGGGCAGCGCGCCGGGCAGGTCGGCGAGCTGCTCGCGGGCCCGGGCGAGGTGCTTGTGCTCGACGAGCACCTCGTAGCGGGTCGCCACGACCTGGGTGACGGAGGAGAAGTCGCGCCGCCCGCGCGAGGCGGCGTACCCGACCAGGGCGAAGACCATGCCGAAGAGCGCGCCGATCACCACGACCGGCAGGAAGGTCGCCAGGAAGCCCTCCTCGGTGAAGATCGTGAAGACCAGGCCGATGAAGGTGCCGAACCAGGCTCCCGAGGCCAGCCCGCCGGCGGCCACCCGGCCGGTGGTCAGGCGCCCGGTGATCCGCTCGACCCGCTTGAGGTCGGTGCCGACGATCATCAGGTGCTCGACGGGGAACTTGTTGTCGGAGAGGTGGTCGACGGTGCGCTGGGCGTCGGCGTAGTCGTCGTAGACGGCCAGCGACTGGGGGAACTCCAGCGGCAGGGCCGTGCGGGCGCGGGACGCTGCGTTCATGCTCATGGCCCCATCATGCCGCGGTGGGGGTGGGACCGAGCGGGTGAGCCGTCGGGGCGGCGCCTAGGATCGGGGTGTTCTCCGACCCTTCCTCCTCCAGGAGCGCCCCGTGTCCCGAGTCGTCGTCGACGTGATGCCCAAGCCCGAGATCCTCGACCCCCAGGGCAAGGCCGTGCTCGGCGCCCTGCCGCGCCTGGGCTTCTCCGGCGTCGCCGACGTGCGCCAGGGCAAGCGCTTCGAGCTCGAGGTCGAGGGCGAGGTGACCGACGAGGTGCTCGCCGAGGTGGCGCGGATGGCCGAGACCCTGCTGTCCAACCCCGTCATCGAGAACTTCACCGTGCGCGTCGAGGAGACCGCCGAGGTGCAGGCGTGAAGATCGGCGTCGTCACCTTCCCGGGCTCCCTCGACGACGTCGACGCCCAGCGCGCCGTGCGCATCGGCGGCAACGAGGCCGTCGCGCTGTGGCACGGCGAGCACGACCTCAAGGGCGTCGACGCGGTCGTCCTGCCGGGCGGCTTCTCGTACGGCGACTACCTGCGCTGCGGCGCCATCTCGCGGTTCTCGCCGGTGATGGCCGAGGTCGTCGAGGCGGCCCAGCGCGGCATGCCGGTGCTGGGCATCTGCAACGGCTTCCAGATCCTCTGCGAGTCGCACCTGCTGCCGGGCGCGCTGATCCGCAACGACCACCGCAAGTTCGTGTGCCGCGACCAGCGCCTGCGCATCGAGCGCGCGGACACCCCCTGGACCTCCGCCTACGAGGCCGGCCAGGAGATCACGGTCGTGCTCAAGAACGGCGAGGGCGGCTACGTCGCCGACGAGGCCACCCTCGACCGGCTCGAGGGCGAGGGGCAGGTCGTGGCCCGCTACCTCGACCACAACCCCAACGGCTCGCTGCGCGACATCGCGGGCGTGAGCAACGAGCGCGGCAACGTGGTCGGCCTGATGCCGCACCCCGAGCACGCCGTCGAGGACCTCACCGGCTCCGGCACCGACGGGCTGGGCTTCTTCACCAGCCTCGTCGAGGCCGTGCTCGCGTGAGTCCACGCCTGCTCTTCCGCGGCCTCGCGGGCGCCGAGGCGGTGACCTGGTCGCTGCTGCTGGTCGGGATGTTCCTCAAGTACGTCACCGAGACCACCGACGTCGCGGTGAGCGTCTTCGGGATGCTGCACGGCGTGGTCTTCGTGGCCTACGCCGTGGCGACCGTGGTGGTCGCCGTCGACCAGCGCTGGGGCGCCGGTCGTACCCTGCTCGGCCTCGCCAGCGCGGTGCCCCCGCTGGCCACCCTCCCCTTCGAGCGGTACGCCGACCGGCGCGGGCTGCTCGGGAGCGCGTGGCGGCTGCGGACCGCCGACCCGGTGGGGCTGGAGCGCCCGGTCTCCTGGCTGGTGCGCCACCCGGGCCGGGGCGCGGTCACCGGCGCGGCCGCGGTCGCGGCGCTGACCGGCGTAGCGCTGCTGGCCGGCCCCCCGGTCGGCTGACCGCCCGGGGCCTCAGCCCCGGGCGCCGGCCTGCAGCTTCTTCCAGGTCTTCGCGTTGACGACCCCGGAGGCGCTCATCCCGACGCGCTTCTGCCAGTCCTTGACCGCCGTCTCGACCGCGGGGCCGTAGACGCCGGTCACGACGACCCGGGCCTTCGGCGAGGCGGCGTTGAGGGCGCGCTGGAGCCGGCGCACGGCGTCGCCGCTGGAGCCGTACTTGGTGGTGACCTTCGAGCCGGAGGCCAGCAGCGACATCCAGTGCTTGCGCGACCAGAGGTCCTGCTCGGCGAAGCCGTGGTCGCGCTGCCAGGCCTTGGTGGCGGTGACGACGCGGCCGCCGTACGTGCCGGTGATGTCGGTGTCGAAGTAGCCGCGCTGCTTGAGCAGGCACTGCAGGGCCGCGACCTTGTCGGGGTCGGACTTCTTGGTGCCCCCGCTGGTCTCGCGCGGCGGGCGCAGCAGCTCGTAGGAGGTGTAGTTGACGCGGGTGCCGCCGCACATCTCGGCGGCCGGTCGGGCGGTGCTGCCCTTGCCGAGGTCGAGGAAGTTGGAGTCGATGTTGATCCGCACCCCGCCCCAGGTCTCGTCGTGGCCGCCGCGGTACTGCTTGACGCGGCCGCCGGGGCGCCAGCCGTCCTCACGGATGTAGCTGCTGGAGGTGTTGGCGACGCCGTCCCAGCGCGCCAGCCAGATGGCGTCGGGCAGCTCGAAGCGGTCGGGTCGGCTCACCCGGGCGTCGTCGAGGGCCTTGATGCCCGAGGAGACGCTGGAGTAGACGCCCGAGACGTAGTCGAGGCGGTGCAGCTTCTGGGTCCAGCCGGAGAGGAAGGACAGCGCCGACTCGCGGCAGGCGGTGTTGTTGTGGTCGAAGCCCTCGAGGTCGTACCACAGCGTGCTGCCCTCGGCGATCTTGAGCGCCTTGGCGGCGGCGACGGCCGAGACGGCCTCGCGCCGGCCCATCTTGAGGGCCTTGACGTACTGCCCGTTCTTGCCGGGGCGGGGATCGATGGTGACGTCGTCGTCGTAGCGCGGGAAGCGCGGCTGGCACGAGGCCTGGGGGCCGAGGGTGATCGGCAGCAGCCGCCAGCCCTTGGTGGCCTGCTTGACCACCCAGGTGGGGGTCAGGTTGGGCTGGTCGCGGCAGGCGCGGGACTTGCCGGAGATGTAGATGCCGACCGCCGAGAACGGCGAGGTGCGCCACCAGGTGTTCATCGACTTCTGGGTGGGCGCCAGGCACTGGTCGAAGCCGTAGCCGGTGAAGTCGCCGGGGGTGACCACCTGGCCCTCCTCGACCGTCGGGGCCCGGCGGTCGCCGGTGCTGCTCGTGGGGGCCGACGCGCTGCCCTGGTCGGCGGCGGAGGCGAGCGGGACCAGGGCCAGGACCCCGGTGGTCGCGAGCGCGCCGCTGAGTGCGCCGGCGAGGGCGAGGCGGACCCGGGGGGAGGTCTGTCGGGGCATCAGGGGGCTCCTACGAGGCGGGGAAGAACGACGCCCGACGGGTCGGGCTGCGCCACCTTAACCACTCCAGTCACACGAGTAACAGCCTTCGCCGTGAACTACAGACGTGTAGTTTCCCCAGGTCAGAGGGGGTGCCGTGGTCCGACGACCCGTCACCCGACGGTCGGGCGCAGCCGCGGTCGGGGGCGCCGGTAGATTGACCCTCGTGCCTGAGGACTCCCCGCAGCCCCGCGTCTCCGCTCTCGACACCGTCGCGGTCGCGACCGACGACCCGGGCCGTGAGCAGCCCTGGTCCGACCTCGGTCTCAAGGCCGACGAGTACGCCCGGATCCGCGAGATCCTCGGGCGCCGGCCCACCTCCAGCGAGCTGGCGATGTACTCGGTGATGTGGAGCGAGCACTGCTCCTACAAGTCCTCCAAGGTGCACCTCAAGCAGTTCTCCGAGATCCCCCAGGAGACCCCCGCCGGCAAGATGCTGGCCGGCATTGGCGAGAACGCCGGCGTCATCGACGTCGGCCAGGGCTACGCCGTCACCTTCAAGGTCGAGTCGCACAACCACCCGTCGTACGTCGAGCCGCACCAGGGTGCCGCCACCGGCATCGGCGGCATCGTGCGCGACATCCTGGCCATGGGGGCGCGCCCGGTCGCGGTCATGGACCCGCTGCGCTTCGGCCCCCTCGACGCCCCCGACACCCACCGGGTGCTGCCGGGCATCGTCGAGGGCGTGGGCCACTACGGCAACTGCCTGGGCCTGCCCAACATCGGCGGCGAGGCCGTCTTCGACGAGACCTACCTCGGCAACCCGCTGGTCAACGCGCTGTGCGTGGGCGTGCTGCGCCACGAGGACCTGCACCTGGCCAAGGCCTCGGGGGCCGGCAACCAGGTGATCCTGTACGGCGCCCGCACCGGCGGCGACGGCATCGGCGGCGTCTCCGTGCTCGCGAGCGAGACCTTCGACGCCGACGGCCCCGCGAAGCGGCCGAGCGTGCAGGTCGGCGACCCGTTCATGGAGAAGCTGCTCATCGAGTGCACCCTCGAGATCTTCGCCGCCGGCCTGGTCGCCGGCATCCAGGACCTCGGCGGCGCCGGACTCTCCTGCGCCACCTCCGAGCTGGCCAGCGCCGGCGACGGCGGCATGCACGTCGAGCTCGACCGGGTGCCGCTGCGCGACTCGACCCTGGCTCCCGAGGAGATCCTCATGAGCGAGAGCCAGGAGCGGATGATGGCCGTCGTCGAGCCCGGCGACGTCGAGGCGTTCATGGCGATCTGCGCCAAGTGGGACGTCGAGGCCGTCGTCGTCGGCGAGGTCACCGACACCGGCCGCCTCGAGATCGACTGGCACGGCGAGCGCGTGGTCGACGTGCCGCCGCGCTCGGTGGCCCACGACGGGCCGACGTACGAGCGCCCCTTCGCCCGCCCGGCCTGGCAGGACGCGCTGCAGGCCGACGCCGCCGAGGCGCTGCCCCGGCCGACCACCGGCGAGGAGCTGGGCGAGACGCTGCTGCGTCTGGTCGCCAGCCCCAACCTCTGCGACAAGTCGTGGATCACCGACCAGTACGACCGCTACGTGCGCGGCAACACCGTGCTCTCCCAGCCCTCCGACTCGGGCATGGTGCGCATCGACGAGGAGAGCAACCTCGGCGTCGCGGTCGCCACCGACTGCAACGGCCGCTTCGCCAAGCTCGACCCCTACACCGGCGCGCGCCTGGCGCTGGCCGAGTCCTACCGCAACGTCGCCACCGGCGGCGCGGTGCCGCTGGCGATCTCCGACTGCCTCAACTTCGGCTCGCCCGAGGACCCCGACGTGATGTGGCAGTTCGCCGAGGCCTGCCGCGGCCTCAAGGACGGCTGCCTCGAGCTCGGCATCCCCGTCACCGGCGGCAACGTCAGCCTCTACAACCAGACCGGCGAGACGGCGATCCTGCCCACGCCGGTCGTGGCCGTGCTGGGCGTCATCGACGACGTCACCCGTCGTACGCCGACCGGCTGGCGCGCCGTCGAGGGTGACGACCGCGGCGAGAGCGTCTTCCTGCTCGGCGAGACCCGCGAGGAGCTCTCCGGCTCGGAGTGGGCCCACGTCGTGCACGGCCACCTCGGCGGCCTCCCGCCGCAGGTCGACCTGGCTGCCGAGCAGGCGCTGGCGCGGGTGCTGCACGAGGGCGTCGGGCTGCTCACCAGCGCCCACGACGTCTCCGACGGCGGCCTGGCCCAGACCCTGGCCGAGTCCGCGATCAGCAACATGTGCGGCGTCACCGTCGACCTGGCCGCCGTCGCCGGCGGCGACCCGTTCCTGGCGCTCTTCGCCGAGTCGGCCGGGCGCGCGGTGGTCACCGTCGCCGACGCCGACGCCCCGGCGCTGCTCGAGCTGGCCGGGCGCCACGGCGTGCCGGTGACCGAGCTGGGCCGCACCGGCGGCGACGAGCTGGTCGTCGAGGGCTCGTTCACCCTCAACCTGCTCCGGCTCCGCTCGGCGTGGACCGCGACGCTGCCGGCCGCGCTGGCCGGCGACCCCGCCGTGGTCGCCGCGACCCTGTGACCGGCTGACGATGAGCGGTGGCTGACGACCTGCCGGTGACCCGGACCCTGGTGATCCCGGGGGCCGAGCTCACCGAGCGCTTCTCGCGCTCCTCCGGCCCCGGCGGGCAGGGCGTCAACACCACCGACTCCCGCGTCGAGCTGTCGTACGACGTCGCGGCCTCGTCGCTGCCCCCGGTGGTGCGCTCCCGGGTGCTCGACGCGCTCTCGGGCCGGCTGGTCGACGGGGTGCTGACGGTGGCGGCCTCGGAGTTCCGCACCCAGCTGGCCAACCGCCGGGCCGCCCGCGAGCGGCTCGCGGCCCTCGTGCGCTCGGCGGCCGGGCCACCTCCCCCCAAGCGCCGGCCCACCAAGCCGACCCGCGGCTCCCAGCGCCGCCGGCTCGAGGCGAAGAAGCAGCGCAGCCAGACCAAGCGCCTGCGCCGCGGCCCCGACGAGTGAGGCACGAGCAGTCACTTGTGAACCATCGAGCAGTCACTTTCGCCCCTCGTGGTGGTAGGGGAAGGTGCAAATGTGACCGGTGGGTGGTTCGAAAGTGACTGCTCGGCATCGGGGGTGGCCGCGGCTACGAACCAGGGGTGTGCGCCGACGTAGCCTGCTGACCCTGCCCGCCCTCGCCGGCCTCACCGCCGTGGTGGGGGCCTGCGCCACCGGCTCCCAGGAGGTCCCGACCGTGCCCGCTCCCGCCGACGGCTCCACCACCGAGCGACTGACGTACGGCGACGACCCCAGCCAGTACGCCGTGCTGACCCGGCCCGCGGGCACCCCGCGCGGGGTCGTGGTGGTCGTGCACGGCGGGTTCTGGAAGGCGGAGTACGGCATCGAGTACGCCGAGCCGCTGGTGCCGAGCCTGGTCGCGGCCGGCTGGGCGGCGCTCGCGCTGGAGTACCGCCGCGTCGGCGGCGGGGACGGCGGGGGTGGTGGGGTCCCCGAGACGCTCGACGACGTCGCCGCCGGGATCGACCTGCTCGCGACCACCGACCTCGACCTGGCCACCGCGCCGGTGGTGGCCGTGGGCCACTCCGCGGGCGGCCACCTGGCGACCTGGGCGGCCTCGCGCACCCGTCACGACCGCTGGGCCGGTGGCGTCGAGCTGACCCACGTCGTCTCGCAGGCCGGGGTGCTCGACCTCGCCGGGGCGCACGCCGCCGGGCTCGGCGGGGGTGCGGTCGCGGCGTTCCTCGGTCATGCCCCCGACGTCTCCGACCCCGCGGACGCCGCGGTCGACCCGCTGAGCCAGGTGCCGCTCGAGCAGCCGGTGTGGTGCGTGCACGGGCGCGACGACACGATCGTGCCGCCGCCCCAGTCGCAGCGCTACGTCGACGCCGCGCTCGCCGCGGGCGCGCAGGCCGAGCTGGTCCAGGTCGAGGGCGACCACTTCACCGTCGTCGACCCGGCCTCGGCCGCCTGGACCCGCACCCTGGAGATCCTCGACGCCCTCTGAGGCGACAGGAGGTCAGCGCGCCGGGCGGGCCGGGCCGGGCTGGCAGTGCGGGCACCACCACGTACGCCGGTTGGCCGGGTCGTTCGGCACCTCGTCGACCATCTGCACCACGGTGCCGCAGCGCAGGCACGGTCGGCGCTGGCGCCCCGCGACCCAGTGCGACTCGCCGCGGCGACCCGTGCCGGTCGTGACCTGGTAGGCGCCCGGCACGGTCGCGGAGTGCCGCAGGGCCCGGGCCGCGAGCGTGACCAGCCGCTCGACGTCGACCTCGCCGACCGGCGTCCAGGGGCTGCGGCCGAGGACGAAGGCCAGCTCGTTGGCCCACAGGTTGCCCAGCCCGGCCACCTTCGTCTGGTCGAGCATCGCGCTGACCAGCGGCACCTCGGGGTCGGCGCGCAGCCGGCGCACCGCCTCGCCGGCGTCGAGGTCGTCGTGCAGCAGGTCGGGGCCCAGGTGGCCGACCACCTGCGCCTCCTGCGAGGTGGCCACCAGCTCGAGCTGGTGCAGGCGCAGCCCCCAGGCCGTGGAGCCCTCGGTGGTCTCGAGCACCACGCGGACGTCGGGCTGCAGGCGTCGTGGCAGCTGGCGGCCCGGCCGGGTCACCGACCACTCGCCGTCCATCAGCAGGTGGCTGTGGAGGGTGACGTCGCCCGAGAAGCGGGTCAGCAGGTGCTTGCCGTGGGTGGCGTGCTCGAGCACCTCGCGCCCGGCGAGGTCGCGCGTGGCCAGCCGCGGCACCCGCAGGTCCGAGCGCGCCACGGTGCGCCCGCGCAGCGCCCGGTCGAGGCGCCGCGCGAGCTTGTGGACGCTGTCACCCTCGGGCACGTCGCCCCCGGACGGCGCTCAGGCCAGCACGCCGGTGGGGAAGACGCCCCCGGCGACCATCTGCTTGACCCACGGACGCCCCAGGGTGCGCAGCCGGTCGGCGCCCTCGTCGCCCAGCGCCGCCCACGGGGCGTGCCCGAGCTCGTCGGTGGCGGTCTCGACCGAGGTGCGCAGCGCCACGCCCTGGTCGGTCAGGGCGCCGTCGGCGCCGAGCAGCCCGCGCTGCTGCAGGTCGGTCGAGCAGGCCGACCACTCCTCGTCGGACCAGCCCCGGGTCGCCTGGGCGGCCGGCACCGTGAAGCCGGTGCCGGTCGCGGTGTGGGTGACCAGCGACTCCAGGCCGGTCAGGCCGTGGCCCAGCAGGGTCGCGACGTGGCCGTCGCCGCGGTGCTCGCGCACGAGCGTGAGGGCGTGGAAGAGCACCAGGTGGGGCGCCTCGGGCCAGGGCAGGTCGGCGTGCGCGGCGTACAGCGCCCGACCCTCGGGCGTGCACGCCCCGGCGGCGGTGCGGGCCAGCTCGGCGGCCTCGGCCATCTCGGGGGAGTCGAGGACCTCCTGGCCCAGCAGCCGCCGGTACGCCGCGTCGACGCCGCGGTAGCGCGCCGCCAGCACGTCCTCGGGCGAGGCCGCCTCCCAGCAGGCCGGGACGAAGTGGGCCACCAGCGAGGGGGAGAAGACGAAGAAGGTCGCGGTGACCGGGCCCGGCCCGACCCGGCCCATCGCCGCCGAGCGGGAGGCGAAGTAGGCGCCACGGCCGCGGCGGACGCCGAGGGCGGTGACCTCCTCCTCGACCTCGGGCACGAAGTAGCCCAGCGCGTGCAGGGTCTCGAGCGAGCGGGCGGTGCGGCCGGAGGAGTGCGGGTGCATGCGCCCTGTCTACCCGATCGCACCGACCGGCCCGGCGGGACTAGGCTGCCGCGGTGCCCGTCCGACTCCGCCCCGCCGACCCCGACGACGTCGCCGAGGCCCTCGAGCGCCTCGCCGCGGGGGCCGAGGAGCGCGCCGATCTGCGGCTGCTGGTCAAGCACTTCCTGGCCGTCCTCGACCAGCGCGCGCCCGGGGCCTCGGTCGAGGTCCGGGTCCCGCCGTACGCCGCCGTGCAGGTCATCCCCGGCGTGCGCCACACCCGGGGCACCCCGCCGGCCGTGGTCGAGACCGACGCGGCCACCTGGATCGCGCTGGCCACGGGCGCGCTGACCTGGGCCGAGGCCGAGGACGCCGGGCGGGTCAGCGCCTCCGGTCAGCGCGCCGACCTGGGCCCGCACCTGCCGCTGACCTGAGCGGAGGAGGTGGAGGTCTAGCCTCCACCCATGCCCCCGATGCCCGACCCGCGTGACTGGTTCCTGTCCCGCGACGAGCGGGGCAACCCCGCGACCCGTCTCGACGAGGCGCACCCCGACGCCGCCTTCACGACCGGCAACCTGGCCCGGCCGCTGGTGCACGGGGCCACCTACTTCGCCGAGCTGCGCCGCTGCGTCGAGGCCACCGGCGAGGGCGACCTGGTCTGGTTCACCGACTGGCAGTCCAACCCCGACCAGCGCCTCGACGACGACCCGGCCAGCGAGCTGGTCGAGGTGCTCGGGCGTGCGCTGGAGCGCGGCGCCGACGTGCGGGCCCTGGTGTGGCGCTCGCAGTCGGGGCTCTTCGGCTACGCCCACGACGAGCACCGCGACCTCGGGGCGCTGCTGCAGGAGCGTGGCGGCGACGTCCAGCTCGACATGCGGGTGACCCGGGTGGGTGCGCACCACCAGAAGTTCTGCGTGGTCCGGCACCGTGACGACCCCACCCGCGACATCGCCTTCGTCGGCGGCATCGACCTGTGCCACGGCCGCCGCGACGACGCGCTGCACCACGGCGACCCGCAGAGCATCCACGTCGCCGACGAGTACGGCGAGCGCCCGCCGTGGCACGACGTGCAGCTGGCCGTGCAGGGACCCGTGGTGCACGACGTCGAGACCGTCTTCCGGGAGCGCTGGGAGGACTCCACGCCCACCTCGCGCAACCCCGTACGCCGCTGGCGCGACGCCCGCGCCGACCTCGACGAGGCCCAGCGCCCGCTGCCGCCGCAGGCCCCGCCCCCGCCGGAGGTGCCCGGGGCCGACCACGCCGTGCAGCTGCTGCGCACCTACCCCGTGCTGGGCGCCGGGTGGGCCTTCGACTTCGCCCCCCGGGGCGAGCGGTCGGTGGCCCGCGGCTACACCAAGGCGGTCCGGCACGCCCGCGAGCTCGTCTACGTCGAGGACCAGTTCCTGTGGGGCCACGAGATGAGCAGCGTGCTGGTCGACGCGCTGCAGGAGAACCCGGGGCTGCACCTGGTCGCCGTCCTGCCGCAGTACCCCGACCAGGACGGCTGGTTCGCCCGCGACCCCCAGGTGCTGGGGCGGCTGCGCGGGGTGCAGCGCCTGCTGCTCGAGGCGCCCGACCGCGTCGCGTTCTACGGCCTGGAGAACCACGCCGGCACCCCCGTCTACGTGCACGCCAAGGTCTGCGTGCTCGACGACTCGTGGGCCTCGATCGGGTCCGACAACTTCTGCCGCCGCTCCTGGACCAACGACTCCGAGCTCTCGGCCGCCGTCATCGACCGCGGCACCGACGGCGACCGCGCCGGCTTCGCGCGCCGGCTGCGGCTGACGCTCGCCGCCGAGCACCTCGACCGGCTCGACCCCGACGAGCTGACCTGCCTCGACGACATGGACGACGCCGGGCTGCTCGAGGTGATGGCCGACTGCGTCGACCCGGCCGAGATGTTCGCCCGGTTCGCGGCGAGCGCCGACGCCCTCGAGGCCTGGCACGACGGCGGCCGCGTGGGCGAGCGGCCCCCGGGGCGCCTGCGACGCCTGCCCGAGCCGCGGCTGCCGCTGGCGCGCCAGCTGCTCGCCGTGCCCGGCTACCAGCTGCTCCACGACCCCGACGGCCGCTCGCTGTCGATGCGCCGGCGCAAGCGCTTCTGAGCCGCCCTGCCGGCGTGCCCGCGGCGTCGCGGCCCGGCTACGTTGACGCCATGAGCTCCCACGCCGACACCACCGACCTGCGGGCCCGCGTCACCGACGTGCTGCCCGGCCTGCGCAGCGACCTCGAGGACCTCGTGCGCATCGAGTCCGTGAGCGCCGACCCCGCGCGCGCCGACGAGGTACGCCGCAGCGCCGAGGCCGTGCGTGCGCTGCTGGCCGCGGAGGGCATGGACACCGAGGTGGTGAGCATCGAGGGCGGGGCGCCCGCGGTGATCGGGCACAAGGCCGGCCCGGAGGGTGCGCCGACGGTGCTGCTCTACGCCCACCACGACGTGCAGCCCGAGAACGACCACGCCGACTGGGACTCCCCGCCCTTCGAGCCCACCGAGCGCGACTCCCCGAGCGGGCGCCGGCTCTTCGCCCGTGGCGCGGCCGACGACAAGGCCGGCATCGTGGCGCACCTGGGTGCCCTGCGGGTCTTCGGCGACGACCTGCCGGTGAGCGTGACGGTCTTCGTCGAGGGCGAGGAGGAAGTCGGCTCCGAGACCCTGCCGGCCCTGCTGGCCGCCCACCAGGAGCGGCTGCGTGCCGACGTGATCGTGATCGCCGACTCCGGCAACTTCGACGTCGGCGTGCCGGCGCTGACCACGAGCCTGCGCGGCCTGGTGCGCGCCGACGTCGAGGTCCGCACCCTGACCCACGCCGTGCACTCGGGCATGTGGGGCGGCCTCGTGCCCGACGCGCTGATGACGCTGAGCCGGCTCATCGCCACCCTGCACGACGACGCCGGCGACGTCGCGATCGAGGGCCTGCACTCCGGGCCCGCCGCCGACGTGGCCTACCCCGAGGAGCGGCTGCGCGCCGAGTCGGGCGCCTGCGCGGGCACCGAGTGGATCGGCACCGGCTCGGCGGTCGAGCGGCTGTGGACCAGGCCGGCGCTGAGCATCACCGGTCTCGACGCGCCCAAGGTCGAGGGGGCGAGCAACACCCTGGTGCCCGCCGCGCGCGCCAAGGTCTCGCTGCGCATCGCCCCCGGCGACACCGCCGCCAACGCGACCGCCTGCCTGCGCCGCCACCTCGAGCGCCACGTCCCGTGGGGCGCCGAGCTCACCGTCACCGTCGTCGACACCGGCGAGGCGACCGACATCGACGCGACCGGGCCGGCGTACGACGCGGCGCGGGCGGCCTTCACCGAGGCCTGGGACGGCACCGAGCCGATCGACATGGGCGTGGGCGGCTCGATCCCGTTCATCGCGGAGTTCCTCGAGGCCTTCCCGCGCGCGAGCGTGCTGGTGACCGGTGTCGAGGACCCCGACACCCGCGCGCACGGCGCCAACGAGGGCCTGCACCTCGCCGAGTTCGAGCGGGTCGTGCTGGCCGAGACGCTGCTGCTGGCGCGGCTCGCGGAGGCGGGGCGTCCCACTCCCTGAGATGCCCCACCGGGTAAAAATCCGTCCATCTGACAGGAACGAACGCCAGATGTGCGTGACGACGCTCACGCGCGGGTAGAAAGGAGGCGCCCGGTCTAGACCGGGGCCTTGCCCGACCACGACATGGGGAGCTTCTCGGTCACATGACAGCGCCTGAAGACAGCACCGGACCCGCCGGAACCAACCACACCAGCACCCCGGACACCGGGCCTCCCGGAGGGGTCCGCCGCCGCTCCTTCCTCGGCTACGTGGTCGCCGGCACCACGCTGGTCGCGGCGGCCGACCTGACCATGGCCCGGCCCGCGCGCGCGGCGATCCCCTCGCTGCCGCAGGTGCCCGAGCTCTACGACCTCGAGGACCTGCAGACCGACGCGGCGCTGCCGACCTCGCAGCTGATCACCATCGAGATCAACGAGGACGGCACCGCCTCCTTCGCGCTGCCGCGCATGGAGGTCGGCCAGGGCATCACCACCTCGACCGCGATGATCATCGCCGAGGAGCTCGACCTGCCGGTCGAGAAGGTCACGGTCACCCTGGCCCCCGCCCGCCCCGAGCTGGTCTTCAACCAGCTCACCGGCGGCTCCAACAGCACCGTGTCGACCTACACCCCGATCCGGGTGGCCTCGGCCATCGCGCGCGGCGCCCTGCTCGACGCCGCCGCGCGCCAGCTCGGGTACGCCGTCGAGCGGCTGCGCACCAAGGACGGCGTCGTGATCGGCCCCGGCGGCGAGACGCTGGGCTACGGCGAGCTGGCGACCCTGGCGGCCAGCCCGGTCACCGAGGTCGTCGACGTGCTGCTCAAGGACCCCGAAGAGTTCACCCGCATCGGCAAGCCGCGCAACCGCGACGACGCGCGGCTCGCGGTGACCGGCAGGAAGGACTTCACCCTCGACCTCGAGGTCAAGGGTGCGAAGCCGACGATGCTGTGCCGTCCGCCGACCCTCAACGGCTCGCCGAAGCGGCTGCGCAACAAGAAGAAGATCCTCAAGATGCCGGGCGTCAAGCAGGTCGCGGTCGTCGACACCGGGGTGGCGGTGCGCGCCACGACCTTCGGCCAGTGCATCGACGCCATCCGGGCCATGGACGTGGTGTGGAACGACGGGCCCGTCGAGGGGGAGTCCGACCAGACCATCCTGGCGCGTCTGAAGAAGGCCGAGCTGCCGCTGGCGGTGCCCGAGGTGCCGCTGCTGGCCAAGACCGTCGAGGAGCGCTTCGAGTTCATGTTCCGCTCCAGCGCCGCGCTGGAGCCCAACTGCGCGATCGCCGACGTCCGGGAGGACTCCGCCGAGATCTGGGCGGGGCTCAAGGTCCCGATCCTGGCCCAGCAGAACATCGCCCAGGCGCTCGGGATGAGCCAGGACCAGGTGAAGGTCAACGTCGTCACCGGTGGCGGGTCCTTCGGCCACAAGCTCTTCAGCGACGCCGCCATCGAGGCCGCCAAGGTCTCGCAGGCGATGGGCAAGCCGGTCAAGCTGATGTGGCACCGCGCCGACGAGCCCCGCCAGGGCCGGTTGCACCCGATGGTCACCTCGCGCATCCGCGCGACCGTGCTGGCCGGGCAGGTGCTCAGCTTCGAGCAGCGCAACACCAGCGTCGTCACCGACTTCAGCCACGGCCTGGGCGAGATCATCACCTCGACCATCGACGAGGCGCCGACCGAGGTCGGCAAGAAGGTCGGCGGCCTGGGCTTCTCGCAGACGATCTTCACCCTGACCCAGGAGCTCGGCTACAACTTCGGTGTCGTCACCCAGCTGCTCAACGAGACCGACGACCGGTTCAACACCGGCAGCATGCGCAACATCTACTCGCCCGACACCCGGGTCGCCGTCGAGCTCGTCGTCGACCGGCTCGCCGCCGAGGTCGGCATGGACCCGCTGGAGTTCCGGCTCAAGCACGCCAAGAGCGCCAAGGTCCGCAAGGCGCTGGAGAAGGTCGCGGAGGAGGGCGACTGGGGTCGCAGGATGCCCGCCGGTTTCGCCCAGGGCATCGCGATCCACCAGGAGTACAAGGGTGCGACGGCCTGCCTGGTCGAGATCGACACCCGGCCCGAGACCGTCAACCGCAGGATCCGCAACGCCGTCACCGGCCCGCGGGTCACCCGGGCCACCTTCGCGGTCGACGCGGGCCTGGTGATCAACCCCCAGGGCCTGAAGGCCCAGATGATGGGCGGCTTCTCCGACGGGCTCGCGCTCACCCTGACCAGCAGCGTGCACCTGCGCGACGGGCACTTCCTCGAGGCCAGCTGGGACAACTACTACTACACGCGGCAGTGGAACATCCCGCCCCGCTTCGAGTGCTTCGTGCTGCCCTCGGAGGACCGGCTGCCCGGCGGTGCCGGCGAGGCCGGCGTGGCCGCCTCGGCGGCGTCCGTGGCCTGCGCCTACGCCCGGGCGACCGGGACGATGCCGACCCGGTTCCCCATCAACCACGGCAAGGTCACCTTCAAGCCCAAGTCGTTCGTGCCGTCGGTCCCCGAGTCGCCGACCAACGGCCTCAAGTTCACCTACTAAGGAGAGGCCGACATGCCCAAGCAGACATTCATCCTCAACGGCAAGCCGGTCACCGTGAACGTCAAGGACGACGTGCGGGTGCTCTGGGTCCTGCGCGACCTCCTCGGGGTCACCGGTCCGAAGTACGGCTGCGGCATCAACGTGTGCAAGGCGTGCACGTCGCACATCAACGGCAAGGCGTTCAACCCGTGCTCGGTGCGGGTGGGCGACCTCGGTCGCGACGACGAGGTCACCACCATCGAGGGCCTGCCCGACACCGTGGGCGAGGACCTGCACCCGATGCAGGAGGCATGGATCGACCGCGACGTCCCGCAGTGCGGCTACTGCCAGCCGGGCCAGATCATGGCGGCGGTCGCGCTGGTCAAGAAGGTGCGCCGCGAGGGACGCGAGATCAGGGACGCCGACCTCGACACCATCCGCAACATCTGCCGGTGCGGCACCTACACCCGCATCCGCGAGGCCGTGGTCCAGGGCGCGCGCGGGATGGCCTGAGCGACCCCGCCGGCCTCAGGCCGGGGACCCGCTGCCGGGGAGGGTGACGGTGAAGACGCTGCCCTCCCCGGGAGCGGACTCGACGGCGATGTCGCCGTCGAGGCGTCGTACGACGCGCTGCACGATGGCCAGGCCCAGGCCGGTGCCCGGCTGGCTGGCCGCGGCAGGGTCGGCCGAGCGGTAGAACTCCTCGAAGAGCCGCTGCTGCTCGGCCGCGGCGATGCCGATGCCGTGGTCGACGACCCGCAGCACCACCTCGGTCGTGGCGGGGACCGGGCCGGGGCGGGTCTCGAGGTGCACCTCGACCTCGCCGCCCTCGTGGGAGTACTTCACGGCGTTGCTGACCAGGTTGACCAGCAGCCGCTCCAGGTCCGCGGCGTCGGCGCTGACCAGCACTCCTCTGGACGGGGCGTGCACGCGCACCCGCACGTCACGGGCGTCCGCCTGCACGGCGAGGCCCTCGACCACCTCGTGCAGCAGCGCGCCCAGCTCCTGCGGCGCCACCAGCGCCGGGTCGGCCGCCTCGTCGAAGCGCGCCAGGGTCAGCAGGTCGGCGACGATGTCGTCGAGGCGCCGGGTGGCGCGCCCGATGCCGCGCAGCGAGCGCTGCACCTCGGGGCCGGTGGCGGGCTCCTCGGCCAGGAAGTCCTCGAGCATGTCGAGGTAGCCGCCGACGGCGGCCAGCGGGTTCTTCAGCTCGTGGGCCATGGTCGCGATCAGCTGCTGGCGGTACGCCGCCGCCTGCTGCTCGCGCTCGAAGCTGCGGGCGTTGAGCACAGCGCGGCCCAGGTCGTGGCCGATGTCGAGGGCCGCGCTGGCCTCCTCGTCGGACCAGTCGGTGCGGTCGCGGCGGAACATCAGCAGCCGGCCCACGCACTCGGGCCCGGCGCCGAGCGGGGTCAGCAGCAGCGAGGTGTCGCCCTGGCCGTGCAGGCCCTCGAGCAGCAGCGCGTGCTCCTCGGCGCTGAGCAGGGCCGGCGCAGCACGGCGGTGGGAGACGATGGCGACGCGCTGGTCGCGCCAGCAGCGCTCGGCCAGCCGCCGCGACAGCAGCGAGACCTCGTCGAGGTCGGCCTCCTCCTCCTCGGCGAGCAGCTGCACCCGCACGTCGTCGACGGTGAACCCCTCGCAGACGGTGTCGATGACCGTCTGCACCAGGCGGGCCAGGTCGAGGTCGGCGGTGGCGCTGCGCACCACCCGCCGGGCGGCGTCGGCGAGCCGCACCTGCTCGAGCAGGCGCTCGCGCTCGAGCACGTCGAGCATGGCGCTGTTGGCGCGCTCGGCGTAGCCCCCCAGGCGCCGTCGCTGCTCGGTGCCGGGGCGCAGGCCGTCGAGGGGCAGGTCGACCCACACGATGCCGTGCAGGGTGCCGTCGGTGTCGGTGAGCGGGGCCATCAGCAGGTCGCAGGGCTGCCAGGCGTCGGGGTGCGCGGGCGCCGTGGACTGCGCCGAGCCTACCCAGATGTGGTCGAGCAGCTCGACGGCCTGCTCGTGGGGCAGGAAGCGCAGCGGCCCCCACTGCTCGGCGCGCTCGAGCATCGTCATCGCCACGGGGGTCGGGGTGACGTCGCCGGTCAGCTCGGCCACGGCCTCGGGGTCGCCGTCGACCACGACGAACTCGAGCTCGTCGGTGGCCCGGAACAGGCTGACCGCCGAGACCCGGAAGCCACCGGCCTGGGCCATCTCCGCCGCGATCGAGCGCAGCACCCGGGTCAGCTCGGACGTCGCGGGGACCGGGCTCGCCGGAGCGACGGGGGTCGCCGCGAGGGGCTGGTGGGTGGTGCCCTGGGTCGGGGTCACGTGGGGGCTCCGGCAGGTGGGTCAGAGTGCGGCCCTGCCTGCACGAGCCGCCGTCCCCTTCACCTTAAAGGGGGGTCCTGAACCCTGCCGCGGCTTTCCACAGGTCGGTCCGGCCGGGACGGTCAGCCGGCCACGGGCAGCCGCACCCGGAAGGTGCTGCCCTCGCCGAGCCGCGACTCGACCTCGGTGCGCCCGCCGTGGCGGCTGACGATCCGGTGCACGATGCTCAGCCCGAGCCCGGTGCCCGGCTGGGCCAGGGCGAGCGGGTTGGTGGAGCGGAAGAACTCCTGGAACAGCTGCTCCTGGTCCTCCGCGGAGATGCCCAGGCCGGTGTCGGTGCACTCGAGGACCGCCTCGTCGCCCTCGACCGCGAGGCAGACCGTCACCCGGCCGCCGCTCGGGGTGTACTTGCCGGCGTTGCTGACCAGGTTCGTCACCAGGCGCTCGATCTCCTCGGCCTCGGCCATCGCCACGACCGGCTCCTCGGGCTTTTCGACCACCACCTCGATGCCCTTGCGGGTCAGGCTGTGCTCCTGCAGCGCGAGGACGTCGGCCACCACGTCGGCCAGGTCGACCGGTCGCGGCACGACGGGGTGGTCGGGGTCGCCGACCTTGGCCAGCAGCAGCAGGTCGTCGGCCACCCGGGCCAGTCGCCGGGCTCCCCGGTCGATGGCGTCCACCGACGCCGACACGGCCGGGTCGGTGGGCTCGTCCTGCAGGATCTCGAGGTGACCCACGATCGCGGTCAGCGGGTTCTTCAGCTCGTGCGAGACCGTGGCGATCAGCCGGCCCTTGTAGGAGTCGAGGGCACGCAGCTCCTCGACCATGCGGTGCTCCCGCTCGAAGGAGCGGGCGTTGAGGACGACGCGTCCCAGGTCGTGGCCGATGTCGAGGGCCGCCTCGCGCTCCGCGGCCGTCCACCCCGGCGCCCCCGCGAGCCGTGTCAGCACCAGGTTGCCCAGGGCCTCGTGGGCGGCCCCGATCGGCACGAAGAGCAGCGAGCCGACCCGGATCTCGTCGAGGAAGTCGACGATCTCGGTGGCCTCGCGCGCGCTCAGCGCCGGCGCCTGGAGGTGCTCGCGGGAGACCACGTCGACGCGCTGCGCGGCCCACGAGGCGCGCGCCGAGCGCTCGGCGGTGCGCACCAGCCGGCCCGGCAGCGCGACCTGGGTGCCGTCGGCGGCCACGAGCCGACCGGTGCCCAGGCCGTCGTCGGCGAAGATCTGCAACCAGGCCCCGACGGCCCGGAAGCCCTGCATCAGCGCGTCGGCGCTCGCCGCGAGCACCTCCTCGACCCCGAGCTGGGCCGGGGCGTCACGCACGATCTGGCGCGCCGCCGAGGCCAGGCGCACCTGCTCGGCCAGCTGCTCGCGCTCGAGCGCGAGCAGGGCCGCGCGCGTCGCCTGGTCGGCGTACGCCGCGAGGACGCGCTGCGCCTCGGGGCCCGGCCGGCGCCCGTCGTCGGGCAGGTCCATCGACAGCATGCCCAGCATCTCGCCGCTCCCGCTGTGCAGCGGGGCGCACAGCGCGTCCATCGGGTGCCAGGCGTCCGGTCCCTCGAGCGGCAGCAGGTCGGGGACCCAGCCCCAGACCTGCAGGTCGACGGGCAGCGACTCGTGCGGCACGAAGCGCAGCGGGCCCCAGTGCTCGGCCAGCTCGAGCTCGGCGAGGATGGAGTCGAGGGGGGTGCGGGCGCCGAGCAGGGCGGTGCGGGCCTCGTCGTCACCGGCGACCGCGACCGTCTCGAGCTCGTTGCCGCGCACCAGGCCGACCGTGGCGACCCGGAAGCCGGCGACGCGCGTGACGCCCTCGGCGATCAGCGTGAGCGCGTCGACGGCAGGGCTCGCGGCGTCCGCGCCCAGCCAGGCTCGCTCGCTCACAGGTCCCAGTCCTCCGCACGTGACGTCTTGCCCCCCAGGCCCGGCGATCCTACGGTCCGGGGGGCCTCGCGGGAGGCGAATCGGCCAGGAGGTGGACGGTGCGTAGACTGCGGTCGTGCCCTTCCAGAGCAGTGGCAGCACCCGCCGAGGCGGCGACGGGCGGCTGACGACCGCCCTCGACCCCCAGGACCAGGGACCCCAGGACGCCTGCGGCGTCTTCGGCGTCTGGGCGCCCGGTGAGGACGTCGCCAAGCTGACGTACTTCGGGCTCTACGCCCTCCAGCACCGTGGCCAGGAGGCCGCCGGCATCGCCGTCAGCAACGGTCGCCAGATCCTGGTCTACAAGGACATGGGCCTGGTCTCGCAGGTCTTCGACGAGACCACCCTCGACTCGCTCAAGGGGCACCTGGCCATCGGCCACGCCCGCTACTCCACCACCGGGGCCTCGACCTGGGAGAACGCCCAGCCGACCTTCCGGCCCACGCCCGACGGCTCCATCGCCCTGGGCCACAACGGCAACCTGATCAACACCCATGAGCTGCGCGAGCAGGTCGCGGCGCTGCCCGGGCCTGACGACGAGCTCGACCTCCAGCGCCCCGGGCACGTGTCCACCAACGACACCAGCCTGGTGACCGCGCTGCTGGCCCACCACCCCGACTCGACGCTCGAGGAGCGCGCGCTCGAGGTGCTGCCGATGCTGCGCGGTGCGTTCTGCTTCGTGTGGATGAACGAGGACACCCTCTACGCCGCGCGCGACCCCCAGGGCATCCGGCCGCTGGTGCTGGGCCGCCTCGACCGGGGCTGGGTGGTGGCCTCCGAGGACGCCGCCCTGGCCACCATCGGCGCCAGCGTGGTGCGCGAGGTCGAGCCGGGCGAGCTCATCGTCATCGACGGCGACGGCCTGCGCTCGCACACCTTCGCCGAGCCCGAGCGCAAGGGCTGCGTCTTCGAGTACGTCTACCTGGCCCGCCCCGACGCCAAGATCGCCGGGCGCTCGGTGCACGAGGCGCGCGTCGAGATGGGCCGCGAGCTGGCCCGCCAGTTCCCCGTCGACGCCGACATGGTGATGCCGGTGCCCGAGTCGGGCACCCCGGCCGCGTCCGGCTACGCCGAGGAGTCCGGCATCCCCTTCGGCCAGGGCTTCGTCAAGAACGCCTACGTGGGCCGCACCTTCATCCAGCCCAGCCAGACGCTGCGCCAGCTCGGGCTCCGGCTCAAGCTCAACGCCCTCGAGCACATGATCCGCGGCAAGAAGCTCGTGGTCGTCGACGACTCGATCGTGCGTGGCAACACCCAGCGCGCCCAGGTGCGGATGCTGCGCGAGGCCGGGGCGCTCGAGGTGCACGTGCGGATCTCCTCGCCGCCGGTGAAGTGGCCGTGCTTCTACGGCATCGACTTCGCCACCCGCGCCGAGCTGATCGCCAACGGCCTCGACGTCGACGAGATCGCCGCCAGCGTCGGCGCCGACAGCCTCGGCTACATCTCCCTCGACGGCATGGTCGAGGCGACCGGTCAGCCGCAGACGGCGCTGTGCACCGCCTGCTTCACCGGCGACTACCCCGTCGAGCTGCCCGACGAGTCGCTGCTCGGCAAGCACCTGCTCGAGGTGAGCCTGAGCTCGCCCACCCTGGGCCGCGCGCTGCCCGTCCTCAACAACCCGTGAGCCGGCCAGGAGGCCCCGACGTGACCGAGACCAACGCCTACGCCCGGGCCGGCGTCGACATCGAGGCGGCCGACACCGCGATCGAGCTGATGAAGGGCTGGGTCGCCAAGGCCACGCGCCCCGAGGTGATCGGCGGGCTCGGCGGCTTCGCGGGGCTCTTCGACGCCTCCGCGCTGACCCGCTACACCCGCCCCCTGCTGGCCACCTCTACCGACGGGGTCGGCACCAAGGTCGCGATCGCGCAGGCGATGGACGTGCACGACACGATCGGGCGCGACCTGGTCGGGATGGTCGTCGACGACCTCGTCGTGTGCGGCGCCGAGCCGCTCTTCATGACCGACTACATCGCCACCGGCCGGGTCGTCCCCGAGCGGATCGCCGCGATCGTCAAGGGCATCGCCGAGGGCTGCGCCGAGGCCGGCTGCGCGCTGGTCGGCGGCGAGACCGCCGAGCACCCCGGGCTGCTGGCCCCCGACGAGTACGACGTCGCCGGCGCCACCACCGGCGTCGTCGAGGCCGACCGGCTGCTGGGCCCGGCGCGGGTCCGCCCGGGCGACGTGGTGCTGGCCATGGAGGCCAGCGGCCTGCACTCCAACGGCTACTCGCTGGTGCGCCACGTGCTGCTGGGCAGCGCCGCCGACGGCGGGGCCGGCTGGGCCCTCGACCGCGACGTGCCCGAGCTGGGCCGCACCCTCGGCGAGGAGCTGCTCGAGCCGACCCGCATCTACGCCAAGGCCTGCCTCGACCTCGCCGCCCGCACCGGCGTGCACGCGATGTCCCACGTCACCGGCGGCGGCCTGGCCACCAACCTCGAGCGCGTGATGCCGGTCGAGCTGGCCGCCACCATCGACCGCGCCACCTGGACCCCGCAGCCGGTCTTCGACCTCGTGCGCCAGGTCGGCTCGGTCTCCCAGCCCGACCTCGAGGCCACCCTCAACTGCGGCGTCGGCATGGTGGCGCTGCTGCCCGCCGACGACGTCGACACCGCGGTGTCGGTGCTGGCCGGCCACGGCGTGCGCGCCTGGGTGGCCGGTGAGGTGAGCGCCTCGGCCGACCGTGGCGGGCGCGTCGACCTGGTGGGCCAGCACCCCGGTTGGTGAAGCCTGGGGGCGCCTCCGCGAGCCGGGTGTGCGTGAACGACCCCCCAGCAGGTAGCGTTGCCCCCACGAGATTGCAGAGACAGCCCGGGAGCCATAGCGCCCCGGCCAAGCGTGCGAGGGGGCTGACCCTATGGGGCGCGGCCGTGCAAAGGCCAAGCAGACGAAGGTCGCCCGCGACCTGAAGTACCGCACTCACGAGACGGACTTCGGGGCGTTGGCGCGAGAGCTGCATGGCAGTGAAGAAGCAAGTGACACCGAGCAGGGCGACGAGCCCGACGAGTGGTCGGACTACGACCCTCGTCGCGACTGACCCCACCGGCGGCCCTCGGGCCTCGCACGGTCTCCCCGGTCATCCGGGTGGGCCACCGGACGTGCCGACGCGCCCGGACACCGGCTTCTCGGGGCCGGGTCCGGGCGCGAGCCGGCGCCAGTTCCTGCGCGAGCCGGCGCCACTTCCCGTCGTTGACGTCGTACGACGGGAAGTAGCGCCGACTCGGTGAGGAACTCGCGCCGGCTCGGTGAGGAACTGGCGCCGGCTCGCGGGTGGCTCAGCCGACCCAGATCGAGCGCAGCCGACCCACGTCGCGCATCCGCGCCTCGGCGATCCGGTCGGCGGCCAGGGCGGGCGAGACGTGCTCGGCCTCGGCGTGGGCGAGGATCGCGAGGGTGGTGTCGAAGATGCCGGTGGCGCGCTGCTGGGCGCGCTCGAAGCTGAAGCCGGCGGGGTCGAGCTCGTCGGCGACCTGGATCAGCCCGCCGGCGTTGACGCAGTAGTCGGGGGCGTAGACGATCCCGCGGTCGGCGAGCGCCTTCTCGACGCCGGGGTGGGCCAGCTGGTTGTTGGCGGCGCCGCAGACGACGCGCGCGCTGAGCACCTCGACGACCTCGTCGCTGATGGCGCCGCCCATGGCGCAGGGGGCGTAGACGTCGAGCGGCGAGGCGACGAGCTCCTCGGTGGTGGCGACCGCGCGCACCCCGGGGTGCTCGGCGACCACGGCGTCGACGGCGGGGGCGTGCACGTCGGTGACCACGACGTCGGCGCCGTCCTCGACGAGGTGGCGCACCAGGTGCCGACCGACCTTGCCGACGCCGGCGACGCCGACGGTGCGCCCGGCCAGCGTGGGCTCGCCCCAGGCGACCTGGGCGGCGGCGCGCATGCCCTGGAAGACGCCGTACGCCGTGAGCACCGAGCTGTCCCCGGCCCCGCCGTGGGCGACGGTGCGCCCGGTGACGTAGTCGCACTCGCGCGCGACGTGGTCCATGTCGGCCGAGAAGGTGCCGATGTCGCAGGCGGTGCGGTAGCGACCGCCCAGGGTCTGCACGAAGCGGCCGTAGGCGCGCAGCAGGGCCTCGGACTTCAGCGTCGCCGGGTCGCCGATGATGACGGCCTTGCCGCCGCCGAGGTCGAGGCCGGCCAGCGCGGCCTTGTAGGACATGCCGCGCGAGAGGTCGAGCACGTCGCGCACCGCGTCGTCGGTCGAGGCGTAGGGGTAGAAGCGCGTGCCGCCCAGCGCCGGGCCCAGGGCGGTGGAGTGGATGGCGATGACGGCGCGCAGCCCGGTCGCCGGGTCGTTGGCGAAGACGACCTGCTCGTGCTCGGCGCCGAGCTCGAAGACGTCGACGGGGCTGCTGCTGGGGGTCACGGACATGATGGGCCGCTCTCTGCTCGGGCCACAGGGGTGGTGTGGCGGTGGTGGTGAGGCCCGCAGGGGTGGCGCAGGTCTCACTCCCAGCCTACGACGAGACGCCGGGCCCGGTCGCTTCGGCGGCCGGCGCCCGCATGACGATGACGTCGCCGTGGCTGCCGTAGCCCACCACCCGGCCGCCGAGCCCGCGCCCGTTGAAGGTGACCATCAGCCACCCACCGTCGGGCAGCGGCGCGAGCGTGGGCCACGGGATGTTGGTCGGGTACGCCGCGTCGAGCGGCGCGCCGGCGGGTTGCAGGTCGAGGTCGAGCACGGGGTGCTGCTCGCGGTGGCGGCGCGGGTTGTCGCGCCCGTCGCTGGCCAGCACCCGCCACTGGTCGTCCCAGCGCACCAGGGTGGTGCCCTCGGTGGCGCACCGCGTCAGCGAGGCGGCGCGCAGGGACAGGTGGTCGAGGCCGGGGCCGGTGGCCAGCACGGGGTGGAAGTCGAAGAACCTCCGCGCGCTGACGTAGCCCACCAGCCAGGTCGGGCCGGCGCCGAGGTCGGTGCGCACCAGGTGGGGGTCCCACACGCCCACCGAGGCGAACCCCTCGACCGGCAGCGGCAGCGGCTGCGTGTCGAGGACGTGCCGCCCCCGCAGCAGGTCGGCGTCGGTGCGCGCCAGCGTCACCCCCACGCCCGCATCGTCGGCGTCCCGGTCGAAGTCGCCCCAGGTGCTGGTCGCCACCAGCCACCCGTCCCCGTCGCGCACGACGTGGGTGGCGTGGTCACCGAAGACCCCGGGCCGGTCGGGGCGGCGGAAGAACAGGTCGGCGCGGTGCTCGAGGCGGTGGTCGTCGAGCGCGAGGCGCCACACCGAGGTGTGGGCGGTGCCGAAGAACCCCGGGCCGGCGCTGGTCGCGCTGAGCCACAGCACCCGGCCCTCCTCCTGCGCCCCGTCGGCGTACGCCGTGCCGTCGGCGTGGGTGACCAGCCGCAGGTCGCGCAGCCCGAGCTGGCCGAAGCCGCCGGCACGCAGGCGGGCCACGTCGCCGGTGTGCTGCACCTCGACGCCGGCGAGCCAGGCCTCGTCACGGCACAGACCGGGCGGGACCCCTGCCGCCTCGCGCAGGTCGACGCGGGCGTGGCCGCGCCACCCGCTGCCGTCGTGGCCCAGCACCACGGCCTCGGTGCCGGTCAGGGTGAGGGCGAGCCGCTCCAGGCCGGGAGCGCGGGCCGAGCGCCGGCTGCGGTGCACCTGGGTGCCGGCGGGCGTGGTGACCTCGAGGGCGCAGACCCCGTCGGCCCAGGTCGCGGCCACCACCAGCGGGGCCAGGCCGAGGGCGAGGCGCACCGCGCCGGGGCCGCGCACGACCGCCTCCACCGCGGTGCTGGGCGCCACCTGGGGCAGCGGTCGCCGCGAGTGCGCGCCGGGGGAGGCGTCGTCGACCTGCACCGCGCCGGGCGCGACCAGGTCGACCGGGCGGTGCCGGGCGACCTCCTCGAACCGGCCCGGGGCCGTGGGGCCCGGGGGCGGCGTCGCAGGCACAGGCGCAGGCACAGGGGTCAGGACCGCACCACGCGCTGCAGCTCGTCGACGGCGCGGGCGACCTCCGCCTCGAGCTCGGCGAGCATCGGCTCGGCGTCGTCGGTGCGCCCGCCGTGGGCGTGCGCCTCGAGCGCGGCGGCCACGGCCGAGACCCGCGGTAGGCCCAGGTTGAGCGCGCTGCCCTTGACCAGGTGGGAGGCGGTGAAGGCGCGGTTGGCGTCGCCGGCGGCGACGGCGTCGCGGATCGCGGCGACCTGGTCGTCGATGCGCGAGGAGAACGAGAGCGCGGTGCGGTCGAAGAAGCTGACCCCGTCCTTGACGAGCTCGTCGAGGAGCCGGCGGCGGGCCTGGTCGACGACCGGCAGCCCGGGGTCGGTCACGGTCGCGGGGTCCCCGGGGTCCCCGGGGGCGCCGGGGTCCCCCGCGGGTGCGGAGGCGACAGCCGGCTCGTCGGCCGGGGGCTGCGGCCGGGTCCAGCGCCGCACCACCTCCTCGAGCGAGGTCGGGTCGACGGGCTTGGTCAGGAAGTCGTCCATCCCGACCTCGAGGCAGCGCTCCCGCTCGCCCTCCAGGGCCGAGGCGGTCATCGCGATGATGGGCACCCGGCGCCCGGTCGACTCCCGGGCCCGGACCACCTGGGTGGCCTCGAAGCCGTCCATCTCGGGCATCCGGCAGTCCATCAGCACCAGCGCGTAGTCGTGGTCGCCGCGCAGCGCCTCGACCGCGGCCAGTCCGTCGTCGGCGACGTCGACGTGCAGGCCCAGCGACTCCAGGAGCCCGGTGGCGACCAGCTGGTTGACGGGGTTGTCCTCCACGACCAGCACCGACAGGTCGAGCGAGGGCACCACGACGCGGCGCACGGAGTGCCGCACGGGCTCGCTGGTGCGGCCGGTGGCGGTGACCATGGCGTCGTGGAGCTCGGCGTGGCGCACCGGCTTGTTGAGGGTGGCGCTGATGCCGGCGGCGCGGGCGTCGCGGGGGCTGACCGCCTGGTCGGAGGTCAGCAGCAGCATCGTGAGGCCGGCGAGGTCGGTGTCGGCGTGGATCATGCGGGCCAGCTCGAGACCGTCGACGCGGGGGAGCACCAGGTCGAGCAGGGCGACGGTGAAGGGCTCGCCGGAGGCGTGCGCCTCGCGCAGCGCGGCGAGCGCCTCGGCGGGTGTCGAGACCGCCACCGGGCGCAGGTGCCAGGCTGCGAGCTGCTCGGTGAGGATGAAGCGGTTGGTCTCGTTGTCGTCGACCACCAGCACCCGCTCGTCGCGCAGCGGCTGGCTGCGCGGGGTGGTGCGTCGCGGGGCGACCGAGGTGTGCTCGAGCAGGGCGCTGAAGCTGAAGGTGCTGCCCCGGCCCGGTTCGCTGGCGACCTCGATGGCGCCGCCCATCGCCTCGACCAGCTGCTGGGAGATCGCCAGGCCCAGCCCGGTGCCGCCGTGGCGGCGGGTGGTGGACAGGTCGGCCTGGGTGAAGGCGTCGAAGAGCCCGGCCTGGGCGGCGGCCGGGATGCCGACACCGGTGTCGCTGACCTCGACGCGCAGCAGCACCCCGCCCTCGTCGCTGCGCTCGACGTGGGCGCGGATGGCCACCTCGCCGCTCTCGGTGAACTTCACCGCGTTGGAGCCGAGGTTGGTCACGACCTGGCCCAGCCGCGTCGGGTCGCCGCGCAGGAACTCGGGCACTTCGGGGTGGCAGCCCACCACCAGCTCGAGGCCCTTCTCGTGGGCGGGTCCGCTCAGCACGGCCGCGGTCTGCTCGAAGACGCTGCGCACGTCGAAGTTGACGTCCTCGAGCTCGAGCTTGCCCGACTCGATCTTCGAGAGGTCGAGGATGTCGTTGATGATCGCCAGCAGCGACAGCCCGGCGCTCTGCACGCCGGCCGCCAGCCGGTGCTGGTGGTCGTCGAGCTCGGTGCGCAGCAGCAGCTCGTTGAGCCCGATGACGCCGTTCATGGGGGTGCGGATCTCGTGGCTCATCGTGGCCAGGAACTCCGACTTCAGCCGGGAGGCCTCCATCGCCGCGTCCCGGGCGGCCAGCACCTCGGCGGCGTCGCGCTCGCGCAGGGCCACGAGCCCGAGCTGGTCGGCCACCTGCACGGCCAGGTGCCGGTCCTCCTGGTCGACGCCGGGGCCGGTGAGGGCCTGCAGGACCGCCACCACGTGCTCGCCCGCCGACACCGGCAGCGCGACGAGGCGCCGCGCGGACGGCCCCGGGGCGTCGTACGGCGCCGGCGCGGGCCCGTCGACGATGGTGCGGGTGCGGCGCGCACGCTCGGCGAGCGCCGGGTCGGGCTCGCACGCCGGGCGGATCAGCAGGTCGATGGAGCGCAGCGACTCCTCGCCGGGGACGGCGCGGAAGCCGGCGACGGGTCGCCAGGCGGTGTGCTCGACCAGGGCGGCGCCGGCCACCTCGACGGCCTCCTCGAGCGTGGTGGCGCTGTTGGCGGCCACGGCCAGCTCCTGCAGCAGGCGGATCCGCTCGGTCGCCTCGGCGGCCAGCTCCTGGGTGCGGTGCAGCTCGGTGACGTCGGCGCTGGTGCCGCTGAGGCGCAGCGGTGCGCCGGTGGCGGGGTCCCGGGTCACCCGGCCCCGGCCCAGGGTCCAGCGGACCTCGCCGTCGGGCCGCAGCACCCGCGACTCCAGCTCGAAGTCGCCCTCGCCCTCGAAGGTCTGCTGCACGGTGGCCTGGACCCGCTCGCGGTCGTCGGGGTGGGTGCGGTCGAGGAAGCCCTGGTAGGTCGCGACGTGGTCGGCCGGGTCGATGCCGTAGATGCGGTACAGCTGGTCGGACCAGGTCACGACGTCCTCGACGACGTCCCAGGACCAGCTGCCGAGCCCCGAGATCTCCTGGGCCTCGGCCAGCTGCCGCTCGCGCTCGGTGACCTCCTCGAGGCGCTCGCGCAGCAGCTCGTCGACCGGAGTGCTCGTCGGCTCCGCCGCCGCCGCCGCCGCCGGCGCCGGCGCCGGGGTGAGCCGGTGCAGCCAGCGGGTCGGGGCCGAGGGGTCACCGTCGCGGACGGGGGCGTAGCTCACGAGCACCGGCACGCGGCCCCCGTCGGCGCGCTGGAGCTCCATAGCGACGTTCTCGCGGCCGCGGCTGGCCCGGGCCAGCTGGGCGAGGTGGCCGCGCACGCGCTCGCGCGCCTCGGGCGCGAACGCCTCCGGTGCCGCCATGCCGGTCAGGTCGTCGTCGCGACCCAGGAGCTCGCCGAGGCGGGCGTTGGCCCACGCGGTGGTGCCGTCGGTCCCGAGCAGCCACAGCGCGTCGGTGCTGGCCTCGACGAGGGAGCGCCAGACCGTGGGCGGCAGGTCGGGCGAGTCAGCCACGTGTCCCCTCCCCGGATGGTCGTCGCTGTGCCGCGGGACATCGCGGCTCGGTGCCGGGTCCCAGGGTCCCACGTCGCGGCACCACCCGGGCGGGTTCGCCGGTGTCGGTCACGTCAGGGTGACGGCGAGCCCGACCAGGGTGGGCACGACGCCCAGCAGGAGCCACGGCGAGAGGACCGGCACGCGGTGGATCGCGCGGGCGAGCCCGACGGCGATCACCGCGAAGATGCCGGCGATGACCTCGAGGCCGACGACCGGCACCAGGTCGTCCTGGTCGATCACCCACGCCGCCAGCACCAGCCCCACGCTCAGGTGCAGGATCGTGGTGGTGACCAGCACCGACATCACCCACTGCTGCACCCGGCCCAGCGAGGCGTTGCTGGGCGGCGGCGGGGGGTTGTCGGGATCGATCAGGTGGCGGCGTCGCGGGCGCGTGGCGGGCTGCGGGGTCGTCATGGTGCTGCCATGCTCCCACGCCGGCCCGAGCCACCCCAGGGACCGAGGTCCCGACCCGGACGGCTCGGCCCCCGGCGGCTCAGCTCGACGGCTCAGGCACCTCGCAGTCGACCTTCGGGTTGGCCCCGACGTAGTTGAGCGGGCCGGCGAGCACGGTGACGGCGGTGGTGCCGGCGGTCGCGCAGCTGACCTCCTGGTCGTCGCCGAAGTAGCCGCGCTGCACGGCGGCGGCGACGCCGATGACGAGCCAGATGACGACGATGGCTCCGAGGATGCCTCGCATGGTGGTGCCTCCCTTCGCGCCGGCGGCGCTCCCTGGGAGGTTCTCGTCTCCGGGCCCCGGGCGCACCGCCCGTGCGGGTGAGGAGCGGCCCGTGGGGTCGCTGGGACGGGTGTGTCCGAAGGGGTGGGCCGCGTGGCGGCGTGACACTGGCAGGTTGGTGCCCCCACGATCAGGGGTAGGGGTCCGACCGGACGCCTGGCACCCCGTCACCAGGAGGAACCATGAACACTCGCACCATCGCCATCGCCGCCCTCGTCATCGCCCTCGTCATCCTGCTGTTCCTCGTGCTCTGAGCAGACGGGCCCCGTGGCACGGGCCCCCACCCTCCCGCCGGTACGCCGGCGGCGGGGGTGGGGGCCCGTCGCTGTGCGGGGTCAGGGCGTGGCGCTGCCCGACGGGCTGACCGAGCCGCTCGGCGAGGGTGTGCTCGACGGTGTGGGCGACGACGTGCCGGACGACGTGCTCGACGACGCGGCGGTGGGGCTCGGCGTGGTCGAGCCCGAGGGGCTGGTCGACGCGCTCGACGACGGGCTGCCGGACGGGGTCGTCGAGCCCGAGGGGCTCGCGCTGGTGCTCGCTCCGGGGGAGCCGCTCGGGCTGGCGCTGGTGCTCCCGCCGGGGGTGCCGCTGGGGCTCGCGCTGTCGCCGGGGCTGGGCGAGCCGGTGGCGCCACCGGGGGTCAGCGGCCCCTGCTCGGCCTCGATGACGGCGAGGATCTGCTGCTCGAAGTCGGTGAGCCGGGCCTGGATCTGGTCCAGCGGCACCGAGCCGATGTCCTGCCCGAAGGTGACCGCCTCCGCCCAGATCTCCTCGATGCGCGCGGTGGACTCCTCGCTGAGCGGCCCGTCGAGGGTGACGAAGAGCTGCACGGCCGCCGAGAACGTCAGGCAGCTGGTGCAGTCGTAGTTCACCGACACCGCGGTGTTCTGCGGCACGGCCACGTTCGCCTCGCCCACGACGAGCACCACCTGGAACGCGACCGCGACCGCGGCACACCGGTCGCAGCTGGCGGCCGCGAAGGCCTCGTTGGTGTTGGTCAGCGGCTGGTCCCCGTCTGCCCAGACCAGCGCGAAGGCCACGGAGTAGCCGGCCGTCCCGTCGGTGGTGTTGGTCGCCAGGGCCTGGTTGTCGCCGGCGTCGGGAGCCAGCGGCTCGTCGAAGGGGAAGATCCAGGTGCCGTCGTCGGCCTGCTCGACGTCACCCTGCTGGAGGTCGGTGGTCCCGGTCGCCGCGGCCTCCCCGGCCGCCGGGTCGGTGGCCCCGCCCCCGGCGGGGACCAGCACCGCGGCGAGCGTCGGGCGCTCACGGGTGGGTGCCTCGGCGCCGTCGGGCAGGTAGATGGTGCCGCTGCCACGGGCGCCGACCTCGTAGCCGGCGGGCGGGCGGGCGAGGCTCACCGCGTCGCCGAGGGTGCCGCCCTCCCAGGCCTGCACCGGACGGTAGCGGTCCTCCTGGGGCCACCACGCCAGCGCGAGCCCGGCGGCGAGCGCGAGCGCGAGGAGCACCGCCAGCGCGCGGCGTACGGGGCGGCCGTCGGTGCGTCGCCACGTCGCGGCGCCGACCTGGCGCACGACCCGGGTCAGCATGTAGCCGATGGCCAGCACCGGCAGCGCGACCACCACCATCGACACGGCGTGCCCGGCCGACTCGAGCAGGGTCGGGTCGCCGGTGGCGCCGCCGAGCACCATCCGGCGCTGCGCGTCGGCGGCGGCCAGGGCGGTGCCCACGATGCGGGGCAGGGTCAGCACGAGCAGCACCACGACGCCCAGCAGCACCGGCACCACCGTGAGCACCCAGACGGTGACCACCACGCGGGCCCAGGTCTTGAGGTCGCGCGCCTGCGGCTCGGTCTCGCGCCAGGGCACCAGGGCGCGCAGCGTGGGGCCGATGCGGGCGAAGAGGTCGGGCACGCCGGTCAGGTCGGCGAGCACGTGGTAGCCGTCGAAGCGCACCAGCGGCAGCAGCTGGCGCAGCATCTGGAGGATCTGGGTGGCCACGACCAGCAGCACCGCGTCGTAGCCGGTGGCCCACCACACGCCCATGGTGGCCACCACCACGATGGCGTTGAAGTAGAGCCCGCCCAGGTCGGTGCGCAGTCGCCCGACCCGGCCGAGGCGGTAGGAGTCGGTGACGTCGGTGTAGAAGGCGGGCCACACCAGGTAGAGGCCCGCACCCATCACCCCCGGGTCGGCGCCGCCCCGCCGCGCCGCCGCCGCGTGCCCGAACTCGTGGAAGCCGCCCGAGAGGATCGTGACGGCCAGGATGGCGAGCAGCAGGCCGGGCCGCGCGAAGGCCTCGTGGGTGGCCGAGGCCAGTCCCTTGACCACCAGGACCCACACCGTGATGGCGGCGAAGCCCAGCACCACCGGCACCACGAGCAGCGGGTGGAAGAGCCGGGCGAAGGGGGTGGTGAGGCGCCGGGTGCGCTCGGGGTCGGTGACCGCGACCTTGAGCCGCAGCGCCAGCAGCGGGTTGCTGCGGCGCACGACGGGCTCGCTGCCGTCGGCGCGCACCGCGAGACCGAGCTCGCGCAGCTTGTCGACGAGGGTGGCGACGTTGTCGGGGCTGACGGGGCGACCCGTGGTCTCCCGCACCGCCGCCGCGACCGCCTCGGGGTCGCGGCGACCGTCGAGCGCGGCCAGCACGGCGTACAGCAGCGCGGTGAGCTGGACGGTTTGGCCGTCGGAGCGCCGGGCGAGGGCCGGAGGGGTCCGGTAGCCGGACCCCTCCATCTCGCCGATCAGCTGCACCCCGTCGGCACGCCGCAGACCGGCCGCCGGGTCGGCGAGCGCGGTCTGCGGCGGCGGGTCGGTCTGCTGGGTCACCGGGTCTCCGTCAGGGCTGCGAGATGTCGGAGGTCTGGTCGGAGGTGGCCTCCGCCGAGCCCTCGATGTTCTGGTTGATGATCGCGTCCTGCTGGGCCAGGGCCACCGCGTCGCTGTCGACCGAGCCGACGTTGGCGGCCACGGCGGCGTCGATCGGCGCGGCCACGTTGGCGTTGGCAGCCACGGCGCCGTTGATCGGGGCCGCGAGGTTGGCGTCGGCGGCCAGGTCGACGTTGACGTCGAGCAGGTTGCCGTCGGCCAGGTCGCCCACCGAGGGAGCGCCGCTGGTCACGCCGCCCACGGCGCCGCCCGCGTCACCCACGGCGCCGCCCACGGTGTCGCCCACGGTGTCGTCGAGCCCGTCGGTCGCGCCGCCCGTGGCGCCGCCGGTGGCCCCGTCCACCGCGCCGGTCGCACCGTCGACGGCGCCGCCGATCGTGCCGGTCGTGCCGGTCGCGTCGGGTGCGGTCGGGGTGGTCGACTCCTGGCCGGTCGGGTCGCCCGCCGCGGTGGTCACCGGGTCGTTCGAGGCCGAGGCGTCGGGCGAGGCGCCCTGCTCGAGGGTGCTGTCCTGCGTGGCGTTGGCGATCGCGTCGGCCTCGACGTTCTGGTTGATGACCGCGCCCTGGTCGGCCATCGCCTGGGCGGTCGAGCCCTCCGAGAGCACGTTGGCGCCCACCGCGGCGTCGATCGGGGCCGCGACGTTGGCGTTGGCCGCGACACCGAGGTCGATGGGGGCCGCGGCGTCGATCGCGAGGTCGAGGTCGGCGTTGAGGTCGAGGATCGAGACGACCTCCTTGTCGGGGAGGGCGGTGCCGGTCTCGGCGGCCAGCTCCTCGTCGGACAGGCCCTGCGGCTCGCGGTGCTCGCTCATCTGGTGTCTCCTCAGGTCGGGTGCGGTGCACCGTCCTGTGCCCGCACCCGAGCCGGGTAAAACACCCGTGCACCGACCTGCTCGCCAAACCACCCGATCAGGTAGTCCTGACTCCCTAATGGGCTCCCTGCCGGGCTCCCTACTGCTCGACCTTCTCCGCGCGCGCGGTGGCCGGCATCAGCCGCGACAGCAGGTCGGCGATCGTCACGACGGCGGGACTCGCGCCCTCCCGCACGACCAGGGCGATCTGGGTGCCCTCCTCGCGCAGCGCCGAGAGCGCCTCCAGGACGGTCGTGCTCCCGTCGAGGCGGTGCAGGTCGCGCACGAACGGCTCGACCGCGTCCTGTCCGGACGCCGTCAGCGTGTCGCGCACGTGCACGACCCCGGTGGGGGCGTGCTGGTTGCCGACGAGGATGCGCAGGTGGCCGGTGCTCCGGGCGCGCTCGTGCACGTCGGCGACGCTGGCCCCGGCGTCGACCACGACCAGCTCCCGCTCGCCGATGACCTCGTCGACCGTCGCGCGGGAGGTCTCCAGGGCGCCGACGAGCTGCTCGGAGGAGCCGGCGTCGAGCTCGCCGGTCTCGGCGGAGTGGCGCACCAGCTCGCGCAGGTCGTCGGGGTCCTGCTCGATCGCCACCTCGGCGACCGGCTCGACCCCCATCCGCTGCACCAGCCGGTTGGCGGCGTCGTTGAGGACCGTCAGCACCGGCCGGAAGGCCCACATGAAGCCCCGCATCGGCAGCGCCAGCAGGGTCGCGGAGCGCTCGGGGTGGCTGATCGCCCACGACTTCGGGGCCATCTCGCCGACGACGAGGTGCAGGAAGGTGACCAGCAGCAGCGCCAGCGCGAACGACGCCGGTGCGGCGACGTACGCCGGCAGGCCGACCTGCTCGAGCACCGGCTCGAGCGCGTGGTCGACGGCGGGCTTGGTGACCGCGCCCAGGGCCAGGGTGCAGGCGGTGATGCCGAGCTGGCTGCCGGCGAGGAGCAGCGGCACCTCGGAGGCGCTGCGCAGCGCGGCGCGGGCCGAGCGGCTGTCGGTGGCCGCGGCCTCGAGGCGGGTGCGGCGGGCGGCGATGACCGAGAACTCGGTGGCGACGAAGAAGGCGCTCGCCGCGATGATCGCGATGGTGACGGGGATGGCGGCCAGACCGGTCATCGGGCGACCTCGCTCTCGGTCTCGGCGTGCTCGTCGGGGGCGCCCGGGTCCGTGGCGTGCAGGGCGACGGCCAGCTGGGTCGGGACGTGGCGGGCGACCTCGAGCACCTCGACCTCCAGGCGGCGCCGGGGCGGGTGGTCGTCGTGGGCCAGGTCGGCCGGGTCGTCGGGCAGGGGCACGACCACCTGCTCACCCACCCGGGGCAGCGCGCCGTGGGTCGCGATCACGAGTCCGCCGACGGTGACGTAGTCGCCCTCGGGCAGCACCACGCCGATCTCGCGCTCGACCTCGTCGAGGGGCGCGTCGCCGCGCACCGTCCAGCGCCCGTCGTCGCCGACCGGCACGAGGTGCGGCTCCTCGTCGACGTCGTGCTCGTCGGTGATCTCGCCGACGACCTCCTCGGCGAGGTCCTCGAGGGTCACCACGCCGACGAAGCCGCCGTACTCGTCGACGACGCAGGCCATCTGGTCGCCGGACTCGTCCATGGCAGCCAGCGCCCCGGGCAGCAGCATCAGGGTCGGCACGACGGTCGCGGGGCGCGCCACGTCGCTGACGGGGCGGTCCCCGCCGTCCCCGGTCCCGTGCAGGGACTCCAGGACGTCGACCAGGTGGACCACCCCCACCACGTCGCCCTCGTCGTCGAGCACGGGGTAGCGGGAGTGCCCGCCCTCCATCACGTCGCGCACCTCGGTGAGCGGGGTGTCGTGGGCCAGCACGTCGACCCGCGAGCGCGGCACCAGGGCGTGGCCCACGGGGCGCTGGGGGAAGTCGAGCATCCGGTCGAGCACCAGGCTCAGCTCGGGCGGCAGCTCGCCGGAGTCGCGGGAGACGCTGACGATGCGGCGCAGGTCGTGGAGGTTGGCGGAGTGCTCGACGTCGTGCACGGGCTCGATCCGCAGGACCTTGAGCAGCGCGTTGGAGGCGGCGTCGAAGACCCGGATCAGCCACCCGAAGGCGGCCATGTAGACGAGGGTCGAGCGGGAGAGGCGCTCGGCGACCGGGTAGGGCCGGGCGATGGCGAGGTTCTTGGGGAAGAGCTCGCCGAAGAGCATCTGCACGAAGGTGGAGCCGACCAGCACCAGGACGGTGCCGGCCAGGATGCCGGTGGCGGTCGGCACGCCCACGCCGCCCAGCACCTCGCCGATCGCCGTGCCCAGCACCGGCTCGGCGACGTAGCCGACCAGCAGACCGGTGACGGTGATGCCGAGCTGGGCGCCCGAGAGCATGAAGGAGGTGCGGTCGGTGATCCGCAGGGTTCGCTGGGCCGCCTTGTCGCCGCGCCCGGCCATGGCCTTCAGGCGCGACCGGTCGACGGCCATGTAGGCGAACTCCTGGGCCACGAAGTAGCCGTTGGCCGCGATGATGACCGCGATCAGCAGGCTGCCGGCGACCAGGGTGAGGGCGACGTCCATGCCTCCACTGTGGCAGCCTCACGGCTCACCGGGAGGGTGGGTCGGTCAGGGTCAGGCGGTGGCGACCGCTCGCCGGGCCCGCGCCGCGGCCGTCGCGAGCGCGACCAGCAGCGCCGCTCCGGCGACGACGGCCGTGACGAGCACCGCGGTGGTGTCGTCCCCGGCCGCCGTCACGGCGATGCCGAGCATCGCCCAGGCGCCGGCCAACGTGTAGGTGACCACCCCGCCGGTCAGCGCGGTGACCACGAGCAGGGTCACCGCGGCCAGCGCCAGCACGACGACCTGCCAGCCGACGTCACGCGCCGACAGCGGGCCGAGCTCGGCCAGGGCCGTGGAGACGTTGAGGAAGACCGCTGCGGTCACCCAGCCGGCGTACAGGCCGACCGCTGCGCGGCTGAGCAGCCGCAGCCACTCGGGCCCGCCCTGGGTGGCGACGGTGAGGACGGCGACGGTGGCGGCCACCGCCATCACGACCAGCACGGCGGCGGTGGCCAGGGTGCTGTCGACGCCCGCGACCGCGATCCACACCGCCCCGCCGACGTACAGCACCAGCTGGGAGACCTGGAGGCGCCGGGAGGTGTGCTCGGCCCCGGCGGCGAGCACCCCGACCGCCTGGGCGATCGCCAGGGCGTAGATGACGCCCCAGATCGAGAAGGCCCACCCGGCGGGGGTGATCAGCAGCTCCGGCCCCGAACCGGCGTCGGGGGAGGAGCCGGGCCCGTTGAGGGTGATCGCCGGCGCCACGACCTCGAGGACGGAGGCCGCCAGCACCGCCCAGGCCAACGGCCGGGTCCCCGGCGTGCGTGCGGTGGTCGGGGCGAGGGGGTGCTGCGCTGTGCCGGTCATGGTCTGACGGTAGGTGGCATCAAGCACTTGTCTCACCACCCGTTCGGTGGGGCTCGGCGTCGCGCAGGCCGTGCCCGGGAGGGCAGAAAACTTCGAACAAGTGTTCGACAAGCGGGCTTCGGCGTGGGAGAATGGTGGGCATGAGGCTGCTCCAGCACCCCACCAGCGCCCGGGCCCCCGGCCCGGGTGCTGGGGTGCCCGCCAGCCTCTCCCCTGCGCCTGAGGCGGGGCCTGTCGCGACGGCGGTCGCGACCGCGCGTGCGGCGATGGCCGCGGCACGCGACGGGGACCTGCGACGGCAGCCGGTCGAGGACCTCGCCGTGCTGGTCCAAGCGCTCTCGGCGCTCGAGGCGGAGGCGTCCGCGCTGCTGGGTGAGGTGCTCGGGGAGGCCGAACGACGCCAGGTCGCCGATGCCGAGGCCGCCACCGGCACCGACGCGTGGGCCGCCGCCCTGACCGGCCAGTCCCGTGAGGTCCTCGCCGGTGGCGCGCGGGTCGCGGAGCTGCTCCGCAGCAAGTACCACCACGCCCGTCAGGCGTACGCGACCGGGGCGATCACCACCCGCCAGGTCCGCATCATCGTCGCCGCCGCCGAACAAGCACCCCTCGAGACCACCCCCGAGCAGCTCGCCGCCGCCGAGGAGGTGCTGGTGAACAAGGCCACCGGCATCGGCACCCGCACCGGGCGCCCGATGAACCCCAAACGGCTCCGCCAAGCCGCCCGGCGGATGCTCGACGTCGTCGACCGCGACCTCGCCGACCAGCACGAAGCGATCATGCTCGGCCGCGAGTCACGGCGAGCCAAGCACGAGACCTACCTCGCGCTGCACGACAACGGCGACGGCACCTACTCCGGCAAGTTCACCATCCCCGAGCTCCACGGCTCCCTGCTCCGCACCGCCCTCGAGACCCTCTCCGCTCCCCGTCGCCTCAACAAAGCCAAAACCGGGCCCGAGGGAGAACAGGTCTCCGGCTACGACGAGTCCGCCCCCACCGGGCCGGACCACGGCCTGTCCGGCTGGGAGATCGCGGGCAACGCCCTGTGCGAGCTCATCGAGCACCTGCCCACCGACGGCTGGAACGGCGCCAACGCCCTCACGCTCCTGGTCACCATGACCGCCGAAGACCTGGCTCGTGACCTCGCCGCCACCGGTGACCTCGACCCGGCCACCTGGCCCGACTGGCACGGCCCCCACGAGACCGGCACCGCCCGCCTCGACACCGGCATCCGCACCGCCGCCGGGGACCTGCGCCGCCTGGCCTGCGAAGCGGGACTCGTCCCCGCCGTCCTCGGCGCCCCGCCCGGCACCAACGACTCAGTCCCGCTCGACCTCGGCCGCACCCGACGACTCCACACCCACCACCAACGAAAAGCGCTGTTCCTGCTCTACGACACCTGCGCCATCGGCACCTGCGAGAGACCCTTCGCCTGGACCGAGACCCACCACCTCACTCCTTGGGCCCACCACGGCGACACCGACCTGGACGACGCACTCCCCCTCTGCACCTGGCACCACCACCGAGCCCACGACCCCAGGTGGCACCTCACCCAGCACCCACTCCGAGGCTGGGAGCTGAAGGCACGCCGCAGCGCCCTGGTCTGAGCCGAGACGCAGAAGGCCCCCGCCGGTGAACCGGCGGGGGCCTCGTGCTGCAGGTCAGAGCCCTGCGGTGCTCGTGGGCAGGGGCGGGGTCGAACCGCCGACCTTCCACTTTTCAGGCGGACGCTCGTACCAACTGAGCTACCTGCCCGAGCGCGGTCACCTTACCGCAGCGCCGCGGGACGTCACGAATCGGCCTGCGCGCGAGCCGGGCGCACCTGCGCGGGTGGGGGCGCGGTGCTGTCGCGCACCACCAGCGAGGTCGCCATCACCGTGCGCGGGGCGGTGCTCGTCGAGGCCGCGCTCGTCGAGGCCGGGCTGGTCGAGCCGTCGGCGGCGCGGGCGGCGGTCACCTCGAGCAGCCTGGTGACCGCGAGCCGGCCCTTCTCGGTGACGTCCTGGGCGACCGTCGTGAGGGCGGGGCTCAGCGAGGCGGCCAGCGGCCCGTCGTCGAAGCCGACCACCGACACGTCGTCGGGCACCCGCAGACCCAGCGACTCGGCCGCCCGCAGCGCCTGCGCGGCGTACGCGTCGGAGTAGCAGAGGACCGCCGTGGGCCGGTCCGGGCTGCTGAGCAGGCGCACGGCAGCGGCGTAGGCCGCCTCGGGCGGCCGGAAGGGGGCGACCTCCTCGACCAACTCGACCTCGGTGGTGGCGAAGGCCTGGGCCCAGCCCCGGGCGCGCTCGAGGGAGGGTGGGCTGGCCGGGTCGAGGTTCAGGGTGCCGATGCGCCGGTGACCCAGGTCGAGCAGGTGCTGCGCGGCGGCTCGGGCCCCGGCCAGGTCGTCCACGTTGATGCTGGGCACCCCGGGCAGCGGGTCCTGGTCGATCGTCACCAGCGGCAGCTCGCGTTTGCGCAGCCACTCGACGTCGGGGGAGCCCGGTTCGCTGACGTAGACCAGCGCGCCGTCCATCGGCACGTCCCGGGCGGGGACCACGTCGCTGCCGACGCCGGCCACGATCAGCGTCAGGGCGAGCCCGTGGTCGGAGAGGGCGTCGGCGACCGCCACCAGGAACTGGGTGCCGACCGCGTCGCGCACGTTGTCGCCGAGCCGCCCGGTCACCAGCAGGCCCACGGTGCCGGTGCGGCCCCGGGCCAGTGCCCTCGCCGCCGGGTCGGGCCCGGCGTAGCCCTGCTTCTCGGCCACGGCCAGGATGCGGGTGCGCAGGTCGGCGCTGAGCTTCTCGGGGCGCGAGAAGGCGTTGGAGATCGTCATCCGGCTGACGCCGACCTCGTCGGCGATCGACTGGAGGGTGGCCCTGCCCATCGCTGACCCTCTCCTCGTCGTCGGTGCCGCACGTGCCTGCCGGTGGTGGCACCCAGCCTGCCAGCCGCCCCCACCGGTCGCGAGCCGACGCACGCGGGCGTCCGCGGCTCACGTTATGATCTGGCGCGTCCTGCCCCCATCGTCTAGCGGCCCAGGACCCCGCCCTTTCACGGCGGTAGCACGGGTTCGAATCCCGTTGGGGGTGCTGCTCGGCCCGTGCCGGACCCCCTCGTGGGGGGCGGCGCGAGCGCGATCCGGCCTCGAATTGGGTCCGGTCGCGGTCGTGGGTTAGAGTTCCGACGCTTCGCCGGTGAGGTTTGACCGGCACTAGCGATGGCCCCGTAGCGCAGTTGGTTAGCGCGCCGCCCTGTCACGGCGGAGGCCGCGGGTTCGAGTCCCGTCGGGGTCGCCAGCACGAAGCAGAGGAGCTCCGGACCGTCACGGTTCGGAGCTCTTCTGCATCTCGGGCACGATGGGGTCGTGCCCCTGGACCCGCTCGACCCGCTCGTCACCGACCCCGCGCGCTTCGACGCCCTGGTCGAGACGGCGCTCGACGAGATCCCCGAGGAGCTCGCCACGCTGGTGCGCAACCTGGTGGTGCTCGTCGAGGAGGAGCCGCCGCCCGAGGAGCCCGACGACCTGCTCGGCCTCTACGACGGGGTCGCGCTGACCCACCGCGACTCGTGGGGGCCCGCCGGGCTGCCCGACCGCATCTTCCTCTTCCGCGGTCCGCTGCTCGACTTCTGCGACACCCCCGAGCAGCTGGCCCACGAGGTGCGGGTCACCGTCGTCCACGAGGTCGCGCACCACTTCGGCATCGACGACGCCCGGCTGCACGACCTCGGCTACGCCTGAGGCCCCGCAGCCGCCGCCCTCACACCTGGGCGCCGACGACGAAGCCGAGCGCGCACAGGGCCAGCGAGCCGCCCAGCGTCACCATGACGTACGTCGCCGCGCGGCGCCCGCGGTCGTGGGCCTGCACCGCGAACGACGAGTAGGTGGTCAGCGCGCCGCAGAAGCCGGTGCCCAGCAGGGCCAGGGCGTGCCCGCGCAGCGCCAGGCCCACCAGCACCCCGAGCAGCAGCGACCCGGCCAGGTTCGCCAGCAGGGTGCCGCGCGGGAACCTCGCGGAGTCCAGGCGCACCCCCAGCCACCACCGCAGCGCCGCGCCCCCGGCGCCGCCCAGGGCCACCAGCAGCGGCGTCACCGCGCGGGCCCCGGCTCGACCCGGACCGGCGGCCAGCGCCGTCGCGCCAGCGCCGCGGCCCCCAGCGACGCCGCCAGCGTCAGCGCGACCAGCGCGGCGGCGCTGACCACCCGCCCCGCGTCGAGCAGCGAGCGGGTCTGCTCCGAGGCGGCGGACAGCGTGGTGAACCCGCCGAGCAGACCGGGGCCGAGGCCCACCAGCAGCAGCGGCCGGCGGCGTACGGCGGGCAGGGCCGGCAGGGCGGCGAGGGCGAACGACCCGGTGACGTTGACGACCAGCGTCGCCGCCACGAGCCAGTCGCCGCTCGGCACGCTCGCCCCGACCGACCAGCGCAGCACTGCGCCGACCGCACCGCCGAGGGCCACGGCGGCGAGCGCCGGGGCACCCGAGGCCGGGCCGGGCGGGGGGTGCGGGCTCACGCGCCGACCCTAGTGGCCGGTCGCGGGGCCGTCAGGCCGGTGGTGCCGCCTCAGCAGACGCCGCTGTGCCGGTCGGCGCCGACCCAGCGGGTGGGCTCGTCGCCCCGGGCCTGGCGGACGAACTCGCCGAGGTACCACTGCTGGAAGCGTCGCTGCTCCTCGGAGCGCGCCAGGGAGAGCAGGCGCTGCTCGCGGCAGAACTGGTCGGCCATGTCGAGCAGCTCGACGAACTTCTGCGTGGTGTCCGCGCTCGAGCGGGACACCACGACCTCGACGTCGGTGGTGCTCTCGCCCCGCTGCTCGGCCACCGCGATCTCCTCGGTGCCCACGGCCTGGCGCAGCTCGCGGTCGATGTCGCCGAAGAGGTCGGAGAGGTCCTTGGCGATCGGGTAGTCGGACTCGTGGGCCAGGGCCAGCAGCCGCACCTCGCGCCGCAGCTCGCTGAAGTGCCGCTCGAAGGCCTGGTAGAGCTCGACGGGGACGCCGGGGACGTGCACGGTGACGGGGTCGGCGGGCGCGGCGCCGGGCACCTCGTCGAGGCCGGTGATGACGCCCTGCACGCCGTCGTCGGTGGCGAACTGCGCAGCGGGGGCGAACCAGACCACCTTGCCGTCGGCCTCGATCTCGGCGCCCCAGGCGTCGGAGGAGCGGGCCACGATGCTCAGGCCCCGCCCGAAGGTCAGCAGCAGGTCGTCCTCGTCGCCGGGCTCGGCGGGGGTGGGCAGCACCGGCCGCTCGCGCGAGGCGTCGCGCACCTCGACCCGGGGGTGCTCCCGGGTGCCGCGCACGCGCACCCGGATCGGGCCCTCACCGTGCAGGAGCGCGTTGGTCACCAGCTCGGAGACGCCCAGCTCGGCGCACTCGGCGAGCTCGGGCCGGTCGATGTCGCGGCAGGTGTCGACGACCCAGCGCCTCGCGTCCTGGACGCTGCGAGGTCCTGCGCCCAGCAAGAGGGCGGGCCGGTTCAGCGGCACTGGCGAACTCCCACGGTGGACATCAGGACGGGCGGCATCAACTGCACTGGTGCCCGCATACCCCGGCGGGCTCGGGGGCAAACCGCGGGTCGTCGAATTTTCACCCGTCGTGACGGTGTGACGGACCATACGGATGGTGGGCGCCCGCCCCGAGGTTGAGACAGTGGTGGCCGGGGCATCGGCGACAATGGGTGCCCGAGGCACCCGTGCCGGCACCGATCCGCCGACCACGACGTACGACCACCCGGGGCGCCGGCCCCGGACACGAGAGGTGAGCACCCATGACCGCGACCCAGGACGCCACGCCCGAGGCCGCCCGACGCCACCGGGTGGTGGTCATCGGCTCCGGCTTCGGCGGGCTCTTCGGCACCAAGCACCTGCGGCGCTCCGACGTCGAGGTGACGATGATCGCCAAGACGACCCACCACCTCTTCCAGCCCCTGCTCTACCAGGTGGCGACCGGCATCCTCTCCGAGGGCGAGATCGCGCCCCCGACCCGCGAGGTGCTCAGCGGCCAGGACAACGCGACCGTGCTGCTCGGCGAGGTCACCGACATCGACCTGGAGGAGCGCCGCGTCAGCTTCCACGTGCTGGGGCGCGAGACCGTCGCCGAGTACGACTCGCTGATCGTCGCCGCCGGCGCGGGCCAGTCCTACTTCGGCAACGACCACTTCGCCGAGTTCGCTCCCGGCATGAAGAGCATCGACGACGCCCTCGAGCTGCGCGGCCGCATCTTCGGCGCCTTCGAGATGGCCGAGCTGGCCGCCCGCCGCGGCGAGGAGGTCGACCACCTGCTCACCTTCGTCGTCGTCGGCGCCGGGCCCACCGGCGTCGAGATGGCCGGGCAGATCGCCGAGCTCGCGCACCGCACCCTGCGCCGCGACTTCCGCCACATCAACACCCGCCAGGCCCGCGTGCTGCTCGTCGACGCGGCGCCCCAGGTGCTGCCGCCCTTCGGCGCCAAGCTGGGCGAGAAGACCAAGAAGGAGCTCGAGGACCTCGGCGTCGAGGTGATGCTCGGCGCCATGGTCACCGACGTCGACGAGCGCGGCCTCGAGATGTCGTACAAGGACGGGCGCACCGTCCGGGTCGAGGCGATCACCAAGATCTGGGCCGCCGGCGTGCAGGGCAGCCCGCTGGGCAAGACCCTCTCCGAGCAGACCGGGGCGCCCCTCGACCGGGCCGGACGCATCAGCGTCAACCCCGACCTGACCCTGCCCGGGCACCCCGAGGTGTTCGTCGTCGGCGACATGATCGCCCTCGACAACCTGCCCGGCGTGGCCCAGGTGGCCATCCAGGGCGCCAAGTACGCCGCCAAGGAGATCGACGGACGGCTCAAGGGCAAGCCCGCGCAGAAGCCCTTCAAGTACTTCGACAAGGGTTCGATGGCGACCATCAGCCGCTTCCGCGCGGTGGCGATGGTCGGCAAGCTGCGCCTGACCGGCTTCATCGCCTGGCTGATGTGGCTGGCGGTGCACCTCTTCTACATCACCGGCTTCAAGAACCGCGTCACGGCGGTGCTGCACTGGTTCGTCTCCTTCCTGGGTCGTGGGCGCTCCGAGCGCACCGCCACCGAGCAGCAGATCTTCGGGCGCAGCGCGCTCGCTCGGCTGCAACGCGGGGCCAGCGACCTGGTCTCCGAGCCGGGTGAGTACGACGACCTGCGCCGCAGCGCCGACTCCCAGCGGCGCGAGGAGCTGGAGGCCCAGGCCGCCGAGGAGGCCCGCCTCACCGACGCCGGAGAGCGCGGCACCAAGGTCGGCGACCGCGCCTGACCCCCTTCGTCGGTCGAGCAGGCGCGGTCACTCGAAGTAGCGCGGGGTCTGCTGGTCCGAGGCGTCCTGCTCGGCCAGGGCACGGCGGGCCCACCGCGGCAGGATGAAGACGCCCTCGGCCTCGACCGTGACGCCCTCGGGGCCCAGGATGTGCCCGCGCGCCCAGGTCTTGATCCCCTCGCTCCGCTCGATCCACGCCTCGGCGCGCAACGGGCCGAGCGGGGTGCCCTGGCGGTAGACGAGCGTCAGCGTGCCGGTCATCCCGGGCCGCCGTCCGGCTCCCGCGGCCTGGCCCAGCACCTGGTCGAGGATGAGCGCGGCGACGCCGCCGTGCACCAGCGTGGGCGGCCCCTCGTAGGCGGCGCCGAGGTGGAAGTCCGACCACACCCGGCCGCTGTCGCCCTCCTGCTCGACCACGAGCGGGGGCGCGACCGCGTTGCGCAGCCCCACCACGGCGTTGCCCCAGGCCCGGCCCTGTCCTCCCTCGCCCATGCGCACCCCGTAGGCCCCGTCGATCTGGCGGGCCCGCAGGCGGGCGGTGAGCGCCTCGACCTCCGCCTGGACCGCACGGACCTCGTCGTCGTCGACCTCGGTGCGGATGCCCGCGTCGACGAGTCCGCGCAGGGCGTCGGTGAACGGTCCGTAGAGAGCGCGCTGGCGCTCGCGCTCCTCGGTTGAGACGTCGTCCTTCGTGTATCCGACCACGAGGTCAGACTAGAACACGTTTCACCGATGCGGTCGGGCGTCGTCCGGTGGCGCCAGGTCGGGGCGGTGGTGGAGCAGGACCTCGGTGAAGGCGACCGGGTCGACCATCGAGGGGTCGACCACGAACGGGGCCATGGCGCGGCGGTGGAAGAGCACCTTCCAGCCTCGGGACCCGGGGCGGCCGCGCACCTCGATCGCCGTGTGCGGGTTGCCCAGGTCGAAGAGGTGCCGGCCGGCGGCGCTGCGGATCTCCAGGCGGCCCTGCTGGAACGTCATGTGCGTCGGGCTGGCGCTCGCGCGCACCGCCCAGATCACGGCGCTGAGCAGGGCCAGGACACCCGTGACGCCCAGGGCGGTCTCGGTCGGGTCGCCGTAGGCGACGTAGCCGGCCACCCCCGTGGCCGCCAGGCCCAGCAGGAGCAGCAGGCCGGTCGCCGCTCGTACGCCGCCGGGTGAGTGCAGCTCGGTGGGCAGCGGCGTGGCCGCCGGAGCGGGCAGGGGCGCCGGGCGTTCTGGGCGTGCGGGGCGCGCTGGTCGTGCCGGTGGGATCGGTGGGACCGGTGCCTCCGCGCGCGCCGGGGCGGGCTGCGCCGGCTGTCCGCCGGAGACGGCCCGGTCGAGCTGGGAGCGCAGCGACGACGCTGCCGCTCCGAGGTGGGCGAGACGGGCGGGGTGGCGCCGGGCAGCCGGGCGAGCCGGGGTCGGCGCGGCCTCGGGCTCCGGCTCACGCACCGGCGCGGGCTCCGGCTCGGGCTCGGGCTCGCGCACCGGCTCCGGCTCACGCACCGGCTCGGGCTCCGGCTCAGGCGTGGGCTCGGGCGCAGGCGTGGGCTCTGGCGCGGGCTCCGGCTTCGGTGGCGCGTCGGCCTCCTCCTCCGTGTCCGCGTCCGGCTCCGGCGCGACCTCCTCGGCGGGATCGAGAGCGGGATCGGCGTCGGTCGGGGCCGTCCCCCGACCGGGCCGGGTGCGGGCGCGCCACCCCCGGCGCTGCTCGGGCTGCTCGAGCGCGCGGCGCGCGGAGGCGGTGAGCACCGGCTCGAAGCCGTCGAGGTCGAGGCCCACCTCCGAGGCGACCTCGCGGGCGACCGGGGTCGCCTCCTCGACGGGCGCGGCAGGAGCGGGGGCAGGGACGGGATCAGGGATGGCAGCAGGCGGGGGAGCAGGGGCGGCTGGCCGGGCGGTCGGCCGCTCGCGCGGCTGGGTGCGCGCGATGCCGTACGTGCGGGGACGGGTCGCGGGGTCCTCGGCGGTGCGCTCGCGGTGCGCGAGCCACCGGTCGACGAGGTCGTCGCCCGGCTGCGCGTCCTGGTCCTCGGTGCTCATGGTGCTCCGATGGTCCCATCCGGGGCGGCTCGTGGGGCCGGAATCGGGGTGCGCTCAGCGCGGCGGCTCGGCGAGCGCCCGGCGCAGCGCCGGCAGCACCGCGTCGACGTCGCGCGGGGTGCGCAGCACCACCACCGACGTCCCCAGGTGGTTGAGCGACGGCCCGGCGCCGGGGGAGGGGTGGTCCAGCGCCTGCTCCAGGGCCGCGCCCAGCTCCTCGACGGCGCCGGCGTCGTCGACCGTGCCGCGCAGCCAGCGGCGCAGCACGTGGTTGTGAGCGGTCACCACCGCGGCCGCGACCAGCTCGGCGCGCAGGTCGCTGCCGGCCTCCTCGCCGGTCCACGAGCGCAGCGCGTCGCGGTAGACCCGGTGGTACTGCAGGGTGCTGGCCAGCTCGCGGTCGCGCAGCGTGGCCACGGTGCGGGTCAGCCGGTAGCGGGCCCGGGCCACGTCGCCCTCCTGCAGGTAGTGCTCCAGCACCAGCCGGGTCGCCTCGGCGATCCCGATCAGGGTGGCCGCGCCCGGCGCGGTCGCGGTCTCCAGCCGGCCCCGCACCCGCTCGATCAGGGCTGCGTGCTCGGGGAAGATCACGTCCTCCTTGGAGCCGAACGCCCGGAAGAACGTGGTGCGCCCGACCCCCGCGGCCTCGGCGATGTCGCCGACCGTCGTGGCGTCGTACCCGCGCTCCTCGAAGAGGGCGAAGGCGGCGGCTCGCAGCCGGTCGCGGACCTCGCCCGCGCCGGGCCGGCTCGACTGCCTGCTCGATTCGGGCACGGGACCTCCCAAGGTTGGTGAGACTCGATGCCGAGAGTACGGTACTGAGTACCGAAACCAACGGATGGAGCGCGCGTGACGAGTGTCGAGAACGTCGGAGTGGTCGGCTGTGGCCTGATGGGGGCCGGCATCGCGGAGGTCTCCGCGAGGGCCGGGCTCGACGTGGTCGTGGTCGAGTCGAGCCAGGCGGCCGCCGAGGCCGGCCGGGCCCGCCTGGAGGGGTCGCTGCGGCGCGCGGAGTCGCGCGGCAAGCTCGACTCCGCCGACGAGGTCCTGGCGCGCATCCGGGTCGAGACCGAGCTGGAGGCGCTCGCGGACCGCGGGCTGGTCGTCGAGGCGATCGTGGAGGACGAGGCGGTCAAGGTCGACCTCTTCAAGCGCCTCGACCAGGTCGTCAGCGCGCCCGACGCGATCCTGGCGAGCAACACCTCCTCGATCCCGATCATGAAGCTCGGCGTCGTGACCTCGCGGCCCCAGCAGGTGCTCGGCATCCACTTCTTCAACCCGGTCCCGGTGCTCAAGCTCGTCGAGCTGGTGCCGAGCCTGCTGACCTCGGAGGAGACCACCACGACCGCGCGCTCCTTCGTCGAGGACCTGCTCGGCAAGCGCTCGATCCTCTGCCAGGACCGCGCCGGCTTCGTCGTCAACGCGCTGCTGGTGCCCTTCATCCTCTCCGGAATCCGGATGATGGAGTCGGGCTTCGCCTCGGCCGAGGACATCGACCAGGGCCTGGTGCTCGGCGCCGCCCACCCGCAGGGCCCGCTGGCCCTCGCCGACCTGATCGGCCTCGACACGACCAAGGCCGTGGCCGAGTCGTTGTACGAGGAGTTCAAGGAGCCCCTCTACGCCCCGCCGCCGCTGCTGGCCCGGATGGTCGACGCCGGCCTCCTGGGCCGCAAGTCCGGCCGCGGCTTCTACACCTACGACAAGAAGTGAGTGCCCCCGTGAGCGAGACGACCGACCTCTACGCCCTGCCCGAGGAGCACCGCGCGATCCGTGGCGCCGTGCGCGACCTGGTCGAGGCCAAGGTGGCGCCGTACGCCGCCGCCGTCGACGAGGAGGCCCGCTTCCCGCACGAGGCGGCCGCCGCGCTGCAGGCCGCGGACTTCCACGCCCCGCACGTGCCGGAGGAGTTCGGCGGTGCCGGCGCCGACGCGCTGGCCACCGTGCTGGTCATCGAGGAGATCGCCCGCGCCTGCGTGTCGTCCTCGCTGATCCCGGCCGTCAACAAGCTCGGCTCGCTGCCGGTGCAGATCGCGGGCTCGCAGGAGCTGAAGGCGACGTACCTCGGCGCGCTCGCCCGCGGCGAGGGCGGGTTCTCCTACTGCCTCTCCGAGCCCGAGGCCGGCTCGGACGCGCTGTCGATGAAGACCCGCGCGGTGCGCGACGGCGACCACTGGGTGCTCAACGGCACCAAGCGCTGGATCACCAACGCCGGCGAGTCGGAGTACTACACCGTCATCGCCGTCACCGACCCCGAGAAGCGCTCCAAGGGCATCTCGGCCTTCGTGGTCGAGAAGTCCGACGAGGGCGTCTCCTTCGGTGCCCCCGAGAAGAAGCTCGGGATCAAGGGCTCCCCGACCCGGGAGGTCTACCTCGACAACGTGCGCATCCCCGCCGACCGGATGATCGGCGAGGAGGGCACCGGCTTCGAGACCGCGATGAAGACCCTCGACCACACCCGCGTCACCATCGCCGCGCAGGCCGTCGGCGTCGCGCAGGGCGCGCTCGACTACGCGCTGGAGTACGCCCAGGAGCGCCAGCAGTTCGGCAAGAACATCGCCGACTTCCAGGGCCTGCAGTTCATGCTCGCCGACATGGGCATGAAGGTGGAGGCCGCGCGCCAGATGACGTACGCCGCCGCCGGCCGCTCCGAGCGCGGCGACAGCGACCTGACCTTCTTCGGTGCCGCGGCCAAGTGCTTCGCCTCCGACGTGGCCATGGAGGTCACCGTCAACGCCGTCCAGGTGCTCGGCGGCTACGGCTTCACCCGCGACTACCCGGTCGAGCGGATGATGCGCGACGCCAAGATCACCCAGATCTACGAGGGCACCAACCAGGTGCAGCGGATCGTGATGGCGCGCCAGCTGCTGGCGGGGGTCCAGAGCGAGCTCTGACCGGTACCGCCTGCTGTGCGGCCGCGGGCCTGTCGTGGTGGCAGCGCCAGCGGTCCTCGCCGGGGCGCCTGGGTCGTCGGTGACCCAGCAACCGTCCGTCGCCGACACCTGGTTGCTGGCGCACCGCCCCGGCGGCGCGGGCGATGATTCGCCCGCGTCGCGCCGGTCCACCTCCACATGACCAACGCGAGGATGTACCCGTGCCTGTGGTTCGACGGCGTGGCCGAGCAGGCGGCCGAGCACTACGTGGGGATCTTCCCCGACAGCCGTGTCGACAAGGTGTGGCGCTCGCCCGCCGACACCCCTGCCGGGCCGGCAGGGCAGGTGCTGGTGGTCGACCTCACGATCGCCGGGCAGCGGGTCCAGGCGCTCAACGGCGGCCCCGAGTTCAGCTTCAGCGAGGCCGTCTCGCTGGTCTACGAGTGCGAGGACCAGGCCGAGGTCGACCGGCTGTGGGCGGCGCTGGGCGCCGACGGCGGTGAGCCCGGGCCGTGCGGCTGGATCAAGGACCGCTTCGGCCTCTCGTGGCAGGTCGTCCCGACGCGGCTCAACGAGCTGCTCGACGACCCCGACCCCGACCGGGCCCGGCGCACGATGGAGGCCATGCTCACGATGGGCAGGCTCGACGTCGCCGAGCTCGAGCGGGCGGCCGCCGGCGGCTGAGCGCCACCGGCGGGCCGCCGGGCTCAGGCGTCGACGACGACGGGGATGATCAGCGGGCTGCGGCGGAAGGTCTTGTGCGCCCACCGGCTGACGTCGCGGCTGATCATCTGCTCCAGCTGGTGGGCGTCGCCGATGCCCTCGGAGGCGGCCCGGGCCAGGGTCTTCTCGATGACCTGCACCGCCGGGTCGAAGGCCTTCGGCTCGTGCACGAAGCCGCGCACCAGGAAGTCCGGGCGGTCGGCCAGCTTGCCGGTGTCGGCGTCGACGATGGCCAGCACCGTCACCACGCCCTCCTCGGCCAGCGTGCGGCGGTCCTTGAGCGTGGCCTCGGTGGCCCCGCCGACCTGCTGGGCGTCGACGAAGACCAGCCCGGCGGGCACCTTGCCGGTCACCTTGGCGCGGCCCTTGACCAGGTCGACGACCACGCCGTCCTCGGCGAGCACGACGTTGGCGGCGTCCATGCCGGTGGAGATCGCCAGGTCGGCGTTGGCCCGCAGGTGGCGGTACTCGCCGTGCACCGGCATCACGTTGCGCGGCTTGATGATGTTGTAGCAGTAGACGAGCTCGCCGGCGCTCGCGTGGCCCGAGACGTGCACCTTGGCGTTGCCCTTGTGCACGACGTTGGCGCCCCAGCGGGTCAGCCCGTTGATGACGTTGGAGATGGCGTTCTCGTTGCCCGGGATGACCGAGCTGGCCATCAGGATCGTGTCGCCCTCGCCGACGCGGATCTTGTGGTCGCGCGAGGCCATCCGCGACAGCGCGGCCAGCGGCTCGCCCTGCGAGCCGGTGCAGATCAGGGTGGCCTTGTTGGCGGGCAGCCGCTCGAGCTGGTCGAGCGGCACGATCAGGCCCTCGGGCACCTTGAGGTAGCCCAGGTCGCCCGCGACGCCCATGTTGCGCACCATCGAGCGGCCCACGAAGGCGACCTTGCGCCCGTGCGCGTGGGCGGTGTCGAGCACCTGCTGGATGCGGTGCACGTGGCTGGCGAAGCTGGAGACGATCACGCGGCGCGGCGCGGTGCGGAAGACGTGCTCGATCGCCGGGGTCAGGTCGCGCTCGGAGGTCGTGAACCCGGGCACCTCGGCGTTGGTGGAGTCGGTCATGAACAGGTCGACCCCCTCCTCGCCGAGGCGCGCGAAGGCGCGCAGGTCGGTGATGCGCCGGTCGAGGGGGAACTGGTCCATCTTGAAGTCGCCGGTGTGCAGCACCATGCCGGCGCGGGTGCGGATGGCGACCGCGAGACCGTCGGGGATCGAGTGGTTGACCGCGACGAACTCGCAGTCGAAGGGCGCCAGGTCGATCCGGTCGCCCTCCTTGACCTCGCGCAGCACCGGGCGGATGCGGTGCTCCTTGAGCTTCTCCTTGATCAGCGCCAGCGTCAGGCGCGAGCCGATCAGCGGGATGTCGGGGCGCTCGCGCAGCAGGTAGGGCACGCCGCCGATGTGGTCCTCGTGGCCGTGGGTCAGCACCACGCCGACGATCTTGTCGAGGCGGTCCCGGATCCAGGTGAAGTCGGGCAGGATCACGTCGACGCCGGGCTGGTGCTCCTCGGGGAAGAGCACGCCGCAGTCGACGATCAGCAGCTTGCCGGCGTGCTCGAAGACCGCCATGTTGCGGCCGATCTCGCCGAGGCCGCCGAGCGCCACGATCCGCAGGGCACCGGAGGGAAGCTTGGGGGGCGCCTGCAGCTCGGGGTGGGGGTGGCTCACTCGGTGTCCTCACGTACGTCGGGAAATGCGGACGGTCGACCCCTCCGCCCCGTCAGGGTAGTGGTCGCGGGCCGCCACGTAGAGTCGACGGGTGGATGAAGCAGACCTCCGACCGCGCCGCACCTTCGCCGTCATCAGTCACCCCGACGCCGGCAAGTCGACGCTGACCGAGGCGCTGGCCCTGCACGCCGCCGTCATCTCCGAGGCCGGAGCGGTGCACGGCAAGGGCGGGCGCAAGGGCACCGTGTCCGACTGGATGGAGATGGAGAAGGCCCGCGGCATCTCGATCACCTCCGCCGCGCTGCAGTTCGCGTACGGCGACCACGTGGTCAACCTGGTCGACACCCCCGGCCACGCCGACTTCTCCGAGGACACCTACCGGGTGCTCTCGGCGGTCGACTCCGCGGTGATGCTGGTCGACGCCGCCAAGGGCCTCGAGCCGCAGACGCTCAAGCTCTTCCAGGTGTGCGCCCACCGGGGCATCCCGGTCATCACGGTCATCAACAAGTGGGACCGCCCGGGCCTCGACCCGCTCGAGCTGCTCGACTCGATCGAGAAGCAGATCGGTCTGCGCCCGACCCCGCTGACCTGGCCGGTCGGCGTCGCCGGCGACTTCCGCGGCGTCCTGGACCGGCGTACGGGCGGGTTCGTGCGCTACACCCGCACCGCCGGCGGCAGCACCCGCGCGCCCGAGGAGCACCTCGACGCCGCCGCGGCGGCCGCCGCCGAGCCGGAGCGCTGGGAGGAGGCGCAGGAGGGCCACGAGCTGCTCAGCGCCGACGGCGCCGACCACGACCAGGAGAGCTTCCTGGCCGGGCGCACCACGCCGGTGCTCTTCGCCTCGGCGCTGTCGAACTTCGGCGTCGCGCAGATCCTCGAGGTGCTGATCGAGCTCGCCCCGCCGCCGGGGCCCACCGTCGCGGTCGACGAGACCGAGCGCCAGCCCGACGACGACTTCAGCGCCTTCGTCTTCAAGGTGCAGTCGGGCATGGACACCGCCCACCGCGACCGCCTCGCCTACGCCCGCGTCTGCTCGGGCACCTTCGAGCGCGGCATGGTCGTCACCCACGCCACCACGGGGCGCCCCTTCACCACCAAGTACGCCCAGGCCGTCTTCGGCCGCGAGCGCACCTCGGTCGAGCGGGCCCGCCCCGGCGACATCATCGGCCTGGTCAACGCCTCGGCGCTGCGGGTCGGCGACACCATCCACGCCGGGCCGCCGGTGCGCTACCCGCCGATCGCCAGCTTCGCCCCCGAGTACTTCAGCACCGTCAGCGTCACCGACACCGGCCGCTGGAAGCAGTTCCGCAAGGGCATCGAGCAGCTCGACCAGGAGGGCGTGATCCAGGTGCTGCGCTCGGAGTTCCGGGGCGAGCACGCCCCCGTGCTGGCCGCCGTGGGGCCGATGCAGTTCGAGGTCGTCAGCGCCCGCATGGAGTCGGAGTACCGCGCCCCGGTGCGCCTGGAGAGCCTCGACTACTCGATCGCGCGCCGCGTCGACCCCGAGCAGCGCGACGAGGTGGCCGCCCTGCGCGGGGTCGAGGTGATGGAGCGCACCGACGGGGCGCTGCTGGCGCTCTTCTCCGACCGGTGGCGCCTCGAGGCGATCGAGCGGATGAACCCGCACCTCAACCTCGAGCCGCTGGTGGCCGGGCGGGGCTGAGGCCTACCTGGCGGCGGGCACGCCGACCAGCTCCGGGCCGGCGGGGGAGCAGCAGCCGCCCCCGCCCGGGGCGCCCCCGGCGTCCTGGGCGTCGTACGTCGGCGCCGCGCCGCACACGCCGGTTTCCGGCAGCACCAGCTCGACCCGGTCGGCGGCCTCCTGGTCGCCGGCGATCTCGGCGACCACCGAGCGGACCTGCTCGCAGCCGGTCATGGTCAGGAACGACGGGGCACGCCCGAAGGACTTCATCCCGACGATGTAGAGGCCCTGCTCGGGCTGGCGCAGCACCGAGGCGCCGTGCGGCGAGACCGAGCCGCAGGAGTGGTGCTCCGGGTGGATCTCGGGGGCCAGCAGCCGTGGCGCGCCCAGCTCAAGGTCGAGGTCGAGGTGCACCTCGCTGAGCCAGGAGTGGTCGGGCCGGAAGCCGGTCACCGCCACCACCTCGTCGACGTCGCCGACCTCGCGGCCGTCGAGCGAGGTCAGCACGAGGCGCCCGGTGCGCTCGTCGCGCCGCACCGCGCTGGTGCGGAACCCGGTCACGGTCTCCACCCGCCCGGACTCCGCGACCGCGCGGGCGTGGTCGCCCAGCGCGCCCCGGGCCTCGAGCTCGTCGGCGTCGCCGCCGCCGAAGGCGTGGCCCACGTCGCCGCGGCGCAGCAGCCAGGTGATCCGGGTGGCCGGCTCCTGCTCGGCCAGGCGGCCCAGCGCCACCAGCGCGTTCTGGGCCGAGGCGCCGGCGCCGGCGACCACTACGTGGCGACCGGCGAGCCGGGCGCGCACCGCAGGGTCGTCGACGTCGGGGACGGCGTACGTCACGTGCTCGGCGTGCTCGCGCTCGCCGGGCGCGGGGTAGCCGTCGGTGCCCAGCGGGCCGGGCCGCCCCCAGGTGCCGGAGGCGTCGACGACGGCGGCCGCCGTGAGCACCTCGTGCCCGCCGGGGGACTCCACGTGCACCGCGAACGGCACCCGGTCGCGCTCGCCGGCGACGAGCAGGTCGCGGCCCCGGCGCGCCACCCCGGTGACACGGTGGCCGGTGCGGACCTCGACCCCGGCGGCGACCAGGGCCGCCGCGAGCGGACGCAGGTAGCCCTCGACCCACTCGGCGCCGGTCGGCGGTGCGGCGTCGGCCGGCCGGGTCCACCCGGTCGGCGCGAGCAGCCGTGCCGCGGCGTCGTCGACCAGCTCCGACCACGGCGAGAACAGCCGCACGTGGCCCCACTCGGCCACCGCCGCGCCCGCCGCCGCCCCGGCCTCGAGCACCACGACGGGGAGGCCGCGCTCGTGGGCGTGGGCGGCGGCGGCCAGGCCGACCGGTCCGGCGCCGACGACCACCAGGGGCTCGGCGGTGGTGGGCTGCAGGTGCGGGGTGGGCATGGGTGCTCCTCGGGAACGATCGATGGCGGTCGATGGAGACTGTATCGACAGATGTCGATATGTTCAACCATCGATCTGGATCGATCGACGGCTAGCCTGGGCGCATGACGCTCCTCGACGCGACCACCGCGACGACGTACGCCGAGTGGTTCGCGACGCTGGCCGACCCGACCCGGGTGCGGCTGCTGCACGCGGTCGCCTCGGCCCCCGCCGGCGCGCTGCGGGTCGGCGACCTGGCCGGTGCCCTGGGCATCAGCCAGGCCACCTGCTCCCACCACGTGCGCCGGCTGGCCGAGCTCGGCTTCGTCGTGGTCGACAAGGTCGGCACCGCCAGCCTGGTCTCGGTCAACGCGGCCTGCTGCACCGGGCTCCCGCACGCCGCCGACGTGGTGATGGGCACCCTGGCCGCGCGGCCGTGCTGCCCCGAGGACCTGCCCGGTGACGTGCGCACCCGGGCGATGACCGAGGACGACCTGCCACGGGTGCAGGAGATCTACGCCGAGGGCATCGCGGGGCGCCAGGCCACCTTCGAGACCGAGGTGCCCGCGCTCGACGCGCTGCGCGAGCGCTGGCTGCCGGGGCACCGCTGGGTCGCGGAGCTGGTCGGGGACGACCCGCACGACGACGTTGAGCCGGGCCGGGTGGTCGGCTGGACCGGGGTCTCGCCGGTCTCGGCGCGCGCCTGCTACGCCGGCGTCGGCGAGACCACCGTCTACGTCGCCGCCGACGCCGGCGGGCGCGGCGTGGGCCGCGCGCTGCTGCACCGCCAGGTCACCGAGGCCGACGCGGGCGGGCTGTGGACGCTGCAGGCGGTCGTCTTCCCCGAGAACCGCGCCAGCCTCGCGCTGCACCGCAGCGCCGGCTACCAGGTGCTCGCCGTGCGCTCGCGCATCGCGCGCCTCGACGGGCGGTGGCGCGACACGGTGCTGCTCGAGCGACGCCGGGCCGACGACCCCGACGAGCCCCACGAGCCTGCCGACGGGCCCACCGACGCCTGAGCGACCGCCCGGGCGGGTGGGGGAGCGGCTGGTTGGGTGGGACCCATGTCGACATCTGCGCTCCCCACCGGTGCCGAGCACGTCCAGCAGGTCGCACCGGTCGCCGCCGGCGCCCCCGAGGTGGCCGTCGTCGGCGCCGGCATCGTCGGCCTCAGCACCGCCTACGCCCTGCTGGAGCGCGGCGTCGAGGTGCGGGTCTACGAGCACGGCGAGCCCGGCAACGGCCAGTCCGGCGGGGTGTCGCGGATCTTCCGGCACGCCCACGACGACCCGCGGCTGGTGGCGGCCGCGCGCGCCAGCCGCGCGGCCTACCGCGAGTGGGGCGAGCGGCTGGGCGTCGAGATGGTCTCGCCCGACGGGGCGGTGGCGATCGGCCCGGCCGTCGACGACCACCTCCCGCTGCTGCAGGAGGCCGGCGTCGCCGCCCGACGCCTCGACGCCGACGAGCTGGCCCGCCGGGTGCCGCTGCTGACCGGCTTCGACGGCCCGGCGATGTGCGACGAGGAGGGCGGGTCGATCCGCACCACCGCGACGGTCGCGGCGCTCAGCGCCGCCCTGGGCGACCGGGTGGTGCGCGACGAGGTGCTGTCGGTGCGACCCCTCGGCGGCGGGCCCGCCGGGCAGCGGGTCGAGGTCCGCAGCGGCGGCCGCACCGACACCTACCGGCGGGTCGTCGTCTGCGCCGGGCGCGGCACCCCCGCCCTGGCCCGCACCCTGGGCCTCTCGCTGCCGGTGACCCAGGCGGCGCACGTGCGGCTGACCTTCGCGGTGCGCGGCGAGGCGCCCGCGGTGCTCTCGACGCTGCAGGACTCCAGCGGCGTCTTCGGCGAGACCGGCGTGTACGCCGCCGCTGCGCCCGGCAACGCGTCGTACGGCGTGGGGCTGAGCCAGACCACCCCGGCCCGCGACGACGCCAGCCTGCCGGTGCCGGGCGGGCTCGACGAGCTCGCGACCCGGGCCCGCGACTACGTCGCCCGGGCCCTGCCGGGCCTCGACCCCGACCCCGTCGACGTGCGGCACTGCTGGGTGACCACGCTGCCGTGGAGCGACGACGCGATGGCGGTGTGGGAGGCCGACGGGGTGCTGCTGCCGGTGGGCCACAACCTCTACAAGCAGGCGCCCGGGCTCGGGCGGCGCCTGGCCGCCGCGGCGGACGGGGAGGGGCTGGAGGACTGGCTGCGCCCGGAGGCCCGGCTCGGACTCCCGGGATGAGCGGGCGGTCTGCGAGGCTGGGGCCATGACCTCGTGGCGTGACGACGTGAGCAAGACCGTGCTCGGCGAGATGGACGGGCTGCTCGACACCGCCCTGCGGTCCGCGAAGGACCGCCTCGACGCCGACGACGTGCTGGTCCCCTTCGTGCAGGTCGTCGAGGACGACGGCACCGAGAGCGCCCGCCTGGTCGAGATCGTCGAGGACGTGCGCCCCGACCAGCTGCTCGAGGAGCTCTTCGAGAAGCTGCGCGCCGAGCGTGACCAGGTGCGCTGCGTCGCGGTCGTCTTCGACGCCATCGTCGGCGGCGCCCGCGCGGTGCAGGTGCTGCTCGAGCACCGCAGCCCGAAGACGCCGGCGCTGGTGCTCGCCGTGCCCTACAAGGCCCAGAAGCGCCGCCACCAGCTCGGCGAGGTGCGGGCCGCGGAGGGCGAGCGGCGGATCTGGCCCTGACGACCCTGACCCCACTGCTGGGCCCGCGCTACCGGGGTGCCACCGCCGGCTCGGTCGCCCTGGTCTTCCTGGCCGCCTTCGAGGCGCTGGCGGTCGCGACGGTGATGCCGAGCGTCACCCGCGACCTCGACGGGCGGGCCTGGTTCTCGGTCGCGTTCTCAGCGACCCTGGCCGCCAGCGTCGTGGGCATGGTCGCGGTGGGCCAGTGGTCCGACCGCCGCGGGGCGGTGCGCCCGCTGCTGGTCTCGGTCGCGCTCTTCGGGCTCGGCCTGCTGGCCGCGGGCCTGGCCCCGACGATGCTGCTGCTGGTCGTCGGCCGGTTCCTGCAGGGCCTGGGCCTCGGCGGGATGGTGGTCGCGCTCTACGTGCTGGTCGCGCAGGTCTTCGACCCCGTCGACCGGCCCCGCATCCTGGGGCTCTTCGCCGCCGCCTGGGTGCTGCCGGGGCTGGTCGGCCCGTTCCTGGCCGGCGTCGTGGCCGACACCCTCGGCTGGCGCTGGGTCTTCCTGGGCGTCGTGGTGATCGCCGTGGCCGCGCTGGCGCTGCTGGTGCCGACGCTGCGGGCCGTCGAACCGCCCGAGGCCGCGCCCGCGCGCCGCGGCGGCGGCGTACGACGCCTCGGGCTGGCGGTCGCGGTCGCGGCGGCCGTGGTGGCGCTCAACCTGACCGGTGCCCTGCCCGGGCCCGCCCGCGCCGGCGTGGCCGCGGTCGCGGTCGGCCTCGCGCTGGTGGCGGTGCGGCCGCTGCTGCCGCGCGGCACCCTGCGCGCCGGGCGCGGCGTACCGGCCGTCATCGCGCAGCGTGGCCTGGTCGGCGGCACGTTCTTCGCCGCCGAGGCCTACCTGCCCTTCCTGCTCCAGGAGCAGTACGCCGCCGCCACCTGGGTCAGCGGCCTGGTGCTGACCGTCGCCACGCTGGGCTGGGCCGGGGCCTCGCACGTGCAGGGGCGCCTGGGCGAGCGGCTGCCCGACGAGGCGGCGCTGCGCCTGGGCGCCGCGGTGCTGGCCGCCGGCATCGTGGTGGTGCTGGTGGTCGCGGCGCTGGCGCTGCCCGGCGTCCTGGTCGGCGCCGGCTGGCTGGTCGCGGCCGCGGGCATGGGCCTGATGTACCCGCGGATCACCTCCACCGTCCTGGCCCGCACCGCGGTGCACGAGCGCGGCACCGCCTCCTCGGCGGTCACGATCAGCGACTCGGTGGGCGCGGCCGTCGCGGTCGCCGTCGCGGGACTGGTCTTCACCGCCGTCGGCACCGCCGCCGACCGGTCGGCCTTCATGGCGGTGCTGGCGCTCTCGGCCGGGCTCGCCGCGGTGTCGGTCGCGGTCTCGCGGCGGGCCTAGACTCCCCGCCGTGGCCGCACACATGCAGATCGGCGAGGTCGCCGCGCTCACCGGGCTGAGCCTGCGCACGCTGCGCTACTACGAGGAGGTCGGGCTGGTCGCGCCGTCGGCGCGCTCGGCCGGCGGCTTCCGGCTCTACACCGCCCTCGACGTGGACCGCTTCGAGCTCATCAAGCGGATGAAGCCGCTGGACTTCTCCCTCGAGGACATGCGCGGGCTGCTCGGGGTCGTCGACGCGCTCGACGCGGACCCCGACGAGGACGAGCGGGCCCGGCTGCTGGGCGAGCTGGAGTCGCTGCGGACCGCCGCCGAGCAGCGGGTCGACGCCCTGCGCACCCGGCTGGCCTGGGCCGAGGAGTTCGCCGCGGGGCTCGACGAGCGGGTGCGCGCCCACCGCGAGCGGTGAGCCGTCTCACCGCCCGAGCGCTGGTCGCGGATGCCCACTCTCCCGTCACGTCAGGGTAGAGTCGCCGCGTCGGTCGACGCGTCACGCACGCCCACGGGCCGCCACCGCTCGCCCGTCGAGCACCCACCGACCTCCCCGCGGCCAGTCGCAGCGCAGCTCCCGGCCGTCGTACCGCCACCACCGCCCAGGAGTCCTGAGTGAGCAACGACCCGTCCGACCAGTCCTCGCTGCTGCAGCCGTCCGTGGCGCTGCCGCCGGCCGAGACGCACACCGTGCGCGGCGCCCTGCGCCGCCCCTCCGTCCTGCGCCGCGAGGTCGTGGCCGGCCTGGTGGTGGCGCTCGCGCTGATCCCCGAGGCGATCTCGTTCTCGATCATCGCCGGCGTCGACCCGCGCCTGGGTCTCTTCGCCTCGTTCACGATGGCCGTCTCGATCGCCTTCCTCGGCGGTCGTCCCGCGATGATCTCGGCCGCGACCGGCGCCATCGCGCTGGTGATCGCGCCGGTGGCGCGCGACTACGGCGTGGACTACCTGATCGCCACCGTGATCCTCGGTGGCGCCATCCAGATCGTGCTCGGCGTGCTCGGCGTGGCCAGGATGATGCGCTTCATCCCGCGCTCGGTGATGGTCGGCTTCGTCAACGCCCTGGCGATCCTCATCGCGATGGCCCAGATCCCCTACCTGGTCGACGTGCCGTGGCTGGTCTACCCGCTGGTGGCCTTCGGCGTCGCGGTCATCGTGCTGCTGCCGCGCGTGACCACCGCGGTGCCCTCGCCGCTGGTCGTCATCGTCGCCGTCACCGCCGCCGCGCTGGCCGCCGGCTGGGCGCTGCCCGACGTGGGCGACGAGGGCGAGCTGCCCGAGACGCTGCCCGCGCTGCTGGTCCCCGACGTGCCCTTCACCCTGACCACCCTGGAGATCATCGCGCCGTACGCGCTGGCGATGGCGCTGGTGGGCCTGCTCGAGTCGCTGCTGACCGCCAAGCTGGTCGACGACATCACCGACACCCACTCCCCGAAGACCCGCGAGGCCTGGGGCCAGGGCGCGGCCAACATGATCACCGGCTTCTTCGGCGGCATGGGCGGCTGCGCCATGATCGGCCAGACGATGATCAACGTGAAGGCCTCGGGGGCCCGCACCCGGATCTCCACCTTCTCCGCCGGTGTGCTGCTGCTGGTGCTGGTCGTCGGCTTCGGCGACCTGGTCGCGCAGATCCCGATGGCCGCCCTGGTCGCGGTGATGATCATGGTCGCCGTCGGCACCTTCGACTGGCACTCGATCTCGCCGCGCACGCTGCGCCGGATGCCCAAGAGCGAGACCACCGTGATGGTCTCGACCGTCGTGGTCACCGTGACCACCCACAACCTGGCCATTGGCGTCGGGGTCGGCGTGCTGGTCGCGATGACCCTCTTCGCCCGCCGGGTGGCCCACCTGGCCACCGTGGAGCGCGAGCTGGTCGAGGTCGGGGGGCGCCCGCAGGCGCGCTACACCGTCACCGGCGAGCTGTTCTTCGCCTCCTCCAACGACCTCTACACCCAGTTCGAGTACGCCGACGACCCCGAGCACGTGGTCATCGACATGGCGGCCTCGCACGTGTGGGACGCCTCGACCGTCGCCGCGCTCGACTCGATCACCTACAAGTACGAGCGCAAGGGCAAGACCGTGGAGATCCACGGGCTCAACGAGCAGTCGCTGCACATGCACGGCCGGCTGAGCGGCAACCTCGCCGCGCACTGACGTGCACCCGGTGCTGCGGCGAGGCCGCGACCGCTCGGTCGCGCTGGTGCGGGTGCTCGGCCACGAGGTCGCCAAGGACCGGGTGGCCGGGCTGGCCGCCGAGATCGCGTTCTTCGCGGTCCTGAGCATCTTCCCGGCGCTGCTGATCGCGGCCGGGCTGCTGTCCTACCTCGAGGCGCTGGTGGGTGCCGAGGTCGCCGCGCGCACCGAGGCCCGCGTCACCGACGCGCTGGCGCTGGTGCTCACCGACCGCGGGGCGCCGGTGCTCGACTCGGTGCAGGCCGTCTTCTCCGGCGAGTACGGCGGCCTGCTCACCGTCGCCTCGCTCGGTGCGCTCGTCACGCTCTCGGGCGCCTGGGCGGTCGTCGTCCAGGCGCTCAACCTGGCCTACGACAGCGAGGAGCACCGCCCCTGGCTGCGCCGCCGGCTGCTGGGCCTGGGGCTGGGGCTGATGACGGTCGTGGTCGTGGTGGTCGCCCTGGCCGTCGTCGTGGTCGGCCCGCTGCTGGGCCGCGGCTCCGACGTCGCCGACGTCGTGGGGCTGGGCGGCGCCTTCGAGGCCTTCTGGGACCTGGCCCGCCTGCCGCTGCTGTTCCTGGTGCTGGTCGGCTGGCTGGCGCTGGTCTTCCACCTCGCGCCCAACCGGCGTACGCCCTGGCGCGCGGCGCTGCCCGGCGCCGTGGCCACCACCCTGCTGTGGCTGGGCGCCAGCGCCGCCTTCGGCCTCTACCTGCGCACCCTCGGCGAGGGCAACCCGCTCCTGGGCGTCTTCGGCGGCGGGGTCGTGGTGCTGACCTGGATGTACCTGCTCGCCCTGGCCCTGCTCCTCGGCGGCGAGCTCAACGCGCTGCTCCACGACGGCAAGCACCGCCCCCGTGAAGTTTCATCGGGTACCCGATGAACCTGGTGCCGCCTGGCTGAACCTTCAGCCAGGTGCCGCGAGCTCCATCGGGTACCCGATGAAACTCCCGCGGGGCGGCTCAGACGTAGCGCTCGAGGATGGTGGACTCGGCGAGGCGGGAGAGGCCCTCGCGGACGCTGCGGGCGCGCAGCTCGCCGACGCCCTCGACGGCCTGCAGGTCGTCGATGCCGGCGGAGAGCAGCTTCTGCAGGGTGCCGAAGTGGTCGACGAGGCGGTCCACGACGGTGGGGGGCAGGCGCGGGACCTTGGCCAGCAGGCGGTAGCCGCGGGGGGCGACGGCGCCGTCGAGGTGCTCGCCGTTGCCCAGGCCCAGGACCTTGGCGGTGGCGGCAGGGTCGACCAGGGCGGTGGGGGAGAGTGCCTCGAGCTGCTGGAGCAGCTCCTCGGGCGTCGAGGCCTTGCGCCCGGCGGGCAGGTAGTCGCGCACCACCAGCTCGCGCTCGGTGTCGACACCGGTGATGAGCTCCTCCAGCTGCAGCGACAGCAGCCGGCCGTCGGTGCCGAGCTCGAGCACGTAGTCCTCGATCTCGCGGGCGATGCGGGTGACCATCTCGAGGCGCTGGGCCACCACGGCCACGTCGCGCACGGTGACCAGGTCCTCGATCTCGAGGGCCGACAGGGTGCTGGAGACCTCGTCGAGGCGCAGCTTGTAGCGCTCCAGGGTCGCCAGCGCCTGGTTGGCGCGCGAGAGGATCTGGCCGACGTCCTCGAGCACGTGGCGCGTGGAGCCGACGTACGCCGCGATGATCTGCATCGACTGCGACACCGAGATCACCGGGAAGCCGGTCTGGCGGGCCACCCGGTCGGCGGTGCGGTGCCGGGTGCCGGTCTCCTCGGAGGGGATCGTGTGGTCGGGCATCAGGTGCACCGCGGCGCGCACGATGCGGGTCAGGCCCGCGTCGACGATGATCGCGCCGTCCATCTTGGCCAGCTCGCGCAGGCCGGTGGCGGTGAAGGGCACGTCGAGGTCGAAGCCGCCGGTGCTGATCTCGTCGACCCGCTCGTCCTGGCCGATCACGATGAGGGCACCGGTACGCCCGCGCAGGATGCGCTCGAGACCGTCGCGCAGCGAGGTGCCCGGCGCGATCGAGGCCAGCGTCTCGCGCAGGCGCAGCAGGTCGTCCGAGCGTTCGGCGGGCACGCGTTCCTCCAGGGGGGAGCGGGGCGGTGATTCCACCCCTACCCGGCGAGTCTAGAGCGGTGCGCCGGGGTGCGCGTCATCATTCCGGCCGGGGTCGCTCGCCGGTGGCTCAGCCCGGCCGGTCGGTCAGGCGCAGCACCTCGAGGGCGCTGGCGATGCCCGGCACCTCGAGGACCCGCATGCCCTCGATCTCGCGGGGCGCGCCCACCCCCTGGCCGCGGCGCCCGGGCTCGGTGGGCACCACCGCGTGGCGGAAGCCCAGCCGCGCCGCCTCGGCGACGCGCTGGGGCAGGTCGCGCACCCGGCGCAGCTCGCCGGCCAGGCCGAGCTCGCCGATCGCCACCACGCCGGTGGGCGGGGCGATGCCCAGGTGGGAGGAGACGAGCGCGATCGCCACCGCCAGGTCGCTGGCCGGCTCGTGCAGCCGCGCCCCGCCGACGGTGGAGGCGAAGACGTCCTGGGCGGAGAGCCGCAGCCCGCAGTGCCGCTCGAGCACGGCGAGCACCATCGCGACCCGGGAGCCGTCGAGCCCCGAGGTCGTACGCCGCGGCCGGTCGAGCGGCGAGGTGGTCACCAGGCCCTGCACCTCGGCCAGCATGGGGCGGCGGCCCTCCATGGTGACGGCCACGCAGGTGCCGGGCACCCGGCCGTGGTGCTGCTCGACGAACAGCCCGGTCGGGTCGGCCACGGCGCTGATGCCGTCGGGCCCGAGGTCGAAGCAGCCGACCTCGTCCACCGGCCCGAAGCGGTTCTTCATGGCGCGCACCATGCGGAAGCGGGAGTTGCGGTCGCCCTCGAAGTGCAGGACCACGTCGACGAGGTGCTCGAGGACCCGCGGCCCGGCGATCGCGCCGTCCTTGGTGACGTGGCCGACCAGCACGGTGGTGATCCCGCGGGTCTTGGCGACCCGGATCAGCGCGGCGGCGACCTCCTTGACCTGGGTGACGCCGCCGGGGACCCCGTCGACGCCGGAGGCGCCGATGGTCTGCACCGAGTCGACGACGATGAGCTCGGGGCGGGTCTCCTCGATGTGGGTCAGCACCGCGCCGAGGTCGGTCTCGGCGGCCAGGTAGAGCTCGTCGTGCACCCCACCGGTGCGGTCGGCGCGCAGGCGCACCTGGGAGGCCGACTCCTCCCCGGTGACGTAGAGGGTGCGGCGCTGGTAGCGCGCGGTCTGGGCGGCCACCTCGAGCAGCAGGGTGCTCTTGCCGACGCCGGGCTCGCCGGCCAGCAGGATCGCGGCGCCGGGCACCAGCCCGCCGCCCAGCACCCGGTCGAGCTCGGGCACCCCGCTGGTGCGGAAGCCGGCCTCCTCGACCGAGACCTGCCCGATCGGCACCGCCTTGGTGGTGACCGGGGAGGCGGCGGTGCGCAGCGCGGGCGCGGCGGCGGCCTCGGCGACCGAGCCCCACGCCTGGCACTCGCCGCAGCGGCCCACCCACTTGCCGGTCTCCCAGCCGCACTCGGAGCAGCGGTAGGTGGGCCGGGCGGCACGTGCGGGGGACTTCGCCATGGGGCGCACGCTAGGCCAGGGCACCGACAGCGCCGGGCGCCCGTCGTGGTTACAGTGCTCCTGTCGGACTTGGAACGATCAAGAAGTCGCACGAGGGGGTGGCCGTGTCCCGCACCAGCGCTCGTACGTCGGCGCTGCCGCCCACCCTGGCCGACGTCGCCGAGCGCGCCGGGGTCTCGCGGCAGACCGTCTCCAACGCGGTCAACAATCCCGACCTGCTGCGCGCCGACACCCTGCTGCGGGTCCAGCAGGCCATCGCCGACCTCGGCTACCTGCCCAACCGCGCAGCCCGCAACCTGCGCACCCGGGCCTCCCACCTGATCGGCCTGCGCATCCAGGCCGTCCAGGAGGGCACCGCCAACGCCACGATGGACCGCTTCGTGCACTCGCTGGTCGAGACCTCGCGCGAGGCCGGCTACCACGTGCTGCTCTTCACCGGCGACCCCACCGACCCGCTCTCGGGCTACGACGACCTGCTGCGCTCGACCGCGGTCGACGCCTTCGTCGTCACCGACACCTACCTCGGCAACCCGCAGGCCGAGTGGCTCGACAGCCGGCGGGCCCCGTTCGTCGCCTTCGGCCGCCCGTGGGAGAACCCCGAGTCCACCCACGCCTGGGTCGACGTCGACGGCGCGGCGGGCTGCGAGAGCGCCGCCCGCCACCTGCTCGACAAGGGCCACGAGCGGATCGCCTGGATCGGCTGGCGCAAGGACTCCCGCATCGGCGAGGACCGCCGCGCCGGCTGGCACCGCGCGATGAAGCAGGCCGGGCTGCCGACCTCGGGCCTGGCCTCCCGGGTCGAGGACACCGTGGCCAGCGGTGCCGAGGCCAGCGAGGTGCTGCTCGACGAGGCCGCGCCGACCGCGTTCGTGTGCGCCTCCGACACCCTGGCGATGGGGGTGCTGCAGACCCTCGACCTGCGCGGGCTGCGGGTCGGTGACGACGTCGCCGTCGTGGGCTTCGACGACTCCCAGGTCGCCCAGGTGGTGCGCCCCGGGCTCAGCTCGGTGCGCCAGCCGCTCGAGGACGTCGCGATCGAGGTCGTCACCGCGCTCGAGGGCCTGCTCGGCCGCCCCCGGGTGGCCCAGCAGGGGGTGCTGCTCACCCCGTCGCTGGTGGTCCGCGACTCCTCCGGACCCGACCGCCGCTGAGCGAGGGCTGTCGGCGGCCTGTGCCACCGTGGCGCCATGACCGGGTGGCGGATGGGCTGGGGCGACGACGAGAGCGGCGACCGGGGTGACGCGTCCTCAGGCGTCGACCTCGAGCCGCGACCGGTCCCGCCCGGCGCGGTCCGGCTGGTGCGCGTCGTCCTGCAGGGCTTCCACGCCCTGCCCGCCGACCCGCTGCTGGTGATGTGGGACGACCACCGCTGCGCGGTGCGGCTCCCCGACGGCCGGCTGCGCTGGTACGCCGACCCCGAGCGGCAGGCCCACCCCCGCGACCGCTCGATCGTGGTCGAGGAGAGCGGCGTCTTCCCCCGCGGCAACCGCGCCATGGACGCACTCGTCGTGCGGTCCCTGCTCGACCTGGTGGAACGGGTGAACGCCGACGAGGTCGTCGCGGTCGACCACGACGGGCTGGTCCGCCTCCGTGGCGAGCACGACGACAGCAGCGCCGAGGTCGTGACCTGCCCGGGGACCGGGGTCGTGCTGCGGGCCTCCGGCCGGCAGGGGCGGGCCGCCCCGTGGCGCTTGGAGGTCCTCGACAACCGGCTGGTCGAGGGGCACCCCGAGCTGCTCGAGCCCGTCGACGTCAGCCCGATGCCCCGCTGAGCGTCCGGCTCAGAAGCGGCGCCACCACACGTCGACGGCGTACTCCACCTCGGTGCCGCCACCGGCGGCCCGGTGCTCGGCCAGCGCCTGCTCGGCCGCGGGGCCGGGCAGCTCGATGCGCACCACCGCCTCGAGGTCGGCAGGGGAGTCGAAGGACCAGCGGGTCAGCACCGGCTCGCGCCGCCAGCCGTGCGCGGCCCAGAACTCCCGCTTCACCTCGGGCGCGGGGTGCTCGGGGAAGCCGCGGGCGAACCACGCCCCGAAGGTCGAGCGGCTCGCGTCGTTGTCGATCACGTACGCCGCCGCCCCGGGGCGGGCGACCCGGGCGAGCTCGGCCAGACCGGGCTCGCAGCCGGGGCCGAAGAAGTAGGCCCAGCGCGCGTGCACCACGTCGATGCTCGCGTCGGGCAGCGGCAGGGCCTGCGCGGTGCCGCCGAGCACCGTGACCCCCGCCGTCCGGCGGGTGCGCCGCGTGGCGATGGCGCGCAGGTCGGGGTGCGGCTCGACCCCGGTCACCGACGCGGCGGTGCGGGCGAGGCGACCCAGGTGGAAGCCGGTGCCGCAGCCGAGGTCGAGCACGTCGCGCCCGGCCCAGCCGCCGAGCCGCTCGATGGCGGCCTCGACCAGCCCGTCGGGGTCGAAGGCGTGGTTCTCGACCTCGTAGGTGTCGGTGTGGTGCCAGATGTTGGGGCTCGGGCGGGTGCCCTCGGGCAGCCCGGGGTGCGCCGGGGGCCCAGGGGTCGTGCTCAGAGCCGGACCAGGCCGCCGGGGGTCTGGATCTGCACGGCGATCACGCCGGGGGTGCCGTGCGGGGCGACCCACTCGACCTTGACGTCCTCGAGAGGCGCCTCGACCGGCTCGCCGAGCCACTCGCTGACCCGCAGCGGGTCACCGGCGATCTCGAGGCAGGCCAGCGCGTAGGAGTCGTCGGCGCCGTGGCTGGGGTGCAGCTCGGCGGGCACCTCCCACTGCAGGAAGAACGGCAGCTGCGGGTCGGCCATCAGCCCGTTGATGCCGATCTGCTTCCAGCGCAGCTCGGTGCCGTCGGGGCGGTGCCGGCTGCCCTGCGCGGCCTCGCGGCCCAGGCGCTGCTCGGCGACCGAGATGTCGTCGACCGCGACGGCCCAGCCCAGCCAGCCGCCGCCGAGCGCCGAGCGGGCGCGCACGGCCTGGCCGAAGGGGGCCTTGTCGGAGGCGGGGTGGTCGAGGACCTCGACGATCTCGAGGTAGGTGTCGCCCGCGAGCGGCAGCACCATGTTGCGGGTGCCGAAGCGGGGGTGGATGCCGCCGTCGGTGAAGTCGCGGCCCAGCAGCCCGCCGATGCGCTGCGCGGTGCTGGCGAGTCCGTCGGGTCCGGCGGCGTAGGAGAGGTGGTCCAGGCGCATACCCACGATTGTGAACTCCGCAAAGACGTGCCTCGACGGCGGGGTCGGTTCTCTCGACGTCGAGAGTCCGGTGCCGCCCGGGGTCAGCGCGGGTCGGCGGGGTGCAGCGCCAGCGCCGAGCGGGAGCGCAGGTGGGCCTCGCAGTGGCGCACCAGCTCGTCGTACGCCGCCGCGCCCATCAGCTCGCGCAGCTCGGCCTCGTTGGTGACGTAGACCGGCTCGATGGACACGTGGGCCTCGGTGTTGCCCGAGCAGTACCAGTCGAGGTCGTGGCCGCCGGGGCCCCAGCCGCGGCGGTCGTACTCGCCGATGCTGACCTCGGTGTACTCGGTGCCGTCGGTGCGCTCGACCTCGCGGAAGGTGCGGCGGATCGGCAGCTGCCAGCACACGTCGGGCTTGGTCTCGAGCGGGTGCAGGTCGAGGTCGAGGGCCAGGCCGTGCAGCGCGCACCCGGCGCCGCCGGGGCCGGCCTCGGGGTCCTCGGGCGCGAAGCCGGGACGGTTCTGGAAGATGCAGGCCTGCTGGCCGTCGACCTCGGTGACCCGGGTCTTGCGGGCGCCCTCGTCGTCGAGCTCGACCCAGTCGTCGCGGCCCACCGCGCGCCCGGGGTGCTGCTGCCACTGGTGCGGGGAGAGCTGCTCGACGAAGCCGGCCACCCGCTCCTCGTCGGCGTCGTCGGCGAAGTGGGCGCCGAGCGTGCAGCACCCCACGTCGGGGGCGTCGGCGAAGATGCCGGGGCAGCCCTGGCCGAAGATGCAGGTGTAGGAGGACGTCAGCCAGGTGAGGTCGCAGCGCAGCACCTCGTCGTGGTCGTCGGGGTTGACGAACTCGACCCAGGCGCGGGGGAAGACGAGGTCCACTTCGGGCACCGGCACACCCTACGTTCCCGGGCGGGCCGGGGGAGTACGTTGGTCCCATGCGGCTGGGCGTCCTCGACATCGGCTCGAACACCGGGCACCTGCTGGTGGTCGACGCCCACGGTGGCGCGGCGCCGCTGCCGGCGTACTCCTACAAGGAGCCGCTGCGCCTGGCCGAGCACCTCGTGGTCGAGGGGCCCGACGAGGGCGCGGTCTCCGAGGCGGGTGTCGAGGCGCTGACCGCCTTCACCGCCCAGGCCCTCGCCGTGGCCGAGGACAAGGGCTGCGAGGACATGCTGGCCTTCGCGACCTCCGCGGTGCGCGACTCGGCCAACGCCGACGAGGTGCTCGACCACGTCCACGCGAGCACCGGGGTGCGGATCGCGGTGCTCTCGGGCGAGGACGAGGCGCGCCTGACCTTCCTGGCCGTACGCCGCTGGTTCGGCTGGTCGGCCGGCCGGCTGGCCGTCTTCGACATCGGCGGCGGCTCCCTCGAGATCGCCGGCGGGCCCGACGAGGCGCCCGACGTGGCCTGGTCGCTGCCGCTGGGTGCGGCGCGCCTGGCCCGGGCCCACTTCGGGGACGGGGCGCCCGACGAGGAGGCGATCCGCGAGCTGCGCCGCCGCATCCGCGCCGAGATCGCCCGCGACGCCGGCCACCTGCTGCGGGCCGGCTCGCCCGACACCGCCGCCGCCACCTCCAAGACCTTCCGGTCCCTGGCCCGCATCTGCGGGGCCGCCTCCTCCTCCGAGGGGCCGCTGGTGCCGCGCGCGCTGCCGCTCGAGGCGCTCGCGGAGTGGATCCCCAAGCTGGTCGCGATGGACCACGACGAGCTGGCCTCGCTGCCGGGCGTGTCGGCCAGCCGCGCCCACCAGGTGGTGCCCGGCGCGCTGGTGGCCGAGGCCTGCATGGACATCTTCGACCTCGACGAGCTCGAGATCTGCCCGTGGGCGCTGCGTGAGGGCGTCATCCTCGAGCGGCTCGACCAGCTCAGCGTCCTGGGCTGAGCCGTGAGCAGCGCCCGCACCCGCATCGGCCTGTCCACCTCCTCGGTCTACCCCGAGTCGACCGCCCACGGCTTCGCCTACGCCGCCCAGCTGGGCTACGACGCCGTCGAGGTGATGGTCGGCATCGACGCGCTGAGCCAGCAGACCGCGGCGGTCCGGCAGCTCTCCGAGCACCACGAGATGCCGGTCTGCGCGGTGCACGCCCCGTGCCTGCTCTTCACCCAGCGGGTCTGGGGCACCGAGCCCTGGGGCAAGCTCGAGCGCTCCGCCGAGATGGCGCACGCCGTGGGGGCGCGCACCGTCGTGGTGCACCCGCCGTTCCGCTGGCAGAAGGAGTACGCCCGCGGCTTCGTCGACGGCATCGCCGCCCTGGAGGAGTCGACGGGGCTGGCGTTCGCGGTCGAGAACATGTACCCCTGGCGGGCCCAGGTGACCTCGCGCGCCGGCGCCGGCATGGAGATGTACCTGCCGGGTTGGGACCCCTCCGCCGAGACCTACGCCTCCACCACCATCGACCTCTCGCACGCCGCGATCGCCGAGGACGACCCGGTCGAGATGGCCCGGCGGCTCGGCGACCGGCTGCGCCACGTGCACCTCACCGACGGCACCGGCTCGCCCAAGGACGAGCACCTGGTGCCCGGCCGCGGCGGCATGGACGCCGCGGGCTTCCTGCGCCACCTCGCCGGCAACGGCTTCGACGGCGACATCGTGCTAGAGATCAACACCCGCCGCTGCGACACCCGCGAGGAGCGCGAGGCCGACCTGCGCGAGTCCCTGGAGTTCGCCCGTGAGCACTTCGCGGTCCCTGCCCTCTGAGCCGCCGGTCGCGGAGGTCGCCGGCCTCGTCGTACGACGAGGTGGGCGCGCGGTGCTGCAGGGCCTCGACCTGCGGGTGGGCCACGGGGTCACCGGCCTCCTGGGCCCCTCGGGCAGCGGGAAGTCGACGCTGATGCGCGCCCTGGTCGGCAGCCAGCTCGTCAGCGCCGGCACCGTCACGGTGCTCGGCCACCCGGCCGGGAGCCCGGCGGTGCGCGGCCGCGTCGGCTACGCCACCCAGTCGGCGGGGGTCTACGACGACCTCAGCGTCGCCGAGAACCTCGGCTTCTTCGCCCGGGTGCTGGGCGTCGGCGGCACCGAGGTCGAGCGGGTGCTCGAGGTCGTCGACCTGGCCGAGCAGCGCGACGCGGTGGTCGGACGGCTCAGCGGCGGGCAGCGGGGCCGGGTCGGGCTGGCGGTGGCGCTGCTGGGCAGCCCCGAGCTGCTGGTGCTCGACGAGCCGACGGTGGGCCTGGACCCGGTGCTGCGGGCCCGGCTGTGGGGCCGCTTCCACGAGCTGGCGGCGGCGGGCGCGGCGGTGCTCGTCTCGAGCCACGTGATGGACGAGGCCGAGCGCTGCGACCGGCTGCTGCTGGTGCGCGAGGGGCGCCTGCTCGCCGAGGACACCCCGGCGGGCCTGCGCGAGCGCACCGGGGCCGGCACCGTCGAGGACGCCTTCCTGGCGCTGGTGGAGGAGGGGCGGTGAGGGCGCGCGTCACGGTCGCGGTCGCGGCCCGGGTGCTGACCCAGCTGCGCCGCGACCACCGCACGATGGCGATGCTGCTCCTGCTGCCGACCCTGCTCGTGGTGCTGCTGTGGTGGATGTTCTCCGACGTCGACCCCGAGGTCTTCGACCGCGTCGGGCCGGCGCTGCTGGCGATCTTCCCCTTCACCGTGATGTTCCTGGTCACCAGCGTCACCACGCTGCGCGAGCGCACCGGCGGCACCCTGGAGCGGCTGATGGTGGCGCCCACCGCCCGCCTCGACCTGCTCGGCGGCTACGCCCTGGCCTTCGGGCTGGTCGCGGTGGTGCAGTCGCTGGTCACGGTGCTGGTCAGCGCCGGCCCGCTCGGACTGGAGATCGCCGGCCCGGTGTGGATGCTGGTGCTCGTCGCGGTCGTCGACGCCCTGCTCGGCACCTCGCTCGGGCTGTTCGTCAGCGCCTTCGCCCGCAGCGAGTTCCAGGCCGTGCAGTTCATGCCGGCCGTGGTGATCCCCCAGCTGCTGCTCTGCGGGCTCTTCGTGCCCCGCGACGCGCTGCCGCCGGTGCTCGCCACCGTCTCCGACGTGCTGCCGCTGTCCTACGCCGTGGACGCGATGAGCACCCTGTCGACCTCGAGCGGCACCGGCGCGGCGTGGCGCGACCTGGCGGTGGTCGCCGGGTTCGCCGTGGCGGCCGTGCTGCTCGGGGCGGCGACGCTGCGGCGTCGTACCGCCTGAGACGGGGGCTGGGGCGCCGACGTAGCCTGCTGCCCATGGCCCTTCTCCGGCAGCCGCTGCTCCTGCTCGCCCGCAGCCAGCAGGTCAAGAACCTCGTCAGCACCCTGCCGGTCTCGGCCGGCATCGTTCGCGGCTACGTGCCGGGGGAGGCCACCGCCGACGCGGTGCGCGCCGCCGGCGAGCTCGCCGCCGACGGGCTGGCCTCGACCCTCGACTTCCTCGGCGAGGACACCGAGGACCGCGCGCAGGCCGACGCCACGGTGGCGGCGTACCTCGACGTGCTCGGCGCGCTGGGCTCCGAGGGCCTGGCCGGCGGCAGCGAGGTCTCGCTCAAGCTGAGCGCGATCGGCCAGTTCCTCCCCGCCGACGTCGCGCCCGAGGGCGGGCACCGCGTGGCGCTGGAGAACGCGCGCACCATCTGCCGCGCCGCGCGCAACGCCGGCACCACGGTCACCCTCGACATGGAGGACTACACCACCACCGACTCGACGCTGGCGATCCTGCGCGAGCTGCGCAAGGACTTCCCCGAGACCGGCGCGGTGCTGCAGTCCTACCTGCACCGCACCGAGGACGACTGCCGCCAGCTGGCCTACGAGGGCTCGCGGGTGCGGCTGTGCAAGGGCGCCTACGCGCAGCCCGAGTCGGTCGCCTACCAGGACCCGCTCGAGGTCGACCGCTCGTACGTGCGCTGCCTCAAGGTGCTGATGGAGGGCCAGGGCTACCCCATGGTCGCCACCCACGACCCGCGCCTCGTCGAGATCGCGACCTCGCTGGCCGGCCGCTCCGCGCGGCCCCAGGGCAGCTACGAGTTCCAGATGCTCTACGGCGTGCGGCCCGACGAGCAGCGCCGGCTCGCGGCCAGCGGCGAGACGGTGCGGGTCTACGTGCCCTACGGCCAGGAGTGGTACGGCTACCTGATGCGCCGCCTGGCCGAGCGCCCGCAGAACCTGGCCTTCTTCGCGCGGTCGCTGGTCTCCAAGAAGTGACTCCTCCCCGCGCCGGGGGCCGCGGGCTGGGAGGATGGGCGCCATGACCTCTCAGACCGCGATCATCGGTGCCGGCGTGATGGGTGAGGCCCTGCTCTCGGGCCTGGTGCGGGCGGGGCGCCGCGTCGACCGGCTGATGGTCGGCGAGAAGCGCGCCGAGCGCGCCCACGAGCTCGAGGAGCGCTACGGCGTCGCCGTGCTCGACAACCGCAGCGCCGCCGAGAAGGCCGACACCGTGGCACTGGTCGTCAAGCCGCAGGACATGGGCGACCTGCTCGACGAGATCGCCCCGGTGCTGCGGCCCGGCGTCCTGGTCGTCAGCCTCGCCGCCGGCATCACCACCGCCTTCATCGAGGCGCGGGTCCCCGAGGGCGTCGCGGTGGTGCGGGTGATGCCCAACACCCCCGCGCTCGTCGACGAGGGGATGACCGCGATCTCGCCGGGCTCGCACTGCACCGAGGCCGACCTCGCCGAGGTCGAGACCCTGATGTCGTCGGTCGGCAAGGTGCTGCGCATCCCCGAGCGCCAGCAGGACGCCGTCACGGCGATCAGCGGCTCCGGGCCGGCGTACATCTTCTTCGTCGTGGAGTCGATGATCGAGGCCGGCGTCCACCTCGGGCTGCCCCGCAGCACCGCCACCGACCTGGTGATCCAGACCCTCGTGGGCAGCGGCCGGATGCTGCAGGAGACCGGCACCCACCCCACGGTGCTGCGCGAGCAGGTCACCTCCCCGGGCGGCACCACCGCCTCGGCCCTGCGCGAGCTCGAGGTGCACCGGGTCCGCGCCGCGTTCCTGGCCGCCATGGAGGCCGCCCGCGACCGCTCCCGCGCCCTGGCCCAGGGCAGCTGACCGGCTGCTGGCTGCCCTGCATGAGTCCCCGGCCGACCGGGTACTCATGCACTTGTCAGGTGTTGCAACACCCACCAAGTGCAGGAGTCACCGGCTGACCGGTGACTCATGCAGCCGCCCCTGGACAGGTGGTGGTGGGGCCGACTGGGGTGCTGGCAGGGTGGAGGCATGACTGACACCGCGGCGCAGCCGCACGTCCGGTTCTGGTTCGACCCCGTGTGCCCCTTCGCCTGGATGACCAGCAAGTGGGTCCGGATGGTCGCCGAGCAGCGCGAGCACGAGGTGGAGTGGCGCTTCATCTCGCTGCGCCTGCTGAACTCCCACATCGACTACGACTCCCACTTCCCCGCGGAGTACGAGGCCGGCCACACCTCGGGGCTGCGCCTGCTGCGGGTCTGCGCGCGGGCGCGCGACGAGCACGGCCCCGACGCGGTGGCGCGGCTCTACCCCGCGATCACCTCGCGGATCTTCGACGTCGACCCCGCGACCTCCAGCGGCGGGATGCCCGACGGCGAGCGGGCCCAGGAGCTGCTGCACGCCGCCCTCGAGGAGGCCGGGCTGCCGGCCGAGCTCGCCACGGCCTTCGACGACGAGTCGTACGACGCGCAGCTGCAGGCCGAGACCGACGAGGCGCTCGCGCTGACCGGCAAGGACGTCGGCACCCCCATCCTGCACATCGCCCCGCCCGAGGGGGCCGCGTTCTTCGGTCCCGTGATCAGCCGCCTGCCCGGCGAGGAGGAGGCGGGTGCGCTGTGGGACCACGTGGTCGGGCTGGCCACCTTCCCCGGCTTCGCCGAGCTCAAGCGCAGCCTGCGCGAGCTGCCCCAGCTGCGCGCCCTCGGCGTCGACGAGGACGAGGCCGGCGTCCAGGAGGACTGGCACGGCGGCTCGCGCCGCCAGAAGAAGTAGCACCCGCCCCGCCCGCACCCGCCTCGAGGAGACCCGTGAAGACCCTGCGCACCCCCGACGACCGCTTCGCCGACCTGCCCGACTTCCCGTGGCACCCGTCGTACGCCGAGCTCACCGACCCCGACGGCGGCGACGAGCCGGTGCGGATGGCCTACCTCGACGTCGGCCCCGAGGAGGGCTTCGACGACGCCCCGGTCGCGCTGCTCCTGCACGGCGAGCCGACCTGGTCCTACCTCTACCGCCACGTGGTCGGGGTGCTGGCCTCGGCCGGGGTGCGCTGCATCGTCCCCGACCTGATCGGCTTCGGTCGGTCCGACAAGCCCACCCGCACCGAGGACCACAGCTACGCCCGCCACGTCGAGTGGGTGCGCGAGCTGGTCGTCGACGACCTCGACCTGCGCGACGTGACGCTGGTCGGGCAGGACTGGGGCGGGCTGATCGGGCTGCGCCTGGTCGCCGAGCACCCCGACCGGTTCGCCCGCGTCGTGGCCGCCAACACCGGCATGCCGACCGGTGACTTCGACATGCCGGAGATCTGGTGGCAGTTCCGCCGCGCGGTCGAGAACGCCCCCACCCTCGACGTGGGCCGCTTCGTGGAGTCCGGGTGCGTGCGCGGGATGAGCGCGCAGGTGCGCGCGGCGTACGACGCGCCGTTCCCCAGCCAGGACCTCGTCGCCGGCCCGCGGGCGATGCCCGGGCTCGTGCCGACCAGCACCGACGACCCGGCCACCGAGGCCAACCGGGCCGCCTGGGAGGTGCTGGGGCGCTGGGAGAAGCCGTTCCTGGTCGCCTTCTCCGACTCCGACCCGATCACCGGGGCGATGGGGCCGCTGATGAAGAAGCTGGTGCCCGGCACCCGCGAGGTCGAGCACCCGGTGATTGAGCGCGCCGGCCACTTCCTGCAGGAGGACGCCGGCGCCGAGCTCGGCCACGCCGTGGCCGACTTCATCGCCGCGACCTGAGCCGGGCCCCGGCCCGGGTCACAGCCCCATCGCTGCCTCGGCCGCCGCGAGCACCGGGGCGGTGACCCGGCGGCAGCGTGCCTCCCCGTCGGCGTACGCCGCCTCGAGGGGGCCGGGGTCGGCGGCCAGCTCGGCGTGGCGGCGCTGCAGCGGCTCGAGGACGCCGACGACGGCGTCGGTGACGGCGCGCTTGAGCGCGCCGTAGGTGCTGATGCCGTCGGCGGAGCCGCCGCAGGCCGCCAGCACCTCGAGCAGGTTGGTGACCCCGGGCTTGGTGTCGCGGTCGGCGCGCACCGCGTCGGGCCCGGTCTCGGCATCGGTGACGGCGCGGGCCACCTTGCGGCGCACGACGTCCGGCGGGTCCAGCAGGGCGACGACCCCGGACAGCTCGGTGCTCGACTTGCTCATCTTCTCGGTGGGGCGCTGCAGGTCCATCACCCGTGCCCCCGTCGGCGCCACGACGACCTCGGGCACCGTGAAGACCTCGCCGTAGGTGCGGTTGAAGCGCAGGGCGAGGTCGCGTGCGAGCTCGACGTGCTGGCGCTGGTCGTCGCCCACCGGCACCTGGGCGGGCCGGTAGAGCAGGATGTCGGCGGCCATCAGCACCGGGTAGGTGAGCAGTGCGGCCCTGCTGGACCCGTTGGCCCGACGCCGCTGCTTGAACTGGATCATCCGGCCCAGCTCGCCGCTGGAGGCGACGCACTCGAGCAGGAACGCCAGCTGGCGGTGCGCGGGCACCCGGCTCTGCACGAACAGGGTGCTGCGCTCGAGACCGACCGCGAGCAGCAGCCGCGCGAGGTCGCTGCTGCGCTCGCGCAGCAGCCGCGGGTCGTGGCCGTCGGTCATCGCGTGCAGGTCGGAGACCCCGACGAAGCAGTCGTGGGCGTCCTGGCCGGCGACGAGCGGCCGCATCGCGCCCAGCAGGTTGCCGAGGGTCGGGGTCCCGGACGGGGTGAGCAGCGAGAGCCGCCGCGCGGTGGAGGTCGTGGCGATGGTGGCCGTGGTCGTGCTGGTGGTGGTCGTGGACATGTCTGCTCCTGGAGGTGGGTGTGCCCACGCGCGGTGCAGGTCCGGAGATGACGAACGGCCGCCCGTGGGCGGCCGTGGGATGAGGGTGTGCTCGATCGGTGGTCCGCCGTCAGGCGGCCCACCACTGCGACGAGGTCGTGGAGGTGATCAGCACGTGAGCACGGTAGCGCCTGCGCGTGTCCGACGTCACCCGGGCGGTAGCGTCGCGGTCGTGCTCGCCTGTTCCGGACCCTCCAGCGTCGTCTTCGACGCCCGCCTCACGGAGTACGACTTCGGCGCGGGCCACCCCATGTCACCGGTGCGCGTGGACCTGACCATGCGCCTGGCCCAGGGGCTCGGCGTGGTGGGCGGCCCGCAGGGGTTGCGGACCGTGCCGGCGCCGGTCGCGGACGACGACCTGCTGGCCACCGTGCACGAGGCGTCGCTGCTCGAGGCCGTGCAGGACGCCGGTCGCCACGTCCGGCCGCGCCTCGACGTCGGGCTGGGCACCGAGGACAACCCGGTCTTCGCCGGCATGCACGAGGCCGGCGCCCACGTGGTGGGCGCCACGGTCGAGGCCTGTCGCCAGGTCTGGAGCGGGGAGTCGCTGCACTCGGCCAACATCACCGGCGGGCTGCACCACGCCATGCCCGACCGGGTCAGCGGGTTCTGCGTCTACAACGACATCGCGGTCGGCATCCGCTGGCTGCTCGACCAGGGCGTGGAGCGGGTGGCCTACGTCGACATCGACGTCCACCACGGCGACGGCGTCGAGAAGATCTTCTGGGACGACCCGCGGGTGCTGACGGTCTCCCTGCACGAGACCGGCCAGATCCTCTTCCCGGGCACCGGGTCGGCGCAGGACCTGGGCGGACCCGGCGCCGAGGGCAGCGCCGTCAACGTCGCGCTTCCTCCCGGCACCTCCGACTCCGGGTGGCTGCGCGCCTTCCACGCCATCGTGCCCCCGCTGCTGCGGGAGTTCTCCCCGCAGGTCCTGGTCACCCAGCACGGGTGCGACTCCCACGCCGACGACCCGCTGGCCCACCTGATGCTCTCGGTCGACGGTCAGCGGATGGCCCACCACGCCCTGCACGACCTGGCCCACGAGGTGGCCGACGGCCGGTGGGTCGCGCTGGGCGGCGGCGGCTACGAGCTGGTCTCGGTGGTGCCGCGCTCGTGGACCCACCTCCTGGCAGCCGTGCGCGGCACGCCGCTCGACCCGGACACCGCCACCCCCGACGCCTGGCGCGAGCACGTGCAGCGGCTCCTGGGCCAGGTGGCGCCGCGGCGGATGACCGACGGCGTCACCCCCACCTACCAGGACTGGTCCGAGGGCTACGACCCCGACACCTGGCTCGACCGCGCGGTGCAGGCCACCCGGGTGGCCGCCTTCCCCCTGCACGGGCTGGACCCGCAGGCCTGGTGAGGCCAGCGTGGCGTGCCCCATCTGGGTGACATGCAAGCCGACACGCCGACAAAACTCAGGTCACTTCAGGTTTCCTCTTCCCCACGAGTCACTCCAGGCCCTATTCTCACCACTGCGTGGCCGTGGAGTCGCCGGCGGGGAAGCCGGCGGACGTGCCGCCCAGGAAGTCGGTGCAAGCTCATGGTGACCAGCTCCTCCGGAGACATCTCCGAGGCCAAGTTCCTGACCGTTGCCGAGGTGGCCGCGATGATGCGGGTCTCGAAGATGACGGTCTACCGCCTCGTGCACAACGGAGAGCTGCCCGCCGTCCGGGTCGGCCGCTCGTTCCGCGTGCGCGAGGAGGACGCGAACGAGTACATCCGCAAGTCCTTCTACGACGCCGGCTGAGCCACCGCACGCGCCCCGCGCCCGCTCCGCGGGCCGCCGGGGAGGACGCGATTCTCCGAGCCCGGCACCGGCCCAGTAGGCTGTCGGCGTCCTTCGCGCCTCTGCGCGGGACCACCAGCTGGGAAAGGAACAACCTGTGGGTTCGGTCATCAAGAAGCGGCGCAAGCGCATGGCCAAGAAGAAGCACCGCAAGCTGCTGAAGAAGACGCGCGTCCAGCGTCGCAAGCTCGGCAAGTAGTCGCGGGCCACCGCGCGGGCCACGGGTCCGCGCCGGTGGCGCACCACCTCCTACGTCGTCGGTAGTTCTCGAGGGAATCGGGCGCGAGCATGGGCAAGGTCGTCCTGGTCACCGGGGTCTCACGTGACCTCGGGCGCCGTTTCGCGCGCTCCCTCGCCGCCGACCCCGCCGTCTCGCGGGTGATCGGCGTCGACGTCGTGCCGCCCCGCGGCGACATCGGCGAGGTCTCCTTCGTGCGGGCCGACATCCGCACCCCGGTGATCGCCAAGGTGATCGCCAAGGAGGACGTCGACACCGTCGTCCACATGAGCGTCATCGCCACCCCCGGCAGCGCCGGGGGTCGGGGCACGATGAAGGAGCTCAACGTCATCGGGACGATGCAGCTGCTGGCGGCCTGCCAGCGCGCGCCCGGCGTGCGCGACCTCGTCGTGAAGTCGACGACCACCGTCTACGGCGCCAGCTCGCGCGACCCCGCGATGTTCACCGAGGAGATGGAGCCGCGCCGCGCCCCGCGCGCCGGCTACGCCAAGGACGTCGCCGAGGTCGAGGCCTACGTGCGCGGCTTCGCACGTCGCCGCGGCGACGTGCGGGTCACCCTGCTGCGCTGCGCCAACGTGGTGGGTCCCCACGTCGAGAGCCCGCTGACCTCCTACCTGCGCCTGCCGGTGGTGCCCACGGTCGCCGGCTACGACCCGCGGCTGCAGCTGCTGCACGAGGACGACCTCTTCGCCGTCCTCCAGCACGCCGTGACCCACGAGGTCGCCGGCACCTTCAACGTCGCCGGCGACGGGGTGCTGATGCTCTCGCAGGCCCTGCGCCGCCTGCGCCGCCCGACCCTGGCGCTGCCCGGCTTCGCCGTCGGCTCGCTCGGCTCGGCCCTGCGCTCGGCCCGGGTCGCCGACTTCTCGCCCGAGCAGGTCGCCTTCCTGACCTACGGCCGCGGCGTCGACACCACCCGGATGCGCAGCGAGCTGGGCTTCCACCCCGCCCGCTCCACCGCCGAGGCGCTCACCGACTTCGGCGCGACGCTGCCGCGCACCGGCGGGCGGGCCGAGCGGCTGCTCGACGGGCTGGCCTCGGCCTTCCCCGACCCCGGCGCGGCCGACGCGAGCCGGGTCGAGCCCCTGCAGGCGATCGACGGCGACGACGTACGACGAGCACCGGGAGGCCAGCACCATGGGTGACGCCGAGATCATCCCCATCGGCACCCGCGGCCGTCCCGGGCGCGGCACGGGCAAGCAGCCGTCGTCGGCGGCCCGCGGCCTGGCCGGCCCCGGCGCCCGCCCCGCGAAGCCCGGGGCGGCGCCCGAGCAGCCCCCCGAGGTGCCGACGGCGGCCGAGGAGCCCCAGGGCCGCGACGACCGGTCCGAGCAGCAGCCCGTGGAGCCGGCGGCGGCCGAGCAGGTCACGCCGCCCCGACCGGCGACCACCACCGAGGAGCGCCACCCCTCGGCGGGCATCCCCGTCGGCGACTGGCTCTCGGCCTTCCAGCACGCCGCCCGCGAGCTCTTCGGCGAGGAGTGGGAGGGCCAGCTGGCCCGGTTCCTGGCGTTCCTGCGCCGTCGGGTGACCGGCGACTACGTGGTCGACGAGTACGGCTTCGACGCCGAGGTCACCCAGCGCTTCTTCATGGCCGCCCTGCGCCCGATCGCGCAGAAGTGGTTCCGCATCGAGGTCCGCGGCATCGAGAACATCCCGGCCGAGGGCGGCGCCCTGGTGGTCTCGAACCACTCCGGCACGGTGCCGCTCGACGGCCTGATGACGATGGTGTCCATCCACGACCACGCCGACCGGTTCCTGCGTCCGCTGGGTGCCGACCTGGTCTTCCGGCTGCCGCTGGTCAACGCGCTGGCCCGCAAGGGCGGCGCCACCCTGGCCTGCTCGGAGGACGCCGAGCGGATGCTGCGCGGGGGCGAGCTCGTGGGCGTGTGGCCCGAGGGCTTCAAGGGCATCGGCAAGCCGTACGCCGAGCGGTACAAGCTGCAGCGCTTCGGGCGCGGCGGCTTCGTCTCGGCCGCGCTGCGCACCGGGGTGCCGATCGTGCCGCTGTCGGTCGTGGGTGCCGAGGAGATCTACCCGCTGGTCGGCAACGTGCCCTCGCTGGCGCGGCTGCTGGGGGTGCCCTACATCCCCATCACCCCGCTCTTCCCGCTGCTGGGGCCGCTGGGCCTGGTGCCGCTGCCCTCGAAGTGGCTGCTGGAGTTCGGCGAGCCGGTGCGCACCGACGAGTTCGAGGACGGCGCCGCCGACGACCCGATGCTGGTCTTCAACGTCACCGACCAGGTGCGCGAGACGATCCAGCAGACGCTCTACTCGCTGCTGCGCCAGCGCGAGTCCGTCTTCCGCTGAGCCGGGGTCCCGGAAGTCCCGGAGGTCCCGGGCTCCCCGGGAACCGGAGCAGGCCCCGGAGCAGGCCTCGGGGGTGCCCCGGGGGACCGGTCAGGGCAGGAGCGGGTCGGTGATGCCCTCGACGAGGCCGTTGACCCCGTCGACGATGTCCTCGACCGGGCCGCTGAGCGCACCCGACCCGCCGTTGCCGCCGGCGCCGCCCGTGGGCGTCCCGGTGCCGGGCACGTTGTCGGTGATCGGGCCCAGCGGGCCCTGGTTGGAACCGGTGGTGCCGCCCTGCTGGGAGCCGTTGCCGGCGCCCGGCGCGGGGCTCGGGGGCGGCGTCGGCAGGGCGACGGTGCCCGGGGTGCTGGTCGAGGGGGCGCTGCCGGAGCCGTTGGCGCCGTTGGCGCCCTTGCCGGGCTGGCGCCCGCCCTTGCCCGGGTCGCGCTGCGAGCCGGCCGCCTCGGGGGCGGGGGTGGGCGTCACCAGGTCGCCCAGCAGCGCCTCGGCGGCGTTGACCAGGAAGGCCGGCACCTGGCCGATGGTGGTGCCGGGGCAGGTGGGGCACAGCTGCTGGGTCGTCTGGTCGATCTCGGCGAGCAGGGTGCCGGCCGTGACCAGCACCTCCTGGGCGGTGGCCGGCAGGACCGCGGAGAGGTCCTCGAGGGCGCCCATGCTCTCGACGGTGAACTGCTGCAGCTCCACGATCGAGGTCTCGTCGCCGGTCTCGGCGTAGTCGCCGATCAGCACCTGGCTGGCCTCGGAGGTCTGGTCGGTGAAGGCGATCAGGGTGTTCTCGATGGCGACGAGGTCCTGGCCCTGCTCGTCGCGCGAGAGGGCGTCGACCTCGGCCAGGCGACCGGCCGCGTGGGAGAGCAGGCTCTCGCCGCGACGCTCGTCGCTGGTGCTGACGCCGGTCGAGATGTTCTCCATCGCCCGCTTGAGCGGGTAGAGGACGTCGCCGGGCAGCGCCGACTGGGAGGCGACCGCCATGGTGCTCGAGGCGCCCACGATGGCCAGGCCGCCGACGGCGGCGGCCAGGCGCCGGTCGCGGCGGGTGCGCTGGGGGGCCACGGTCAGGCGGGCCGCGGTCGCCGGGGACGCGGCGGTCGCCGGTCGCAGCTCGGTGGCGGCGGCGGTCATCAGCCGCTCGCGCAGGTCGGCCACGAACTCGGGGCGGGCCTGGGGCTGCGGGCTGGTGCGCAGTGCGCCCACGACGTCGAGCAGGGCGTCGAACCGCGCGTCATCGACCGGTCGACCCGCAGCGCGGGCCTCGACCAGTGCGTCGAACTCCTCGGCGCGTCGTCGCGCCGCGAACACGGGGCTCATCGGTGGCGTCCTTCTCCGGAGTCGGGGTGGGTCGGCGAGTCGCCGTGGTGACGTCTCGACACCACGCTCAACGACCGGTCGCGACGGTTGGTTACGGGCTGTGACGCAGGCGTCACCGGGCTCGTCACCGCAACCCCTCCGGCATCAGCTTGGCCAGGTTGCGCACCCCGCGCAGCTGCAGCTGCTTGATGGCGCCGTCGCTGCGACCCAGGACCGCGGCGGTCTCGGCGATGCTCATGCCCTGGAGGAAGCGCATCACCAGGCAGTCGCGCTGCTCGTCGGGCAGCTCGGTCAGCGCCTGGAGCAGGATCTCGTTGGTCAGCCCGGCCAGCACGAGGGCCTCGGGGCCCTCGGTGGCGTCGTCGTGCTGGCCCATGTCCTCGGTGGTCATCTCGAGGCGGGTGCGCCCGGCCTTGAAGTGGTCGGTGGCCAGGTTGCGGGCGATGGTCATCAGCCAGGCGCCGAAGTCCTTGCCCTGCCAGCGGAACCCCTGCATCGAGCGCAGCGCCCGGAAGAAGGTCTCGGAGGTGAGGTCCTCGGCCAGCGTCGCCGAGCGGGTGCGGTGGAAGAGGAAGCGGTAGACCGAGCCCTGGTAGTGGTCGTAGAGCAGCCCGAAGGCGTCGACGTCGCCCTGGCGGGCGAGCTCGACCAGCGCGATCAGCCGCGTGCGGTCGTCGGCGGACTCCTCCGAGGACGTGGCGAGGGCGCTGTCGTCGTAGCCGCCCGGCGGGGGCACCCCGGTGCCCGGGTCGGCCTCGATGTGCAGGCTGTCGTCGGCCACGGTCTGCAGCAGCAGGTCAACCAGCCGCGCCGGGGGAGCCCCGGGCAGGGCCGCGGCGGCCAGGGCCGGTGTCGGGGCGAGGGGCGAGAGGGCGTCGTCGAGGGCGCGGAGCACGAGGCGTCGCAGGGCGTCGAAGCCGTGCGTCACGTCGGCGTGCGGCGCCATCAGGTGTTCCCTCCCATGCACGCTCTCTCCCAGAGCGACTCCGAGGGTACGACGGATCGGGGTCGCTGGGAACCGAAACAGTCGTATACCGAAAAAGTTTCTCCCGATGCGGGAGGCGCGCGCCGCCGGCCGGTCCAGACCAGCGGCGGGGGTGGAGGAGGCAGGCCGCCCGGTCAGTGGCGACGCGAGCGCAGCGCCACCCCGGCCGCCACGGTGCCGCTGACCGCACCGGCCGCGGCGCCCAGCACCAGCCCGGCCCGGGCCGCCTTGCGCCCGGTGCGGTAGTCGCGGATCCGCCAGCCCGCCTCGCGCGCGTGGGCGCGCAGCCGCGCGTCGGGGTTGATGGCGCACGGGTCGCCCACCATGCTCAGCATCGGCAGGTCGTTGAAGGAGTCGGAGTAGGCCGAGCACGCGGCGAGGTCGAGCTGCTCGCGCTCGGCCAGCGCGCGCACCGCCTCCGCCTTGGCCGGGCCGTGCAGCATGTCGCCGACCAGCCGGCCGGTGTAGACGCCGTCGTGGTGCTCGGCGACCGTGCCCATCGCCCCGGTCAGCCCGAGCCGGCGGGCGATCACCTGGGCGATCTCGATGGGGGCCGCGGTCACCAGCCACACCCGCTGGCCCTGGTCGAGGTGGAGCTGGGCCTGCGCGCGCGTGCCGGGCCAGATCCGGTGCGCCATGGCCTCGTCGAAGATCTCCTCGGTGAGCTCCTGCAGCTCGGCGACGGTGTGGCCGGCGATGAAGCCGAGCGCGGAGTTGCGGGCGTCGGCGACGTGCTCGGGGTCCTCGACCCCCACGACGCGGAAGTAGGCCTGCTTCCAGGCGGCGCCCGCGATCTCGCGCGTGGTGAAGAACTTGCGCCGGTGCAGGCCGCGGGCGAGGTGGAAGATGCTCGCGCCCTGCATGATCGTGTTGTCGACGTCGAAGAACGCCGCCGAGGTGGGGTCGCTGGGGGTCACCAGCGCCGACTCGACCTCCGCCGCGGCGGCCGCGGCCTCGCCCGCCAGCGTGGAGCGTTGCTGGAGGTTCGGCAGGGTCCGGCGCTCGGCGGGCGGGGTCACGCCGCCACCCTAGGAGAATGTGGCCGCCGCTCCCAGGGCCCGCGCCGTCGCGATGTGGGAGCATCGCCGGATGGACCAGGGCACCACGCAGGGGCGTCCCGTCGACGACGAGCACGCCGCCCCTCCACCGGGGGACCTCAGCGACCTCGTCGTCGTCGCGGCGGCCGAGTCGCCCGACAAGCTGGCGCTGGTCGAGGCCGACGGGCGCAGCGTGACCTGGGCCGGCCTCGAGGACGAGGTGGCGCGGCTGGCCCACGGCTTCTCCGAGGTGGGCGTGGTCGCCGGCTACCGCGTGGTGCTGGCGCTGGAGAACACCATCGAGTTCGTCACGACCTACCTGGCGGTCCTGCGCGTGCACGCGGTCGCGGTGCCGGTGAACCCCCGCTCGACCGTCGACGAGCTGACCCGGGTGCTGGCCGACTCCGGCAGCCGGCTCGTGGTCGCGGGCCCCGCCGCCCTCGACGTCGTACGCCGCGCGGTCGCCGGGCTGGCGTCCGCCGACCTGCCCGCCGACCTGCGGGCGCGCGCCGCCGACCCGCGGGTGGTCGTGGCGGGTGCCGACCCCGAGCCGGGGGAGTGGGCCCACGCGGCCCTGCGCGAGGACCCGGCCCCGGTGCCGGTGCCCCGGGTGCGCGACCCCGAGCGGCTCGCGGTGCTGCTCTACACCTCCGGCACCTCGGGGCACCCCCGGGCCGCGATGCTCAGCCACCGGGCCCTGCTGGCCGACATCGACCAGCTGGGGGCCGTCGAGCCGCCGATGATGCACGGAGACGACGTCGTGCTGGGGGTGCTGCCCCTCTTCCACGTCTACGGGCTCAACGCCGTGCTGGGCAGCGTCCTGCGCCACCGCGCCAAGCTGGTGCTGGTGCGTGGGTACGACCCCCAGACGATCCTCGACGTCGTCGACGACGAGGCCTGCAGCGTGCTGCCCCTGGCTCCGCCGGTCTTCCGGCACTGGCGCGACGACGACTCCCTCGCCGAGCGGCTCGGCCCGGTGCGGCTGGTCCTCTCGGGCTCGGCGCCGCTCGACCCCGCGTCGGTCGCGCTGTTCACTGCCGCCACCGGGCTGGCGGTGCACCAGGGCTACGGGCTCACCGAGGCGGCGCCCGTGGTGACCAGCACCCTGTGCTCGCTGCCCGACGCCCCGGTCCCGGGCTCGGTGGGCCGGGCGCTGCCCGGCGTCGAGGTGCGCCTGGTCGACGAGGCCGGGCGCCCCAGCGAGCCCGGTGACCCCGGTGAGGTCCAGGTGCGCGGCGAGAACCTGTTCAGCGGCTACTGGCCCGACGGCGCCGACGGGCCCGACGCCGAGGGCTGGTTCGCGACCGGCGACGTCGGGCTGCTCGACCCGCACGGAGAGCTGTTCCTCGTCGACCGGCTCGCGGAGCTGGTCATCGTCTCGGGCTTCAACGTCTACCCCACCGAGGTCGAGGAGGTCGTCCGGGAGGTCGAGGGGGTGCGCGAGGCCGCGGTCATCGGCGTCGAGGACGCCGCGACGGGCGAGGCGGTGGTGGCCTACGTCGTCGCCCCCGGCGCCGAGCCCGGGGCGGTCGTCGCCGCGGTGCGCGAGCGCTGCGAGGAGCGGCTGGCGCGCTTCAAGGTGCCCAGCCGCGTCGAGGTCGTCGACTCGCTGCCGGTCACGGTGACCGGCAAGGTCCGCAAGGGCTCGCTGCGGGCCGAGGAGCGGCGCCGCCACCTGGAGCTGCTCGGATGAGCGCCCCGCAGCCGCGGGTGCGCCTGCTGACCCGACCGGGGTGCCACCTGTGCGACGAGGCCCGGGCCGTGGTGGAGGCGGTCTGCGCCGAGCTCGGCGAGGGCTACGACGAGCTGTCGATCGACGGCGACGCCGAGCTGACCCGCCGCTACGGCGAGGAGATCCCGGTGACCTTCGTCGACGGTCGTCAGCACGACTACTGGCGCGTGGACCCCGCGCGGCTGCGTCGCGCGCTGGGTGCCTGATCCGACCCGTCGCAGCGCCGGGGCGCCCCGGTGGGCGTGGGGGTTCTCACATGTGCTAGCCCACCCTCCGGACGCTCGCCCGCTCGGTTTGTTCTCGCGTTCACAAACTCCTACAGTGGCGAGGTCGCTCGGACGATCAGGGGCTCCTCGGTCCCCGTCCCGCGGCTGGGCATGGAGAGCACTGAAGTGACCGAACGGACCCCTTCCGAGGCGTCGCGGGACATCCCCGAGGCGACCGTCGCGCGGCTGCCGGTCTACCTGCGAGCCCTCACCGGGCTCTCCGAGGCAGGGACCGCCACCTGCTCCAGCGAGGACCTCGCGACCGCGGCCGGGGTCAACAGCGCCAAGCTGCGCAAGGACCTGTCCTACCTGGGCAGCTACGGCACCCGCGGGGTCGGCTACGACGTCGAGTACCTGCTCTACCAGATCGCCCGCGAGATCGGCGTGACCCAGGACTGGCCCGTGGTCATCGTCGGCATCGGCAACCTCGGTCACGCCCTGGCCAGCTTCTCCGGCTTCCGCAGCCGCGGCTTCCGGGTCGTCGCGCTGCTCGACGCCGACCCGCGCCGCCACTCCGAGGTCGTGGCCGGCGTCGACGTGCGCCCCTTCTCCGACCTCGAGGCGATCGTGCACGAGCACGGCGTCGCCATCGGCGTCATCTCCACCCCCGCGCCCGCCGCCCAGGACGTCGCCGACCACATGGTCGCCGCCGGCATCCGCAGCATCCTCAACTTCGCCCCGACCGTGCTCGCCGTCCCCGACGGGGTCGACGTGCGCAAGGTCGACCTGTCCATCGAGCTGCAGATCCTCGCCTACCACGAGCAGCGCAAGGCCCTGGGTGCCGCGGGCGTCGCCCGCGGCGCCGGTGGCGAGCTGGAAGGAAGGCCCGCATGAGCGTCCTGGTCGTGGGCATCTCCCACAACTCCGCCCCCGTCTCGCTGCTCGAGCGGGTGGCCGGCACCGACGACGACAGCGTCGCCAAGCTGGTCGCCGCCGCCTCGGCGGCCGCGCACGTCTCCGAGGCCGCGGTCATCTCGACCTGCAACCGCCTCGAGGTCTACGCCGACGTCGACCGCTTCCACGGCTCGGTCGAGGAGCTCTCGACGCTGCTGGTCGACCGGGCCGGCGAGAGCACCGAGACGATGCTGCCGCACCTCTACGTCCACTACGACGACGGCGCGGTCTCCCACCTCTTCCAGGTCGCGGCCGGGCTCGACTCGATGGCCGTCGGCGAGGGCCAGATCCTCGGCCAGACCCGCGAGGCGCTGCGGCTGGGCCAGGAGCTCGGCACCGTCGGCCCCGCGCTCAACAGCCTCTTCCAGCAGGCCCTGCGGGTGGGCAAGCGCTCGCGCGCCGAGACCGACATCGACCGGGCCGCGCCCTCGCTGATCACCTCCGCGCTGCGCCGCGCCAGCGACAGCCTCGGCGACGTCGCCGGGCGGCGGGTCGCCGTCCTCGGCGCCGGCTCGATGGCCGGCCTCGCGACCGCGACGATGGCCCGCCACGGCGCCGCCGACATCGTGGTGCTCAACCGCACCGCCGAGCGCGCCGACCGGCTGGCCCGCGAGTACGGCGCCCGCACCGCCCCCGTCTCCGACCTCGGCGCGGCCGTGGCCGAGGCCGACCTGCTGGTCACCTGCACCGGCGCCACCGGCGTCCAGGTCGGGGTCGACCTGCTGGAGCAGGCGCTCCAGGGAGGTCGCCGGCTCACCGTCATCGACCTCGCGCTGCCCCACGACGTCGACCCGGCCGCGGCCGAGCTCGACGGCCTGAGCCTGATCAACCTCGCCAGCCTCGCCAGCGAGGTCGACGACACCGAGGCCGGCACCGAGGTGCGGGCGGTGCGCGACATCGTCACCGAGGAGGTCGCGGCGTTCCTCACCGCGCGCCGCCAGGCCAGCGTGACCCCCACCGTCGTCGCGCTCCGCTCGATGGCCACCGGCGTCGTCGACGCCGAGATGTCGCGCCTCGAGAGCCGCCTGCCCGAGCTCGACCCCGCCGCGCGCGCCGAGGTGCTGCACACCGTGCGGCGGGTGGCCGACAAGCTGCTGCACGAGCCCACGGTCCGGGTGCGCGAGCTGGCCAACGAGACCGGCGCGGTCTCCTACGCCGCCGCGCTGGCCGAGCTCTTCGCCCTCGACCCCGAGGCGGTCTCCGCCGTGACCCGACCGGGAGGGCTGTCGTCGTGACCACCGACCACCCCACCCAGCAGCCGCCGGTGCGGGTCGGCACCCGCCGCTCGCTGCTCGCGACCACCCAGTCGGGCCACGTCGCCGCGATGATCCGCGAGCGGCTGGGCCGCGAGACCGTGCTGGTCGAGGTGACCACCGACGGCGACCGCAGCCAGGCCGCGGGCACGCCGCTGGTCGGCGCGTCGTCCACCGGCGTCTTCGTCAGCGCCCTGCGCGACGCGCTGCTGCGCGGCGACGTCGACGTGGCCGTGCACTCGCTCAAGGACGTGCCCACCTACCCCGCGGAGGGCATCGTGCTCGCGGCGGTGCCGCAGCGCGAGGACCCCCGCGACGCCGTGGTCGCCCGCGACGGGCTGACCATCGGCGAGCTGCCCGTCGGCTCGGTCGTCGGCACCGGCTCGCCGCGCCGCGCCGCCCAGCTGCACGCCCTCGGGCTCGGTTTGGAGGTGCGTGGCGTTCGTGGGAACGTCGACACCCGGATCGGCAAGGTCCGCAGCGGCGACTACGACGCCGTCGTGCTGGCTCGGGCCGGCCTGTCCCGCATCGATCGGCTCGCGGAGGTCACCGAGGTGCTCGACCCCCTCCAGGTGCTGCCCGCCCCCGGGCAGGGCGCGCTGGCGGTCGAGTGCCGCGCCGACGACGAGCTGGTCGAGGCGCTGCGGGCGCTCGACGACGCGCCCACCCGCGCGGCGGTCGACGCCGAGCGTGCGGTGCTGTCGACGCTCGAGGGCGGCTGCTCGGCCCCGATCGGGGCGCTGGCGGAGGTCGTCGAGGGTGAGGACGGCGAAGAGCTGTGGGTGAGGGCCGTGGCGCTCTCGCCCGACGGGACGCTCTCGGTGCGGATGTCCGCGACCGGGACGCCCTCCGACGCCGTGGGCGTCGGGACCCGGTTGGGAGCAGAGATGCTCGCCGACGGGGCAGGACAGCTGGGCCAGCCAGGTCCAGCAGCCACCACTGAAGCAGACAAGGTGCGAGACGCATGACGCGAGGCAAGACCACGACCGACCCGACCGAGCGGACCCGCGGCTGGGTGTCGTTCGTCGGCAGCGGCCCCGGCGACCCCGACCTGATGACCCTGCGCGCGGTCGAGCTGCTGCGCCAGGCCGAGGTGGTCGTCACCGAGTCACCCGAGCACGCGGAGCTGGTCTCCCGGCTGCTGGGCCTGCCCGCCCCCGACGCGGAGGCGCCCGAGCAGGACGCCGGCCCCGAGGTCGTCGACGGCGGCTTCGGCGAGGACGGCCAGCCGCTGACCCACGCCGCGCGCGCCAAGGTGGTGGTCAAGCACGCCAAGAAGGGCCGGCGCGTGGTCCGGCTGATGACTGGCGACCCCTTCCTCTACGCCTCCGGCCCCGAGGAGGCGCAGGCCTGCGCCAAGGCCGGCATCGGCTTCGAGATCGTCCCCGGCGTCTCCTCGGTCTCGGCGGTCCCGGCCTACGCCGGCATCCCGCTGACCACCAAGGACCACCGCGAGGTCGCGGTCGTGACCTGCGACGGCAGCGTCGACTGGAGCCAGTACGCCGACGACCGCACCCTGGTGCTGCTCTCCGGCGTCGGCCAGGTCGCCGACATCGCCAAGGCGCTGGTCTCGGCCGGCCGCTCGCCCTCGACCCCGGTCGCGATGACCCGGGTGGGCACCACCACCGAGCAGTCCACCCTCACCTCGACGCTGGCCGACGTGGGCGCCGACGCCCGCGCCGCCCGGATGTCGCCGCCGGCGGTCATCGTCATCGGCAAGGTCGTCGACCTGCGCGAGACCCTGTCGTGGTTCGAGACCAAGCCGCTCTTCGGCTGGCGGGTCCTGGTGCCGCGCACCAAGGACCAGGCCGGTCCGCTGACCACCCGCCTGCGCGGCTACGGCGCCGTGCCCGAGGAGGTCCCCACGATCTCCGTCGAGCCGCCCCGCAACCCCCAGCAGATGGACAAGGCCGTGCGCGGCCTGGTCGAGGGCCGCTACGAGTGGATCGCCTTCACCTCGGTCAACGCCGTCAAGGCGGTGCGCGAGAAGTTCGAGGAGTACGGCCTCGACGCGCGTGCGTTCTCGGGCCTGAAGATCGCCGCCGTCGGCGACAAGACCGCCGGCGCCATCGCCGACTGGGGCCTGCGCGCCGACCTGGTGCCCTCGGGCGAGCAGTCCGCGGCCGGCCTGCTGGCCGACTGGCCCGAGTACGACGACGTGCTCGACCCGATCAACCGGGTCTTCCTGCCCCGCGCCGACATCGCCACCGAGAACCTCGTCGCCGGCCTGGTCGACCTGGGCTGGGAGTGCGACGACGTCACCGCCTACCGCACCGTGCGGGCCACCCCGCCGCCGGCGCCCACGCGGGACGCCATCAAGTCGGGCAAGTTCGACGCGGTCGTCTTCACCTCCTCCTCCACGGTGCGCAACCTGGTCGGGATCGCGGGCAAGCCGCACCCCTCCACCGTCATCGCGGTGATCGGTCCGGCCACGGCCAAGACCGCCGAGGAGCACGGGCTGCGCGTCGACGTGCTCTCGCCCAAGCCCGACGTCGAGGTGCTCACCGACGCGCTCGCCGACTTCGGCGCCGCCCGCCGGCTGGCGCTGGTCGAGGAGGGCCAGCCGGTCACCAAGCCGTCGGAGCGCAAGCCCGCGGCCCGGCGTCGCGCGACCTCGCGGTCCTGAGCGGGGCGGGGCAGCCACGGTGAGCAACGAGCCGGTCGAGCCCGCGGCGCTGCGCGGACCCGTGGTGCGCCCGCGGCGCCTGCGCACCACCCCGGCGCTGCGCCGGATGGTGGCGGAGACCCAGGTGGCCCCGCGCCAGCTGGTGCTGCCGCTGTTCGTGCGCGAGGGCATCAGCGAGCCGCAGCCGATCTCCTCGATGCCCGGCGTCGTGCAGCACACCCGCTCCAGCCTGCTGGCCGCGGTCGCCGAGGCGGCCGAGCTCGGGCTGGGCGGGGTGATGCTCTTCGGCATCCCCGAGACCCGCGACGCCACCGGCTCCGGCGGCGTCGACCCCGCGGGCATCCTCAACCTCGCCATCACCGACGTCGTCGGCGAGGTCGGCGACGCGCTGACGGTGATGAGCGACCTGTGCCTCGACGAGTTCACCGACCACGGGCACTGCGGCCTGCTCACCCCCGACGGGCGCGTCGACAACGACCGCACGCTCGCGGCGTACGCCGAGATGGCGCGGGCGCAGGCGCACGCCGGGGTCGACATGGTCGGGCCCAGCGGGATGATGGACGGCCAGGTCGCGGTGGTGCGCGAGGCGCTCGACGCCGCCGAGCACACCGACGTCTCGATCCTGGCCTACTCCGCGAAGTACGCCTCGGCGTTCTACGGCCCCTTCCGCGAGGCCGTCGACTCGTGCCTCGAGGGCGACCGTCGCACCTACCAGCAGGACCCCGCCAACGCGGTCGAGGGCGTGCGTGAGGCGCTCCTCGACGTCGCCGAGGGCGCCGACCTGGTGATGGTCAAGCCGGCCCTGGCCTACCTCGACGTGCTGCGCCGGGTGCGCGACGCCGTCGACGTGCCGGTGGCCGCGTACAACATCTCCGGCGAGTACGCCATGGTCGAGGCCGCGGCCGCCAACGGCTGGATCGACCGCGAGCCGGCGATCCTCGAGACGCTCGGCTCGATCCACCGCGCCGGCGCCGACGTGATCCTGACCTACTGGGCGGCCGAGGCCGCCCGCCTGCTGCGCGCCTGAGCGCCACGTGCGAGGAGCCCCGACCGGTGACCGGTCGGGGCTC